>NZ_JAGXTP010000003.1:0-300000 GCF_018334155.1 Devosia litorisediminis | reverse complement strand
AACCGGCTGGGTGAAGGCCATCGGGCCACGGGCCAGCTGGACCCCGAGATTTTCATGCCGGCCCCGGCGCAGGGCGCTATCGGGCTGGCGGTGCGTAGCGATGACAAGCGGATGGCCGCGCTGGTCTCGGCGCTTGATCATGCGCCAACCAATATGACAATCACCGGCGAACGGGCCATGCTGGCCATTCTGGATGGCTCCTGCCGCACGCCTGTAGGGGCGTTGAGCAGCTTGGCGAACGGGCAGCTGACGCTGAAGGGCCAGATCTTGAGCCTGGACGGGCAGACCGCGTTCGACAGTACGGCGAGCGGCACTGACCCGCTGGTGGTGGGGCGCGCCGTGGGTGAGGACCTGCTCAAGCAGGCCGGGACCGAATTTCTCGCCAAATGGGCACAAGCATGAGCCAGATGCTGATCACCCGTCCCGAGCCGGATGCGCAATCAAGCCTGGCGCGGTTGCAGGCCCTCGATATCGAGGGCGTTGCGGTGCCGTTGATGGAACGGGTGACGCTTGATGTCAGCCTGCCGCCCGCCGATGGATTCGCGGCGGTGGTGCTGACCAGCGCCAATGCGGTGCGCACGCTGGTGGATCGCGGTGTGGTCGGCGATTACGCGCATTTGCCGGTTCTGGCAGTGGGAGATCGGACCGCGCGCGATGCAGAACAGGCCGGGTTTGCCCGGGTCAGCAGTGCTGCCGGTGCATTTGGTGACCTGGTCAACGCCATTAGTCTGTCGGGCCTGAAAGGGCCGCTATTTTATCCTACAGGCAAACATCAGAGCGCTGATCTGGCCAAGGCCCTGGCGCCGATGGGTGTCATGGTCGCCACCGCCAAGGTCTATGACATGGTGGCGATCGAGACATTGCCGACAGGTGTGCTGGCCGCATTGGGCGATGGTGGCATCGGGGCGGTGCTGGTCTATTCGCGGCGGACGGCCGAAATTTTCGCGCAATTGGCGCAGAGTCTGGACCGCGCACAGCGGCAGAATCTGGGCATGTTGTGCATGAGCGAAGCGGTGGCAGAACCGCTGCTGGAAGCCCATTTCAATCGCATTGGTCTGGCTGATCGGCCCGACGAAGAGGCGATGATGGCGCTGGCACTGGGTTTTGCCCGCGCCCAAACTGGGTCATAGTCGAAGTGAACAAGAGGACTAGCTGAGATGGCGGATAGCAAGGACCCCAAGGCAAACGAAGCCCGGCCGGGTGCGGTCAAACCGCCAGTGCTTGATCTCAAGGCACGAGCGGTGGGTGCCGAGGCCAACAAACCCGAGCCGAGCAAGAGTGATGCTGGTGCCACCAGCGCCGCCAGTGCCGCAGGCGCCAGCAAGCCAGCCGGGGCGAATGCACCCGGCACTGGCGCAACTGGTTCATCGGCATCGGCCGACAGGCCCAAGCCAGGCGACAAGTCGACCGAAAAACCCAGGTCCAAAGCGGTGGTTGAGGAAAGCTCGGGCTTTGGCTTTGGGGCAGCGCTGGTAGGCGGTCTGTTGGGTCTGGGTGCTGCCTATGGTCTGGCCTATGCCGGCCTGTGGCCGACGCCGCCCGCGCCGGTTGCCGTGGCCGATCCGCGCCTGGCGGATTTTGGCAAGGCCATTCCTGAACTCGAAACCGTGACGCAGACAACGCAGTCTGAACTGGCCACGCTCAATCAGCGTATTGCCGCGCTGGAACAGGCCGAACCTGCTGTGGCGCCCGAGGCTGCCGCTCCACTCGATCTGGGTGGGGTTCAGAGCGACATTGCGGCGCTGAGCGCCCGGGTCGATAGTCTGGCCGAAGCGCCAGCCACGGCTGCCAATAGCGGTGCGGTTGATGCGCTACGCGGTGATTTTACCGCTCTGGGTGGCCGCATTGATGAACTGGCTGCCCGGGTTGGCACCGCCGAGGCCAGTCTGCGCACACTTGAAGGCACTGTCAGCGAAACCAGCGCAACGCTGGCCAAGCAGCCCGGTGATATCGGGGCGGTGCTGCAATTGCCGCTGATCCTGTCTGGGCTCGAGACTGCCTTTGCGACGGGGCGCCCCTACGAAACCGAACTTGCCACGCTGCGGGCCGCGGCGCCCAAGGCTGACATTCCCACCCTGATTGCCAATCAGGCGGCGCAGGGGCTGACCCGTCCCGACGTGATCGCGCGCGAATTCGATGCCGTGTTGCCAGCCATTCTGGCGGGCCGCCCGAGCGATCCCGATGCGCAGTGGCAGGATGGTGCGCTGGACTGGCTGGCCGGGGCCATCGCCCTGCGGCCGACCGGCGAAATTGACGGCGATACGCCCGATGCCATCACCTCCCGGTTGATTGGGGCGGTGGAGCGGCGCGACTTTGCCAGCGCGCAGAGCCTGCTGGAAAGTCTGCCCCCGGCCATGCAGGCGGCGGCGGGCGATGTACCCGCGCTGATTGCTGAACAGGCGCAGGCCGAAGCCTTTCTGCAGAGTCTGCGCAATTCGGCGCTAAGCGGCGAGGTCGCGCAATGATCCGTCTTGCTTCCTGGATTGTGGGCAGTCTGATCATTGCGGCGCTGGCCGCCTGGATGATCTCGCTGCCGGGCACGCTGACGCTGGAGGTGGCGGGCTATCGCATGCAGCCGCGGCTGGGCGCGGCGGTCTTTATTTTCATCGTCGTCGCCATCGTGGTGATCTTTGTCTGGGCGATTGTCCGGCGCATCATTTCGGCGCCGCGCGCCATGGCGCGCCGGTCGCGTGAGCGGCGGCGCGAGCAGGGCGTGGAAGCACTCAGTGATGCCATGATCGCGCTGCAGGCCGGTGACCCTGCCCGTGCGCGTGCCCTGGCGCGCGATGCGCAGGCGCGCCTGCCCAGTAATGCTGCTGCCAAGCTGCTCGAAGCACGCGCGGATCTGGCGCTGGGCGACATGCCCGCAGCGCGTGAGCACTATCGGGCTCTCATCGCCAGCGACCAGACGGCTCTGGCGGCGCTGACAGGGCTGTATGATCAGGCCAGCGCGCAGCAGCGACCTGATGCAGCCCTGACCTTTGCGCGCAAGGCGCTGAACCTGGCTCCCAATAGCGGTTGGGCCGCCGAGGCGGTGTTTGATGATCTGAGCCGGCGCGGGCAGTGGGCCGATGCGGTGGCAATGGTCAATGCCGAGCAGGCGGTGAGCCGCGAGGATCGGGCGCGCAAGCGTCGTCGTCAGGCGGTGATTGAAACCGCGCGGGCGCGCGAGGCCGAAGCCAGCGCGCCGCTTGAAGCGCTCGAGCACGCACTGACCGCCCTCAAGCTGCTGCCGGACTTTGTGCCAGCGGCGCTGATCGCGGCACGCATTCACATCAATCGCGGCGATACCCGCAAGGCGATGAGCCTGCTGCGCCGCATCTGGCGCGCCACCGGTCATCCCGATATCGCTGCGCTCTATGCTCACGCCCAGCCCGGCGCCTCGGCTGTCGACCGGCTCAAGCGGATGGGCGAGATCATCGAGACGCCGCCACCGCATCGCGCGGCCGGCATGGCTTTGGCCCGGGCGGCGATCGATGCCTATGACTGGTCTCTGGCGCGCAATGCGCTGGCGCCCTTTGAAGGTCCGGACGCCACCCAGGGTGTCGCCAGCCTGATGGCCGAGATCGAAGAAGGCCAGAATGGCGATCAGGGCAAGGCGCGCGAATGGCTCGCCCGTGCGGTGCGGGCGCCGCGTGATCCGGTGTGGACCGCAGATGGCATGGTCAGTGACGAATGGGAGCCGGTGTCGCCGGTGACCGGACGGCTGGATGCCTTTGAATGGAAGGTGCCCATGACCGCCACCATGACCGCCTCGGCGCGTACGGGTGAGGGTCAGCCTGCACAATTGCCGAGCCAGGCTGCCTTGCCTCTTGCACCGGCCCAAAACCCAACGTAAAAGGCCTCCCGTTGCCGCATTAGCTCAGTTGGTAGAGCACATCATTCGTAATGATGGGGTCAGGTGTTCGAGTCACCTATGCGGCACCATCCCTTTTGACGATCTGGCTGACTCGTGTGCCGCTGCTGATGGTTCAGCCGCAGGTGCTTCTTGTCGAGTGATTATGCCCCGGGCAGGTCACGACCCGAGGCAAATGGCCATCGCCGTTTCAGCAGGGTTCTGCCTGCAGGGCGGACAGGGCTGTCTCGTAAGCCTGGCGTGCCGAGGCGCCGACGCGGCGATTGTCGGTGTCGGAGACAGTCTGGGAGAACAATTGCTGGCGCTCGGCCTGGGTCGAGAGGAAGAACGGAAAGCGCTGCGCCACGCGCGAGCGGATCGAATCCACGCTGGCCGAGAATAGGGCGACCGGGAAGTGCAGATCGGGATAGGTCCGTTCCTCACTCAGCCGCTCAGAGCCAAACACGCGCTTGTAGAAGGCGCCATGTTCGGTGCGCACGAGTGCCAGACACTGATCGGCCTGAAACTGCACCGATGCCATGGCAGCAATGCGCAGCGTCAGGAAGGGCAGGGCCGGATAGGCCAGCGAGGCTTCGTGATCGGCCGTAAAGCGGCTGGGATCAATGAAGGTCAGGCCGGTGTCAAGCATGGGCCCCAGCACATCAGGGAACACCTTCATGCTGGGTGAGCGACGGTGGGTCGCTGTCAGATGGTGCAGCCGGATCGAGCTGACCAGTTGGCCATCGATATAGATGCCAAAGCTCATCGCATTGGGTGCACGATCAAGGTCGTCAATGCAGATCTCTTCGGGATTGTGATCCATGAACCCTTCGCGCGTGTAAGCGCGATAGCGGAGCTTGTAGATGGGATCGTCAATCACGCCGGGATCAACCCGGGCATAGCTCACCTTGTCGAGAATATCGAGCAGGGCGCCCGCGAAACGGGAAGGTGTACCGGCTTTGGCGGCAGCGGCACTGTCGGGGTCGATAACCATGAATTGCTCACTGTCCCACTCTGATACGGACAGGGTAACAATTGCTTAACCATTTTATAAGCTGAACGCGTATTCTTGGTTAATCGAGGGAACTTAGCGCATGATCAGTGGCGGGCGCCGGCGCGCTTGGCAATGGGTTTGAGATCGCTGCGATGATGGGCCTGCAGCAACCGGGTCATGGCCTCCAGATTGAGCGGCGGACCATAGACAAAGCCCTGGATCTGATCGATTTTGGTTTGTGAGGTCAGCAGGTTGAGCTGTCCTTCGGTCTCAACCCCTTCGACCGTGATCTTGAGATCGAGGTCCTTGCCCAGCTGGGCAACATTGGCCAACAGGCGCAGAGCCTGGGGATCGGCTTCGATGTCGATTACAAAGCTGCGGTCGATCTTGAGCTTGGTCAGGGGTAAGGCCTGAAGGTAGCTCAGCGACGAATAGCCGGTGCCAAAATCATCAAGCGCCACGCCCACGCCCTTACGGCACAGGGCGGCCAGCGCCATGGTGGCGGCTTCGCGTTCCTCGATGACAGCTGACTCTGTAACCTCGATTTCGAGGCGATGGTGCGGCAGGCCCGAGACCTTGATGGCGTCAAGGACCATGGATTCCACATTGCACGCCCGGAAGTCGCGGGCCGAGAGGTTGACGGCAATCGTGGTGTCGCCGGGCCAGGTGTTGCAGTCCCGGGTTGCCATGGCCAGAACGGCACGGGTCAGATCGGTGATCAGGCCAGTTTCTTCGGCAATGGGAATGAACAGGGCCGGCGAAATCGGCCCCAGCTCGGGATGGTCCCAGCGCGCCAGCGCTTCACAGCCGACAATGCGGTTTTTCCGGGGATCGACCACTGCCTGATAGGCCAGGGTGATCTCGCCCCCTGCAATGGCCTGCTTGAGGTCCTGCTTGAGTTGCTGGCGCAGCTGGTACTCGGTGTCCATGCGCTCGTGGAACTGCACAACCTTGGCCTTGCCGGTGCCCTTGGCGGCGTAGATGGCCAGGTCGGCCTTGACCATAAGGCTTTCCAGATCGTCGCCACTATTCTCGCTGATCACCATGCCGATACTGACATCGACCACCATGCTGCGGTCGGGCAGGCGCATTTCGGCACCCATGCTGGCCAGCACGTGTTCGGAGCGTTCGGCCAGGAATTGCGGGGCGATGCCGTCGGCGCGAAAAGCGATGAACTCGTCGCCGCCAAGTCTGGCGCAGATGGCGTTTTCGCCGAATGCCAGAGGCAGGCGGCGGCCCATTTCGGCCAGGACGCTGTCGCCGGCGATATGACCCATTGTATCATTGATGTGCTTGAAGTCGTCGACGTCCACGATCCACAGCGCCACATGGGTGGGGTGTCCGGTTTCGCGCCGTTCGCGCAGAATGGCCTCAACCTGCTGGGCAAAATAGGCGCGATTGGGCAGGTTGGTCAGCGCGTCATAACGCGCCATATAGCTCATGCGCTCTTCAGCGATGATGCGGGCCGAAATGTCCTCAAACAGCAAAACGGTCTTGGGACCGCGCGAGGATACCGAAACTTCAAAGTGCCGGCCGGGTCGCACACTGAGCAAGAGCTTGCCGCTGGAATGGGCGGCGATCAGCGAGCCTAATTGATCGCGCGCCGCCTTGGGCATGGCCTGGCTGTCGACAGCCACGTCGAACAGTTCGCTGGCGGGGCGGCCGATCCAGCTTTGGGAATTGGGCAGGTTAAAGGCCTGCAGGGCCTGACCATTGGCCACCTCGATGGTGCCCGCATTGTCGAGCATCATCAGGCCGTGTTCCAGCGTGGTCAGGGCGGTATCGAGCTGAGTGGCGAGAGCAGAGGCCGCAAGGCGACCATGCACAGCGCGCAGCAGAATCTGGCGAGCGCTGCCGGCAATGCGGCGTAGACTGGCAAAGAAGGGCAATAGCAGCAGGGTCAGCAGGGCGTAATAGATATTGCCAACCAGCAACAGGCCGAGGGCCAGCGGCACGGCAATGAGCAAGACCTGGATGGTCATCAGCCGGTCGATGGCAAAATTGCGCTGTGACACGCCCACCAGCACCGAGACCGAGACCGAGGCGGCGGTCAGTTCGGCAAACGGGTCATCGACCAGCCAGAAGCTGACCATACACCATGTTCCGTAGATCAGGGCGATGGCGGCGGCGCCAATGGTGGCGCGGATTTCCCAATGCAGGGCAAGACGGACATTGGTGTCGGAGAGTTGAACGGCGTCAAAGGCGCGCATATCGGCATTACGCACCAGCCCGACCAGAATGAACAGGCCAACAAAAGCGCCCAGGATCATGGAACGTGCTTCAAGGGCCGCGACGGCAGCAGCCAGCGCGGAGCCAAAAGCGCCAAACAGCATCGAGCGTCGATCCGCATACAGGGAGCGGATCATGGACACATAGTCTACTGGCGGCAAAATCTTGTGGGCGGCTTCAAACACCATTGCCCGTTCCTAATTCCCCGATTTCCGGCGCTAATAGCAGTCCGGATCGGGTCTGTGGATACCGTTAACTGACGGCTCGTGGTCTAGATACGCCGGAATTGGCGGCCCTTTGCTTGTGATCAGTCAACAGCAGGCCGGTTAAGATGGTCTTGCTGTTGGGCCGTACTTGTCCGTATGCGCCATATTCCGTTGGCCAGAGTGAATCCCTGCTTAACTTCGGGGCCGGCTCTATTGCACGGCCGCGCCTGGTGGAGCGTTCCAGTTCGCCTTGAGTTGGGCAATGGCAGTCTGGGGCCGCATGGTTTCATCGCTCCAGAATGCCTGGCTGGTGGCCCAGATCTGCTCGATCCAGTCGGCCCGGGCGGTGAGATGCGGCGTCGGCAGGGCAAACCGGGGGCGGTCCAGTGCGCTCAAGAGCATGCCCGAGCAAGGGTCGACAGCGCCCTGGGCATCAAAGCGGATCGGGGTGGACCCCTTGGCGGCGGCAAAGGCGGCCTGATTGGCTGGGTCAACCACAGCGTCGGCAAAGGCGCGGACGGCCTTGTTCATGGCCGGCGTCGTGGCATTCATCAGGCCCCAGCTATCGATGGTGACCGGCAGGGCCCTGGCGCCGGGCAGCAACATGCAGCCATAGTCGGTGTCGAGTTGCTTGCCCGCGGCACGCCATTCGCCCTTCATCCAGTCGCCCTGGATCTGCATCAGTGCCTGGCCCGAAATCACCATATTGGTGGCGACGTTCCAGTCCCGGTCGCGCGCGCCAGGATCGGCGGCCTGCTGGAAACGGCGCAGCCAGACAAACACCTCGGCCAGGTCTGGATCATCGAGTGCGGCCTTGTCGGGGGTCGCACCATAGAGGGCCTGATAGAGGTCGGGACCGCCCAGGGTGGCGACCAGGGAGTGGGTCAGATAGCCGATCTGCCAGGTTTGCGCGCCGATGGCGAGCGGCAGGTATCCGGCATCGCGAGCCGCTTCCATATCGCGCCACATGGCGTCCAGACTGGTCCAGTCTCGCGGGTCGATGCCGATTTCGGCGGCGATGGCATGGTTGTAAAAGATGGTGGCATCGGCGTGGATAGTGGCGGGCACCTTGAGAATGCGGCCATCAATGGTGATGGTATCGCGCACCACTTCGGGCAGGTTCTCGAGCAGGCCATTGGCGGCAAACTGGGCATCGAGCGAGAGCAGTTTTTGGCGCTTGTGGAGGGTGCGATAGATCGCCGGCGGCATGTGCAGGAAGACATTGGGGCTGGTGCCAAGCGCGATCAGGTCCAGCACGGTGGTGTTGGCATTGGTGTCGTGCGGAATGGCCAGCGGCACCCATTGGTCGCCATTGTCCTCGACCGCGTGGCGCAACACATTGAGCGCCGCCAGTTCGGCAGGTGATCGCCAGTCGTGAAATACGACAAGATGTTCAGCCTGGGCGATAGGCGCGCCCAAAAGGGTCACTGCGAAAAATGCAGCCAGTGTTTTGGTCCAAGCGATGCGCTGTTCCTCCCGGCGCTGTGTCAGCGGGCCTGCCGACCGCGTTAATTGCGGTTCTGTAAGACTGTGACCCTGCACTGATGATCTGGTCGCCTGTGCCTGGCGCAATTGCCAGGCCTTTGGTGACACAAACTGGCGGCAAGCTGTTGCCGCGGCGTTAATCGCAGTGCCTTGGAAGCGTCGCTTTGCACGCTTATTGATGGCGGCGTTAACAGACTGCCAATGGGTGATTTATGGTTGAGAAGCTGAACGATGCCGCCCGCGAGACGGCTCTGCGCGGGCTCAATGGCTGGATCTATGATGCAGCGGATGACGCCATCAGCCATGTGTTCAAGTTCAAGGATTTCTCCGAGGCGTTCGGCTTTATGAGTCGGGTCGCGCTGGCGGCGGAAAAGGCCGGTCATCACCCGGACTGGTCCAATGGCTACAATGTGGTGCGGGTGAAATTGACGACCCATGATGCGGGCGGGCTGAGTGCCAAGGATGTGGCGCTGGCCCAGGCTATTGATCGCATCGTGGGCTGAGCCTTGCGGCCTAGTGGAAATTGCGGCCTTCGGGCAGAGCAGCATAGGCGGCCCGGCGGGCCTTTTCGATTTCCAGCATCGCCTTGTGGTCGCGACCGGGCTGGGGGCCTGAGCGGCCTTCATCGCCGCGCGCCAGTATCCTGTCGCCAATGTCCTGGCCATGCGCCAGATCGAGCAGATGATGTGTCATGTCGGTGAGCTGTTCGGCGATGATATGCACCACCAGTCCCTCGCGCTGGAGTTGTCCGCGCACCGCGAGCAGGCGGGCGCCCAGCACGGTCTTGCGATTGGCTTCAAAGGTTTTTGGCCAGATCACGATATTGGCGATACCGGTTTCGTCCTCGAGCGTGGCAAAGATTACCCCGCTGGCCGTGCCCGGTCGTTGGCGCACCAGGACCAGCCCGGCCACTTCGATGCGGCTGCCCGGTTTGACATTGAGCAATTGATCGCAGCGCGTGGTGCGGCGCGCTTGCAGCATGGGTCGGATGAATTGCAGCGGATGGCCCTTGAGCGAGAATGACAGGGTCGAATAATCGTGAATGACCTCCTCGCCGGGCAGCATTTTGGGCAGGCCGGTTTCGCTGTCGACATCGGTCTGGACGCTGCCGGCGGCAACAAATAGCGGCAGGGTATCGGCGCCATGAGTGCCGATCAGCCCCTTGACCGCCCAGAGCGCTTCGCGGCGCGACAGGCCCAGCGAGGCAAAGGCGTCGGCGCGGGCGAGTTTTTCGAGACTGGCAATGGGCACCTGGGTGCGCAGCCAGAGATCGCGCACCGAGTCATAACCGGCGCCACGGCGGGCCACGATGCGGTTGATGTCGGCATCGGCCAGCCCCACGGCATGGGTGAGGCCCAGACGGATCGCCCTGGTGGCATGGACATGGTCAGCCATGGATTGGTGCTGGGGCCAGAGATGGTCGCGGGCGGGGCGGCTATCGCCTTCGAGCACGCATTCGAGATCGGACAGGTTCACATCGACCGCGCGCACCTCCACGCCATGCTCGATGGCATCGCGGATGATCTGGGAGGGAGCGTAGAACCCCATGGGCTGGCTGTTGAGCAGGGCGGTGGCAAACACATCGGGGTAATGGCATTTGAGCCAGCACGAGGCATAGACCAGCAGGGCAAACGAGGCCGCATGGCTTTCGGGAAAGCCATATTCGGCAAAGCCCTGGATCTGGGCGAAACAGTTCTTGGCGAACTCTTCGGGGTAGCCATTGGTGCGCATGCCGGCGATGAATTCCTCACCGAACTGGGCGATCTTGCCAGTGCGACGCCAGGCGGCCATGGCGCGGCGCAGGCTGTCGGCCTTGCCGGGAGAAAACCCGGCGCCGACAATGGCGATCTGCATGGCCTGTTCCTGAAACAGTGGAATGCCCAGCGTGCGCCCCAGCACGCCCTTGAGCTTGTCATCGTGATAGATGGCCGGCTCCAGCCCCTGCCGCCGCCGCAGATAGGGATGGACCATATTGCCCTGGATCGGACCGGGTCGGACAATGGCCACCTCGATCACCAGATCGTAGAATTTTTCCGGCTTGAGGCGGGGCAGCATGCTCATCTGCGCCCGGCTTTCGATCTGGAACACGCCCAGCGTGTCGGCGCGCTGGATCATGGCGTAGACCTCGGCCTTTTTGGACGGGTCGGGATCGATTTCCTCGGCGAGCAGATCGACCAGTGCCAGCGACTGGCCATAATGGGTCTGCATCAATTCGAAAGCGCGGCGCAGGCAGCTGAGCATGCCCAGCGCCAGCACATCGACTTTGAGAATGGCCAGGGCGGCAATGTCGTCCTTGTTCCATTCAATGATGGTGCGGCTGTCCATGGCAGTCTTGGAGATCGGCACCAGACTTTCGAGCGAATCGCGGGTGATGACAAAGCCCCCCACATGCTGGGACAGATGGCGCGGGAAGCCGCGCAGCACTTTGACGACCTCGAACATCTGGGCCAGCGTGGGATCATCGGGGCTGAGCCCGATGGTTGTCAGCTCCCCCAGATCGATGCCGGCGCCCCAACCCCATTGCAGGCCGTTGAGCGCGGTGACGGTATCGTCAGAGACGCCGAACACCTTGGCGGCCTCGCGCATGGCCGATTTGGAGCGGTAGGAAATGACATTGGCGGTCAGGCCGGTGCGTTTGCCGCCATATTTTTTGTAGATATAGGCCATCACCTCTTCGCGCCGTTCATGCTCGAAATCGACGTCGATATCGGGCGGTTCGTCGCGTTCGGTGGAGATGAAACGGCCAAACACCAGGGAGCTGGTTTCGGGGTCGACCTCGGTGATTTCGAGACAGAAACACACCGTGGAATTGGCGGCCGAGCCGCGGCCCTGACACAGGATCTTGCGCTCATGGCGGGCGAACATGACGATGTCATGCACGGTCAGGAAATAGGCGGCATAGCGTTTGTAGGCGATCAGGCAGAGCTCGGACCAGATGGCGCGACGGGTCTTGTCCGATACCCCGTTCGGATAGCGCCTGGCCGCGCCGGCCCAGGCCAGCCGCTCCAGGGTCTGCTGGGCGGTTTCGCCATTGCCGATGGTCTCTTCGGGGTAATTGTATTTGAGCTGGTCGAGCGAAAAATCGATGCGGGCTATCAGCTTCTGGGTCTGGTGCATGGCGTCGGGATAATCGGCGAACAGCCTGGCCATTTCGCGCGGCGGCTTGAGGTGGCGTTCGGCATTGGCGGCCAGCTGCCAGCCGGCGGTTTCGAGCGTCAGATGCTGGCGAATGCAGGTCACGACATCCTGGACCATGCGGCGGTTGGGCTGGTGATACCGGACATCATTGCTGGCCAGCATGGGCGCGTTGTGGCGTCTGGCGAGCTGGTCGATGCGGTTCAGACGCGCCCGGTCGGTGCCATCAAAGCGCGTGGCGGCGGCGACCCAGACGCGGCCTGGTGCCTGTTGGTTCAGCGTGGCCAGCGTCTGTTCGGTCAGGCCCCAATCGGCTTCATCGGGCACCAGAATGAACAGCTGCCCCTGGGCATGGTTTTCCGTTGCCCCCTGCTCGGTGGTCGAGCCGGGATGGCCGGCGCCGAACAGGTCCGACAGATAGAGCACCGGCTTGCCCTTTTCGCCGCGCTGATTGCCGATGGTCAACAGCTTGCACAACCGGCCATAGGCCAGCCGGGTGCTGGGATAGGCGATGATGTCGGGTGTGCCATCGGCAAAGCACAGCCGCACGCCCACCAGATAGCGAAAGCCGGGAGGCGCTGGCTCCATGTCGCGGGCGGCCACATAGCCGCGCACCACCCCGGCAAAGCTGTTGCGGTCGGTCAGGCCAAAGCCGTTCAACCCCAGATGGGCGGCGGCATTGACCAGCTCCTCGGGGTGCGAGCCGCCATGCAGGAACGAGAAATTGCTGGTCGAGACCAGTTCGGCAAAGGGAGGGGCTGGCGGCCGGGGGCGTGACGGTGCCGCCACGGGCGCCTGCATCAGGGTGATCAGATCGCTCATGCGAACAGGCCGTGCAGATACCAGACCGGGCTGGCATCGGGGACATAAAGCCCTTCGCGATAGATCCAGAAGCGACGGCCCATGGCGTCTTCGGCGACATAATAATCGCGGGTGACGGCTGAAGGATTGAAACGCTCAAGCTGGGGCACATAGGGCGGTGCCTTGGGCTTTTCGCCGGGCTTGGGCGGGCGGGGGATTTCGGGCGGGGCCAGTTGCAGGCGCTGGCCACTGCGCCACCATTCAGCCCCCAGTCGTTCGGGCCCGGCAGCCTTGGTGATGCGATAGCTGACGCGGCGCCAGATCATCGAGGCAGGCAGGCCATCGGGCACTTCGGCATTGATGGCGATGGGTTCGGGCACGGGTAGCAGGCGCAAGGGGCGCTGCAGGGATGGGCCGGGCTGGTTGGCGGGGGTTGCCGCATGCACCATGGCCGGTACCAGCCGAGCGGCGCGCTCGGGAATATGGGTGGCCACGAACTGGGTGCGCAGCACGGCCATGGTGCCCAGCCGGCTGCTCATGCGGTCCTGCAGCTGGATCAGGTCGGCAGCGCCATCATCGGTGGCAAAGGCGCCCAATTGGGTGCCATCTAGCTCGCCCACCGAGCTGACGGCCAGCCGGATCATGTCGATGCCGAAACCGGCATCATATTCGCCCGAGAGCCGCTCGGCGCGATGGGCGAACAGCTTGGCGATATGGGCGGGGTCGCGGGTCAGCCGCGCCGAATTGACCGAGAGCGCCATCACCTTGTGATCGACGCGATAGAGAAACAGATGAAAGGTCTGGGCCCCGAGCCCTTCGGCCTGCAATTGATGGCCCAGTTGCACGGCCAGATCCTGGGCGGTCATCAGCACATCATCGAGCAGGCCGATGGGTTCGGGAAAGCGCCGTTCGGCGTAACGTTCGGCAATGGGCAGGCGCGGCGTCATACGCTCCTCGAGTATGCCATAGGCCTGATCGAGCCGGGTCAGCAGGCTGATGCCGAAGCGGGCCTGTAGCGACTTGCGGTCGCGCGGGCGCAACTGGGCCAGGCTGGTCAGCCCCATCTGGGTGAGCCCGGCGATCTGTTCGGGGCTCAATCTGAGCGCGCCTACGGGCAGGGCGTCGAGCGCAGCGCTGAGGGCTTCCTCCTGGACCACCTGGCTGCGGGCGAAATGGCTGACCGCCCAGGCGGCGCCAATGGTGGGGGCGATGGCGCCAGCCACGGTATAGCCCAGCGCGCGCAGCCGGGTGAGCAGGGTGATCAGCATGGCGCGTTCGCCGCCGAACAGATGGGCGACCCCGGTAATATCGAGCACCAGATCGCCGAACCTGGCGACATCGCCCAGCACGGCGACCAGCGGGCTGGCATTGGAGTGCCAGTCAGCGAAATCGGCAAAGGCCGCTTCGAGCATGGGGCGGTCGATTTCGCGTACGCTCAGATCGGGCAGCATGGCGCGGGCGTCGGCCAGGTTCTGGCCCAGACGCAGACCGGCCCGACCCGCCTCGATATCCATGGCGGCGAGCCGCAGGCCGCCCTTGATGCGTTCATAGAGCACCAGCGGACCGCTCAGGGTCGGGTCAGCCCGCTTGAGGTAGTCGGTTGGCCAATGGGGCAGGAACAGGCTGAGAAAGCGGCGTGTCGGCCGCAATGACATAGGGGCGGCGGGCCGCATCGCGTGTGGTAAGTCCATCTTGTGTCCAGCCCAGAAGCCATTGGGTTTGAGAATCGCGGAGCACCCCTTTCTCCAATTGCACCTGCCAGCGCGGCGCGCCGGGGGCCAGGGCATCAAAGCGCCGGGCGGCGCTGAGCACGGGGGTGACGCGCCAGCGCAGATGGGCGGCGCTGGCTTCGCGGCCCGTGCCATAGCGCAACAGCAACATGGAGCTGCCGGCGCTGGTGGTGCGCAGACCCAGTCGACGGCTGGCGGTGAAATCGAGCATTTTTTGATGGCCGGCAATGTCGGCGACCACGGCGGCCACGGCGCGACAGGCAATGGCTTCCTCGGCGGCCCAGAGCAGTTCGGTCATATTGGCGGCGCGCACCAGCACCAGCGCATCGGGGTCAAAGCCGAAGCTGATCAGGCCCGGCCCATAGGGCAGCCCCATTTCCTGCCCCTCCTTGGCCAAGTGCAGATAGATCACCCCCGGGCGGCTGGTACTGATCAGGCTGCGGGCCTGGGCCAGCGCGAAACCAAGCGCCGCGCCGGTGTGGCGGCGCTCATCGGCAAAGACCTCCTGGAGCAGGCCGCCAGCGGGCATGGGGAAACCGCTGGCATCGTTGCGCAGCAGCGGACGGGCCTCGGCCAGTGCCGGCTTGCGCTCGATATCGGCAATGGTATCCCGCAGCGCGGCAAGGCGCTGTTGGCGATCCGGCAGGGCCATGGATCGTGACCTCGTATGTGAACAAACAGGGAACAATTAGACTCCGAATCTGATCAGAGTCGAGTCCTTTTTCCGCCAGACAGGTCAGGTGCGGGTGTGGCCATTGCGCATCAAACCCGGTCAAGAGCGCGTGAGGCAGGCAACTGACCATTGAGGAAATGACTTTGATCGCTAAGTCTGGGCGTGCGCGCTTCTCCCGGCGCGCCAAACCCATCGCTGATCCGTCGTTCCCCGAAAGAGGCCTGCCGCCATGTTCGAGGCCATTACCCGCCTGTTCAACAAACCCGAAGCACGCGACAGCCATGATCCCAAGCTGTCGGTGGCGGCGCTTTTGGTACATCTGGCGGCTGTTGATGGGCAGATGAGTGACGCCGAGCGTGTCATCATCAAAGGCGCCCTGATGGACCACTATGATCTCGACGAGGGCAATGTCGAACAATTGGTCAAGGAAGCGGCGCTGCGCGATGCCGAGGCGGTGGATTTCTACAAGTTCACCTCGACGCTATCGTCGCTGGAGCTGGAAGATCGCCTCGAAATCATCCGCATGATGTGGACCGTGGTGTTTGCCGACAGCAAGAACCACGAGTTGGAAGACAATATGGTCTGGCGCGTGGCCGAGCTGATCGGCGTCTCCAGCCGCGACCGCACCATTCTGCGCCAGCAGATCGGCAAGGCCGAACAGGCCTGATCGTCTGCCCCCAAAACAAAACAGCCCCCGGATCGCTCCGGAGGCTGCATAAACTCAGCGCTGAACTGCCAATCAGGCGGCTTTGCGCTCGACCATCATCTTTTTGATTTCGGCGATGGCCTTGGCCGGGTTGAGCCCCTTGGGGCAGACCTTGGCGCAGTTCATGATGGTGTGGCAGCGATAGAGCTTGAAGGGGTCTTCAAGATCATCGAGACGCTCCTGGGTGGTCTCGTCGCGGCTGTCGATCAGCCAGCGATAGGCCTGCAGCAGGGCGGCGGGGCCGAGATATTTGTCGCCATTCCACCAGTAGGACGGGCACGAGGTCGAGCAGCAGGCGCACAGAATGCACTCGTAAAGCCCGTCCAGCTTGGCGCGTTCGGGCACGGACTGGGTCCATTCCTTGTCCGGGGTGGGCGAGGTGGTCTTGAGCCAGGGTTCGATGGCGCGGTGCTGGGCGTAGAATGTGCTCAGGTCGGGCACCAGATCCTTGACCACCGGCATGTGCGGCAGCGGATAGATCTTGATGGGGCCCGAGCTGTCATCCATGCCCTTGGTGCAGGCCAGGGTGTTGAGCCCGTTAATGTTCATCGAGCACGAGCCGCAAATGCCCTCGCGGCAGGAGCGGCGCAGGGTCAGCGTGGCGTCGACCTTGTTCTTGATCCAGAGCAGGCCATCGAGAATCATCGGGCCGCAATCGTCGAGATCGACGAAATAGGTGTCGATGCGCGGATTGGCGCCGCTGTCGGGGTCATAGCGATAGATATGGTACTCGCGCAGCCGCTTGGCATTGGCTGGCTTGGGCCAAGTCTTGCCTTTGGTGGGCCGGTCGGCCTTGGGGAGCATCAGTTCGACCATGGTGCGGTCTTCCTTCTTAACGCACGCTGTTCAACACAGCGGGAAACTCTAGTAGTCCGGCTTGCAGACCTGATTGGATTTGGCGACGTAGGTATTGTAGGCCACGAAGTCGCTCGAGGCCGGGGTGCCGCCCTTCATCGAGGCGATCACCACCCCCATGAAGCGTTCGTCGATCAGCGTCATGGCCGCCTCGGCCTTGCAGCTGCACAATGCTT
Organism: Devosia litorisediminis; assembly: GCF_018334155.1. Lineage (NCBI taxonomy): Bacteria > Pseudomonadati > Pseudomonadota > Alphaproteobacteria > Hyphomicrobiales > Devosiaceae > Devosia > Devosia litorisediminis. The sequence goes on along the minus strand of NZ_JAGXTP010000003.1, from coordinate 283,175 downwards.
GATTCTGCGCGATGCCCATGCAGACCGAATAGAACTCGTCCTGCTGGGCCTTGGTTGGTGATGCGGCCAAAGCGGGTGCGCTCAGCAGGCCCAGCAGGGCCAGAACGGCTATCGGTTTCATCGCAATTCCTTCCGGATCATCATCTTGAGGCCCGACCAGGTCTGGTCGACAGCGCAAACCTTGACGTCCACCAGCCCGAGCGGCAGCAGCACGTCGCGGATCACGTCTTCGGTGATGTCAGTGGCGACCTTGGCGGCCTTTTTGGGCCAGCTCACCCAGAGCATGCCATTGCGGGCCATCAGGTCCATCAGACGCTGGGCCAGATCCTCGAGCACGGCGCGGGCGGTGGTGAACAGGTGAATGACATCATAGCCGGGGGTGGCCCCGTCCAGATCGCTGGCAGCACGCTGGCTGACCTCGCCGAAGTCACGCACCGTCAGCAGGTTGGTGGCGGCATCAGGCAGGTCGATGAACAGCACGCGCTGCCCATCTTTCAGCCCCAGCTTCTGCGCCAGGGGTGTGCCCGAATATCCGGCCGCGTGGGTCATCAGTAAACGCGTGCCTTTGGTGCGATCTTCTTGAGGTCGATGCCGCCTTCGCTTTCGGGGGTCAGCGGATCGAGATGGACCGGCCGGTAGTCGAGCTTGACGGCGCCGGTCTCGATATCGATGCGGGCCAGCGTGTGCTTGCGCCAGTTGACGTCATCGCGGCTGGGGAAGTCCTCATGGGCGTGGGCGCCACGGCTTTCCTGGCGGGCTTCAGCCGAGACAACGGTGGTCATGGCGTTGGCCATCAGGTTCTCAAGTTCGAGAGTCTCGACCAGGTCCGAATTCCAGACCAGCGAGCGGTCGGTGACGGCGATGTCCTTGAGTTGACCGTAGATTTCGCTCATCGCCTTGACGCCGGAGGCCAGGGTATCGGCGGTGCGGAACACGGCAGCGTCGCGCTGCATGGTGTTCTGCATGGCGTCGCGAATGGCGGCGGTCGGCTTGGATCCCGAAGCGTTGCGCAGGCGATCAAAGCGGGCCAGGATCTTGTCGTCCTGGGCCTTGTTGATGGCCGGGATCGGTGAGGCGCGATCAATCACCTTGCCGGCGCGGATGGCGGCGGCACGGCCGAACACTACAAGGTCGGTCAGCGAGTTCGAGCCGAGGCGATTGGCGCCATGTACCGAGGCGCAGGCGGCTTCGCCCACGGCCATCAGGCCGGGCACGACGGCATCGGGATTGTCCGCAGTGGGGTTGAGCACTTCGCCATGATAATTGGCGGGGATGCCGCCCATATTGTAGTGCACCGTGGGAATGACCGGGATCGGCTCGCGGGTCAGATCGACACCGGCAAAGATCTTGGCGCTTTCGGTAATGCCGGGCAGGCGCACGGCCAGCACCTTGGGATCGAGGTGATCAAGGTGCAGATAGATATGGTCCTTCTTGGGACCAACGCCGCGGCCTTCGCGGATTTCGAGCGTCATGCAGCGCGATACCACGTCGCGCGATGCCAGATCCTTGGCATTGGGCGCATAGCGCTCCATGAACCGTTCGCCTTCGGAATTGGTCAAATAACCGCCTTCGCCGCGGGCGCCTTCGGTGATCAGCACACCCGCGCCATAAATGCCGGTGGGGTGGAACTGCACGAATTCCATGTCCTGCAGCGGCAGGCCGGCGCGCGCGACCATGCCATTGCCGTCGCCGGTGCAGGTATGGGCCGAGGTGGCCGAGAAATAGGAGCGACCATAACCGCCCGTGGCCAGCACGGTGGTCTTGGCGCGGAAGCGATGCAGGGTGCCGTCATCGAGCTTCCAGGCAATCACGCCTTCGCAGGCGCCATTGTCACCCATGATCAGGTCGAGCGCGAAATATTCGATATAGAATTCGGCATTGTGGCGCAGGCTCTGGCCATAAAGCGTGTGCAGAATGGCGTGGCCGGTGCGGTCGGCAGCGGCGCAGGTGCGCTGCACTGGTGGACCATCACCGAATTCGGTCATGTGACCGCCAAAGGGGCGCTGATAGATCTTGCCGTCATCGGTGCGCGAAAACGGCACGCCGTAATGCTCAAGCTCATAAATGGCCGCAGGAGCCTCGCGCGCCAGATATTCCATGGCGTCATTGTCGCCCAGCCAGTCCGACCCCTTGACGGTGTCGTACATGTGCCATTTCCAGCTGTCGGGGCCCATGTTCTGCAGCGAGGCGGCAATGCCGCCCTGGGCTGCCACGGTGTGGCTGCGGGTGGGGAAGACCTTGGTGATGCAGGCGGTGCGCAGGCCCTGTTCGGCCATGCCCAGCGTTGCGCGGAGGCCCGCGCCGCCGGCGCCCACCACCACCACGTCGAATTCGTGGTCGATGAGTTCGTATTGCGCCATGGTCACTAACCCCAGAAGACGAGCTTGAGAATGGCGGCCAGTCCGGCCACCGCGATAAGAAGAGAAAAGGCCGTGTTCAGGCTCATCAGCAGACGGTAGGTGGCGCCGTGGAAATAGTCTTCCAGCGTGTCACGCATGCCGTTGCGCATGTGGATGGCCACAATCACCAGCAGGGCCGCCAGCGGCAAGCCGATCCAGGCATTGCCGATGGTGGCGACCATGTCGGGGCGATCCTGCCCGGCCAGCCGCAGCACGATAAAGGCCAGAAAGCCGACGAACACGATATTGATCGCGCCGCTTACCCGCTGGGTGATGAAGTGGCGGGTCGAGGCTTTGGCATTGCCGTATTTGGTCTTGGGATCGGCGATGACGGCGTCAGAAATACGGTCGGTCATATCAGGCCACCCACACAAAAACGGTCCAGACCAGCAGGGTCAGGACAATCGAGCCAACCAGATTGGCCCAGGCCAGGGTTTCGCGCTGGCCCGGTTCCATGCCGATGATGAAATCCCAGATGAAGTGGCGGATGCCGCCCAGCATGTGGTGCAGAATGGCCCAGGTGTAGCCGAAAAGCACAAGCTGGCCGAACCAGCTGCCAAACAGCTCATTGACCGGGTTGAGCGCTTCCTGGCTGATCGCGGCAGCGCCGAGCCAGAGCACCAGCAGCGCGGTGCCGGCATAAAGGGCAATGCCGGTGGCGCGGTGGGCGATCGACATCGCCATGGTGATGGTCCAGCGATAGATCTGGAGATGGGGAGAAAGTGGGCGGGATCGAACCGTCATGGGGCCTCGCTGGCGGTTAGGAAACACCGCTGCAGTTTGGAATGGTTCGAGACTTCTAGCGCCCAAAGGTTACAAAATCAAAGCGGTTAACCCAAAACGGCCTGCAACTTTTGGCGGTAAGCGCACTTTGTTCGTATAGCGCACGTGATGTGCGCGGTGTGGACAGGCAATGGGTTCAATTGGTGGGGTGCCAAATAGCCTTGGTTGTCCATCGACTACTATCGCCATCATCAATCCAGACGAGAACGAGGCCCCGCCAAGAGTAAGCTCTGCGTTGGAACTTAACATAGATTTTTTACCAGTTTGTGGGAGATTTTCATCTAGGAGCGCGAGCTCAATTCAATCGGAATCACACAAAATGGCCCTCCCTTTCTCCACGCAGGCAATACGATCAAGCGTGGCCACCAAGATCCTGTTGTCGACGGCTGCGGTGGTCGTTGTCTGCTTTGCCGTCCTGTCGGTTTATAATGATACCCGCAATAGCGCGGCTACCGAGGCCAATGTCCTGGCTGATATGACCGGCACCGGTGCATTGACGGCTCAGGCCGTGGGCAACTGGTTTGAGGGCCGGACGCTGCTGGTGGAATCTGCCAATGAATCGGTGGCCAGTGTGCCAAGCGGGGGCGCGGTGGCCCAGGCGTTCAATCGACAGGCGCTGGTCAGCAACTTCATCAACACCTATTTCGGCGCCGAGGCGGATGGATCGTTCAGCGCCTATCCGCCGATTGAACTGCCCGCGGGCTACGATCCACGCTCCCGCCCCTGGTACCAGAATGCGGTTGCCGCCAAGGGCACTATTCTGACCGATCCCTATGCCGATGCTTCCTCGGGCGAGTTGACTGTGTCGCTGGCCACCCCACTAATCAATGGTGGCACAGTGGTGGGCGTCACCGGCGCAGATTTCGGCATTACTGCACTGGTCGAAATGCTGGCCAAGGCTCAACTGGCTGGCAATGGCCATGCCTTCCTGGTCAATGAGGCGGGCACTATTCTTGTGCATCGTGACGGCACGCTGGTCGGTCAATCCCTCACCGACGCTTTCGGTACCGCCCCTGCCATGACCAGTGCGGTGACCGAAGCGACTGAGGCCGACAGTACCCGTCTGGTCAATTTTACCGCGATTCCGGGTCTGCCCAACGTCAAATGGTATGTCGGCCTGTCGCTGGACAAGGCGGTTGTCTATGCCGATCTGTGGTCGGCACGCTGGGTGGCCGTTATCGCCACTGTCCTGGTGGCAGTCTTTGCCGTGGTGCTGATTGGCCTGGTACTCAGCCGCGTGGTGTCCACGCCGCTGACCCGCATGACCGGCAGCATGAAGCGCATTGCCGAAGGCGATTATGATGTCGAGGTCGACTATGCCGAACGCGCCGACGAAATCGGTGCGATGGCCCGCGCCGTGGAGGTATTCCGCGAGAATGGTCGTCGCATCGCCCATATGACCGAGGCCGAGGCCGCGCGCATTCTGGCCGATCAGGAAAACCGTACTGCGATGATGCAGGATCTGCAGAAATCCTTTGGCACCGTGGTGGACGCTGCGATCGATGGCGATTTCAGCCGTCGCGTCGATACCCAGTTCCCCGATGCCGAGCTGAACGGGCTGGCCAGCAGCGTCAACGCGCTGGTCAATTCGGTCGATTATGGCCTCAAGGAAATCGGCGTGGTTCTGGCCGCCATGGCCCAGGCCGATCTTACCAAGCGCATGACCGGCGAGCATCGCGGGGCGTTTGCCAAGCTGATGACCGACACCAATGCCGTGGGCGACAAGCTGGCCGGTGTGATCGGGCAGTTGCGCGGTACTTCGGGCGCACTCAAGACCGCCACCGCCGAAATCCTCAGCGGTGCCAACGATCTGAGCGAGCGGACCACCAAGCAGGCGGCCACGATTGAGGAAACCTCGGCGACCATGGAGCAGCTCGCGTCCACGGTGCTCGACAATGCCAAGAAGGCCGAAACCGCCAGTACCAAGGCGCTGGAAGTCTCGCGTGCCGCCGAGGACGGTGGCGCGGTGATGACCCAGGCCAATGGCGCCATGGAGAAGATCACCAGCTCCTCGGCCAAGATCTCCAATATTATCGGCATGATCGACGACATCGCCTTTCAGACCAATCTGCTGGCGCTGAACGCGTCGGTGGAAGCGGCCCGGGCGGGCGAAGCCGGCAAGGGCTTTGCCGTGGTGGCGGTGGAAGTTCGCCGTCTGGCGCAGTCCGCCGCTCAGGCGTCCGCAGACGTCAAATTGCTGATCGAACAGAGCGCTGGCGAGGTCTCGGGGGGCTCCAAGCTGGTGGCAGAGGCAGCCAACAAGCTGACCGCAATGCTGGCAGCAGTGCGCGAAAACAACGCGTTGCTGGGGGGAATTGCCCAGTCCAGCCGCGAGCAGGCTTCCGCCATCGAGGAGGTCAATATCGCCGTGCGCACCATGGACGAGATGACCCAACACAATGCAGCACTGGTCGAAGAGATCAACGCAGCCATCGAGCAGACTGAATCGCGCGCCAGCGAACTCGACCAGGTGGTGGAGGTCTTCACACTGGCCGATCGTCCGGCCGCTCGCGCTGCCCGTACAGCGCCGGCTGCCCCAGCACCGTCGCGCTCTGGCAATCCGGCGACAGCCAGGGCCTCGCGTGCCTATCTCAGCCAGGGCAATGCTGCGATCGCCACCGAGTGGTCGGAGTTCTAGGCGTCCTTCTGGTTGGCAGAATACGAAAGCCCGCTTCAGCCGAAGCGGGCTTTTTGCTGCCTTGGAAAGCCGGTCACGTCTCGCGGGTATCCCCAAGCTGACGAAGCGGTGTTTCAGCCTGCTCAAGGCTAGCCCTATGCCGTGGAGTGCGGCATAGCTGGGCCAACACAGTCGGAGCCCGCATGTCCAATCACGTCAAGATCAACTCCGTCACCAAGCTGAGCCACAATTGGGGGAAATTCGATAATTACGAGGTGACCCATGGGCGGCGTGATGGTGGCAGCCAGACGGTGATCCGCGAGGTCTATGATCATGGCAGCGCGGCAGCCGTGCTGGCCTATGCGCCGGTCCAAAAGACTGTGCTGCTGACGCGCCAGTTCCGCCTGCCGCCCCATCTCAATGGCGATCCGGCCTGGCTGATCGAGGCGCCGGCCGGTCTGCTGGATGGCGAAGAACCCGAGATCGCCGCGCAGCGCGAGGCACTGGAGGAAACCGGGTATGCGATCGACAGGCTGGAATTCCTGTTTAACGCCTATATGAGCCCCGGTTCACTGACCGAAAAATGCGCCTGCTTTATCGGCCACTACACGCCCGGTCAGCAAAGCCATGCCGGCGGCGGTCTGGACGATGAGGGCGAGGACATCGAAGTGCTCGAACTGGACTTTGAAAAAGCCATCGCCATGATCGGCAGCGGCGAGATTGCCGATGCCAAGACCATCCTGATGCTGCAGGGCCTGGCCCTGCGCCTGGCCAGGGGCGACAGCGCCTAGACGCACCTAGTACTCGCTGAGTTTCTTGTCGGGGTCATAGGGCTGATCCTTGGCGGGGCGGGTGACCGCCTGACCGGCGCGCATCTTTTTGTTGTGCGCATCAAAGGCATAGGTGGGGCCGCCATGCAGCTGCCAGCCTTCGGAAAGCGCCTTGGTGACCTTGTGGCAGAAGCTGGCATCGTCCTCGCCAGTCAGAAACCGATAGATAAGCATGCATGCCCCCAATGCACGGGCGTTGCACGCGCCCGATTGATCTTGTCGCCTCTTAGCGCTAATCGAGATTTCATGCACCGTTTTCCTGACTACCTGCTCAAAGGCCACGCCAACTTCATAGCGGGCCGTTATACGCGCGAAAAAGAGCGCTATCGGGATCTGGCAACCATCGGCCAAAGTCCCACCACCATGATCATCGCGTGCTGCGACAGTCGCGCGGCACCTGAAATGATCTTTGACAGTGCGCCGGGCGAATTGTTCGTGCTGCGCAATGTGGCCAATCTCGTGCCGACATATCAGCCCGATGGCGGCCAGCACGGTACCTCGGCTGGCATCGAATTTGCCGTCAAGGGGCTGGGTATCTCCAATATCGTGATCATGGGGCATGGTCGCTGCGGCGGTATTTCGGCAGCGCTCAATCCCGCGCCCAGCCCGCTGCATAGCGGCGACTTCATCGGCAAGTGGATGAGCATGCTGGGCGGGCTGCCTGATCAGGTCGGTCAGAACGATCTGATGACGGCCAGTGAGCGGCAGACGGCGCTTGAGCGCATCTCGATCCGCAATTCGATCAATAATCTGCGCACCTTCCCCTATGTGGCCGAACTTGAAGCCGAGGGCAAAATGGCGGTGCATGGCGCCTGGTTCGATATCTCGTCCGGCGAATTGTGGATCATGGATAGCGAGAGTGGCGACTTCGTGCGTCCCGAGCTGTGATCCCGACCAGTCGATAGACAACACAAACGTGCACAAGGCAGTGCTGTGGCGCGCGCAAAGTTGCGTGCCCAGTGGCTTCACGCGCGCGTGATAGGCGGTGACTTGCCCAATAGTACGTGTTTCCCGGGTGTGTTGCTGCGCGTTGCACTTTGACTTCAAAATACGATTGCGTGATCTTAAGACCAGTCGAGATGTACGGGCAAAATTCACAAGAATAAAGCCGCGCCTTATTATTGCTCGAACTGCCCGAAACTTGCCCGATATTTTTCCTGCGGCTGTCTCAATTCCAACTTTTGCCAGCCACAATGGGTGAGCATTGTCTGTGGCACGGGCTGCTTGAGGGCAGCGCGTCGGGGGCCGGATAACCGGTCACCGTTTTTGCCTCAATATTCGGAGCCACCTGCAATGAAAAAGATCGTTCTCTCCACCCTCGTCGTCCTTGGCCTGACCGGCGCTGCCTTTGCCCAGGAAGCCACCGACTTCGTCGCCGTTGATACCGATGCGAGCAACGCAGTGTCGTTCGAAGAAGCACAGGTCGCCTGGCCCGACCTGACCGTGGAAGCCTTTGCTGCTGCCGATACCGACGGCAATGGCGAGCTTTCGGCCGAAGAATACGGCTTGCTGGCCTCGGCTGCCCCCGCCGCCATGTAAGCCGAGCGCCCTTTTTGGGCGTTGCGAAGCCACTCCGAGCGATCGGGGTGGCTTTGTCGTTTCCGGGGTCAGAGCAACGGCGTCGCGCGGGCTCTTAGGAGCGTCACCAGCAAGCCGGCGATCACCAGTACCGCCCCGGCGATTTCGATCGGGGTGATGGTTTCGCCCAGCACCAGATAGCCCGAGGCCAGCCCGGTAATGGGCACCAGCAGGGTAAAGGGGGCGACGACAGAGGCGGGGTGCTGGCCCAGCAGCCAACTCCAGATCGCCATGCCCAGCAGGGTTGCCGGATAGGCCAAAAAGGCGATCAGTCCGGCATCGCCCCAGCTGAAACCGAGCAGGGCGGCTGAAACGGCGCCGGGGCCTTCATTGAGCAGCGATAGCGCCAGCAGCGGCAATGGGGCGACCAGCGCGCCCCAGACCGTCAGCGAGACCGGATCAACCTTGCCGGCCTTCTTGATCAGGATATTGGCACAGCCCCAGCAAAGCGCCGCCATAAGAGTCATGCCCAGCGGCAGCAGGGCGGTGGCACCGAGCCGTTCGGTGCCGATTACCGCGATGCCGGCAAAGGCGATGGCGGCGCCGATGATCTGCACGCGACGCGGCCGTTCCCCGAGCAGGAAAAAGGCTAGCGCCATGGTGAAAAAGGCCTGGGTCTGCAGCACCAGCGAGCTGAGCCCGGCCGACATGCCCCAGGCCATGGACAGGTTCAAAAAGCCATAGAGCCCGACGCCAAAGGCAAAGCCATAGGCGATCACCAGATACCAGGCCACCTTGGGCGGCTTGATGAAGAATACCAGCGGCACGGCAGCAAAGGCAAAGCGCAGCGCGGCGGCCAGCAGCGGTGGCAACGCGGCAACGCTGAGCTTGATGACCACGAAATTGAAGCCCCAGATGGCGACCACCAGCAGGGCCAGGGCGATATGGCGAATGGGCATCAGGCCACCCGCAGCCGCGCCCACAGGCGCGGTCCGAAGACGTTGAGCATCAGGCCGGCAAAGATCAGCAGGCTGCCCAGCATTTCCAGCGGGGTCACCGCTTCACCCAGAAACACAAAGGCCGCCGCAAAGCCGACCACGGGCACCAGCAGGGCAAAGGGCGCCACCATGCCTGCGGGATACTTGCCCAGCAGGATGGCCCAGCCACCATAGCCGAGCAGGGTCGAGCCATAGGCGATGAACAGCACCGAGAAAATTGCCTGCGGGCTGATGAAGGGCAGCGCCAGCAGCGGGCCGGGGCCCTCCAGAATCAGCGAGATGGCCAGCATGGGCAGCGGCGGAATGAGGCTGCCCCAGATCACGAAGGCAAACATGTCGACCTTGCCGGCGCGCTTGGTGACGATATTGGACATGGACCAGAACAGCGAGGCAACCAGCGTCATCAGGAACGGGATCAGCACGGCGCTGCCGATATGCTCGCTGCCAATGGTGGCCAGCCCAATCAGCGCCAGACCGGCGCCGGCAATGCGCAGCGGGGTAGGGCGTTCACCCAGCAGCAGGGCAGCCAGCGCCATGGTGAAGAACACCTGCATCTGCATGACCAGGCTGGCCAGCCCGGCGGGCATGCCCAGACCCACCGCAGAAAACAGGAAGCTGAACTGCAGCACGCCCACGGTCATGCCATAGGCCAGCAGCAGACCCCAGCTGACATTGGGACGGCGGATGAAAAACACGGCGGGCAGGGCGCAGCCGATATAGCGCAAGGCGGTCAGCAGATAGGGGGAAACTTCGTCGACGCCCCATTTGATGGTGACGAAGTTCAGGCCCCACAGCGTGACGACGCCCAGGGCGAGCAGCAGATCGCGAAGCGGCATGAAAACCTGCGCACAAGGAGAATTGGCGTGGCCTTAACATGCTGGTGTTCCCGACGAAACCAGAAAGCGGCGAGACCGGTGCCTGTTGGTGTGGTCACCCCGGCCGGACCGGGGTGACCAAGCGTATGGCCTAGGCGGCGTCGCGGGGCTTGAGGCCCAGCTCGATCAGCGTTTCAGCAATCTGGATGGTATTGAGCGCGGCGCCCTTGCGCAGATTGTCCGAAACAACCCAGATATTGAGGCCGTTTTCGATAGTGGCATCTTCGCGGATGCGGCTGACGAAGGTCTCGTATTCACCCACGCATTCAACCGGGGTGGTGTAGCCACCGGCTTCGCGCTTGTCGACCACGGCAACGCCGGGTGCTTCGCGCAGAATGTCACGCGCTTCATCGGCGCTGATGGGGTTTTCGAATTCGAGATTGATGGCTTCGGAATGGCCGACAAACACGGGCACGCGCACGGCGGTGCAGGTCACCTTGATCTTGGGATCAAGGATCTTCTTGGTCTCGGCCATCACCTTCCACTCTTCCTTGGTCGAGCCGTCTTCCATGAAGACATCGATGTGGGGAATGACGTTGAAAGCGATCTGCTTGGGGAACTTGCCGGGGGTCGCCGTATCGTTGACGAAAATGCCCTTGGTCTGGTTCCAGAGCTCGTCGACGCCTTCCTTGCCCGAGCCGGAAACCGACTGGTAGGTCGAGACGACGACGCGCTTGATCTTGGCAAAGTCGTGCAGGGGCTTGAGCGCCACCACCAGCTGAGCGGTCGAGCAATTGGGGTTGGCAATGATGTTCTTGCGATTGGCATTGGCCAGCCAGGCCTCAAGCGAGGGGCCGTTCACCTCGGGCACGATCAGCGGCACATTGGAATCGTAACGCCAGAAGCTGGAATTATCGATCACGATGCAGCCACTGGCGGCGATGCGCGGGCCCCAGTTCTTGGAAATGTCCGAACCGGCCGACATGATGGCGAAATCGACGCCCTTGAAGTCAAAGTCATCAAGGTTCTTGGCCTTGAGGATCTTGTCACCATAGGAGATTTCGCGACCAGTCGAACGCGAGGAGGCGAGTGCGATCACCTCGGATGCGGGGAACTTGCGCTCCGCCAGAATATTGAGAACTTCACGGCCCACATTGCCTGTGGCACCGACGACAGCGACGCGATAGCCCATTTTTGGAACTCCAGTCCCTTACCATTTTCGCCCCCGCGCAACCCGGTGGGTTGCGGCCATTCGGATCAGCCTCTCCCCGTCGGGAGACGACCCGGGGAAAAGCGTCAGGCGGTTTTGGTGGTTTTGGTCATGAGCGCAGCGACACCCAAGGCGGTGAGCCGGGTGGTTGCCAGATCAGCAATTTGAAAAACGCTGCGCATCAAGTGACTGCTTGTTTGGAAAAAGCAGGCGAAGTCATACTCCACTGTAGGAATTAGTCAATGGCTGGGCCCCGACAGCGACAGGGGGTCACTGAAGTCACTGGCCATTGCGCGTACCCGCCATCAGGGCGTACTGGGGCGCCATGCGCCTGTTTATTGTCGACACCCTCGCAACCATCATCTTTTTCACCATCATAGCGACCTTCACAGAGCTGGTCATTGCGGGCATGGCGCCGGGTCAGGTGCTGATCACCCGCGCCATCATGGTGGTGATGATGGCGTTGACAGGGCGGCTGTACGCCGCCTGGCGCGACTGGGTGTTTGCCAGGATGCTGCCACGCCGGCGGATCGGCCGGGCCGTTGTCGATGTCGTGGCCTTCATGGCTTTTCAGGTGCCGCTCTACGCGGCAACGCTGGCGCTGGCCGGGGCGGATCCGGGCAAGATCATAACCGCGCTGGGCTCGGCCACGCTGTTCATGCTGACCCTGAGCCGGCCCTTTGGGCTGTTTCTGGAGTGGGTGCGTCGCCTGACCCATGTGGTGATGCCCGCCCAGCGCTGATCATGCCCCCCTCGGCGCAGCACCAGCCTGGTTTGGCCGCTCACGGTTTGCCCCGGCGCAGCCGCAACAGCGCTGTGATCACGCTTGGTGTTGGCAGGGGCGCTGGCTTGCACTAGACCGGGCGCCACCACAGCGCACAGGACTGCCCCCATGCCCCATTATGATGTCGTCATTCTTGGCGCCGGCGCTGCCGGCATGATGGCCGCCATCGAAGCGGGACGACGCGGTCGTTCGGTTCTGGTGGTGGATCACGCCAAATATGCCGGTGAGAAAATCCGCATATCGGGCGGTGGGCGCTGCAATTTCACCAATATCAACGCCACTATCGACAAGGGACGTGACCGTTTTGTCAGCGCCAATCCGCGCTTTGCGCTGTCGGCGCTGAGCCGCTACACACCCGAGATGTTCATTGCGATGGTCAAGGATCACGGCATCAGCTTCCATGAAAAGACGCTGGGGCAATTGTTCTGCGATGGCCCAGCCACCCAGATCAACACCATGCTGCTGCACGAAATGCGCAAGGCCGGCGTCACTCTGGTGCTTGAGACCAGCGTGGAGGCGGTGGATCGGGGCACTGACGGGTTCTCCCTGCAGTTGAGTACCTCCTCGATCACTGCCGAAAGCCTGATTGTGGCCACGGGTGGCAAGTCCATTCCCAAGATGGGGGCCAGCGGTCTGGGCTATCAGCTGGCCAGCCAGTTCGGCTTGCGGCTGACTGAAACCCGACCGGGTCTGGTGCCGCTGACCTTCGAGACCGGGGCGCTGGAAAAGCTCAAGGAACTCTCGGGCATCGCCACCGATGCCATTGTCAGCCATGGCAAGACGGCGTTCGAAGAGGCTTTGCTGTTCACCCATCGCGGCTTGTCGGGGCCGGCGATCCTGCAGATTTCGTCCTATTGGCGCGAAGGCGATACCATCACGGTTGATCTGCTGCCGCATGAGGATGCAGGCGAAAAGCTGCGCGCGGCACGCAAGGCCACACCCAAGCTGCAGGTGCAGACCGTGCTGGGCAGTTTCATGCCTAAAAAGCTGGCGCAATTGCTGGGTGAGGCGCTCGATATGCCCGGCATGATCGGAGATTTTTCCGACAAGAAGCTGGCCGTGGTCGAAGCGATTCTCAAGGCATGGACGCTCAAGCCCGTCGGCTCGGAAGGCTACCGCACCGCAGAAGTCACGCTGGGCGGTATCGATACGCGCGATCTCGATGCCAAGACCATGGGCGCCCGCGATGTGCCGGGATTGTATTTCGTGGGTGAAGTGGTCGATGTCACCGGCTGGCTGGGTGGTTATAACTTCCAGTGGGCCTGGGCCTCGGGCTGGGCCGCCGGGCAGGTCGCCTAGAAGCGTTTCCAGCAAAACTGGCCACGGTTTTGCGGTTGGGAAACGCGGCAAAACAAGAACGAGGGCATTTTCATCGTTTCGATGAAACGGTGAAAATGCCGCTAGAAGCGGAAGCCCAGACGTACGCCGATATTGGTATTGGCGCGGTCCGGGGTGCCACAAGCGCCGAAATCGGGCAGGTGTTCCACTGTGCCGATCAGCGATGTGCCCGCGGGCAGGTTGACGCCCACACTGGCGGCGACACGCCCGCCCACACTGCAGCCGAAATTGCGCGCGGGGTCGCCTTGGGGCGCGCTGAGCAGGCTGGTATTGGCAACGCCACCCAGGCTGGCTTCAACAAAGACGGGAGTGACCGGGGCCTGCAGGGTCCAGCTCAAACCGGCATAGCCATAGGATGGCTGGCCGCGAAAACTCAGCGTGGCACCCAGATGCGGGCGCAACTCGCCCAGCGGCATCCAGGCGTTCAGGTCGGGCGCGGTAAACAGCAATTCGACATTGGCATCGCTGATGGAACTGGGGTCGAGCAGATCGGCGCTGTCGCCGATACCGCGGGCGGTCAGACCACCGCGGATTTCGGGCAGGATATTGACCTGGGCCATGGCCGGCAGGGTCACCGCGCCCAGGGTCAGCGCGACCAGCAGGAACTGGGTGGCAGTGCGGATCATGGCGAATTCCCCCGGTTAAAGGGTAATAGGGCCGGTCATGGCCGAGATAGGCAAGATTTGAGTAAAATTGTCGCTAAGGGTTCGTTAACGCCGCGAACCGGTTGCTAGAACTTCCAGCCGACGCGAACACCAACATTGGACAGGCCCTGATTCATGTCGCACCAGCCATTATTGGACGTGTGCTCATAGGTCAGTGTGGCCGTCACGCTGTCGCTGAGATGGGCGCCCACGCCGTAGCGTTCGTAGAAATTGAGGCGACAGCCAAAATTGGCATAGCGCGTGGGGTCGGGCGAATTGGTCAGATAGCCATTGTGCACGGCACCACCAAAAGCACCCTCGAGATAGAACGGGGTATCGAAGATGGGCAACTGCCAGGTCAGGCTGAGATGGAGCAGGCTGTCCTGACCATCCAGGTTGAGCGTGACGCCCAGATCGGGTCGTGGGGAGCCGATCCAGCGGAACGCTTCGATATCGGGCGATTTGAACAGGACGTCAAAGCTGATGTCTTCGATCTGGTCGAGCTTGTATTCCCACGGCTTGGCAAACAGGATATAGCTGACATCATGGGCGTGGATGCCGAAGCGCAATTCGTCGACAATATCGGCAAAGGGTTGCGGCGTGGTCAGGCTCTGGGCCTGCGCAACTGCACTGCACAGGGTCGAGGCGGCAATGGCAAAAGCGGCGATATGCAGTTTCGTCACGGCGTCTTCCTCGTTGATGGACACAGTAAAAGACGCAGTCTGGCTATCGAGTCAACGCAAGGGGATGAAATCGCCCCATAAAGTGACCATGTGTCGGACAGGTGACTCGCTTTCATCGTAATTTGACGATAGAAGACGCGCACATCCTCCAAACCCATGTGATTGCCATGACTGCACCCTTTGCCCTGTCGCTGCAGGATCTCGCTCCCATTGCCGAAGGCACCTCCACTTCTCAGGCGATGGCTGAAACCATCGCCCTGGCGCAGACGGCCGATGAACTGGGCTATGAGCGGCTCTGGTATGCCGAGCATCACGGCATGCCCTCGATCGCTTCTTCGGTCCCCGAAATCCTGATTGGCAGCGCCGCGGCCCACACCAAATCCATTCGCGTGGGGTCCGGGGGCGTCATGCTGCTCAACCATGCGCCGCTGCGCATCGCCGAGGCTTATCGCACGCTTGAGGGATTGCATCCGGGGCGTATCGATCTGGGGCTAGGCCGTGCGCCCGGCGGCGATGGTTATGCGATGCGGGCGCTGCGCAGTGGTGGGGGCGAGGAATTCTCCAACTATCTGGCCGAGCTGATGGCCTTTGATGAGGACAGCTTTCCGGCCGATCATCCCTATTCCCGGGTGCCGGTATCGCCCGGCGGAATCAGCCTGCCGCCGAAGTGGCTGCTGGGCTCGTCGGGCAATAGTGCGCAGGCGGCCGGCCAATTGGGTTTTGGCTATGCCTTTGCCGCCCATTTCAGCCATACCCCGCCCGCCCCGGCGTTCGAGACCTATTGCAACGCCTTCAAGCCCAGTGCCGCTTTTCCCAAGCCCCGGACCATTATGTGCGTTTCGGTGATCTGCGCGCCGACAGATGAGGAAGCGCAATATCTCTCGCGCTCGCAGGCGGTGAGCTGGGCGCTGTTCACCTCGGGCGAGCAGCGCAAGCTGATGAGCCCCGAAGAGGCCCATGCCCGCGTTTTGACGCCCCAGCAGCAGGCGGTGATCGATCACCAGTCGAGCCTGTGGATCATCGGCTCGCCCCAGACGGTGGCTGACACCATCGCCGAAAAGGCCAGGGGCAGTGCTGCCGATGAGGTGATGATGACAACCACCATCCACGATTACGGGCTGCGCCGGCGCTCCTATGAGCTGGTGGCCAAGGCCTTCGATGTGGCGCCACGGGTCTAACTATCCAGCACCGGACAGGCGCGGCGGTCGTTAACGTCTCGTTGCCCGGTGCGGATTAGCATGGCGCCCAACATGTCTGCCCAGGTTGGTCAATGAGCGCTGCAGTTTTCGTTCTGGCAATTAATCTCTGTGTTGCCGGAATTTTCGTCACCGCTTTCCTGCTGGTGGCCGTCTATACGCGCGCGGTCAGCGCCCGCTGGCTGGCGCTCGCCTATGGCGCCGGGGTGGTCAATGTCGGGCTTGAGCTGATCCTGCCGTTTCAGGCCGAGCCGAGGCTGTTCAGCATCGGTATCTTTGCCGCCTTCCTGCTGGCGCAGGCGTTTGCCGTGGTGGGGCTGGCACGCAATTATCGGCTTGAGCCGCCATGGCGATTGCTGGCCGGGCTGGTGCTGGTGTCGATGATTGCCATTGTGCTGATCATCGACATGGACCGGCGCTCGCTACTGCGCGGGCTTGGCTATCAGGGGCCCTATGCGCTGATGCAGCTGCTGGGCATGCTGGTGGTGCTGCGCTCGGGTCGGCGGCATGTGCTCGATCTGGTGCTGCTGGCGATCTATGCGCTGGGGGCGCTGAATTTTCTGGGTAAGCCGTTTCTGGCCGTGGCGCTGGGGCCCGGGATCAATGCGCAGGCCTATATCGGCACCACCTATGCGGCCATTTCCCAGGCGGTGGGGGCTGTGCTGCTGATTGCCAATGGCATTTTGATGCTGGTGATCCTGTTGCGCGATGCAATGGTTACCATGACCACCCAGACCGAGACCGATCCGCTGTCGGGGCTGCTGAACCGGCGCGGTTTTGAGGATCACGCCGAAAAACTGCTGGCCAGCGCGCGCCGCACGGGCGTGCCGGTGAGCATTGTGGTGGCGGATCTGGATCATTTCAAATCGATCAATGACCAATATGGCCATCCGGTGGGCGATGTGGTGATCAGCCGCTTCTCCAAAACCCTGATGGCGGCGGCGGACATGGGAGCGATGACGGTTTCGGGCGCCATTCTGGGGCGGCTGGGGGGCGAGGAATTCGCCGCGCTGGCGCCGGGCAGCGGGCTCAATACCGCGCAGCTGTTCGCCGAGCGCGTGCGCATGCAATTCGCCGCCGAGCCGGTGATTGCCCAGGCGCCGGACAAGCGTCCGACGGCCAGCTATGGGGTGGCCCAGCTGCGGCCCGATGAAGGGCTGTTTGATCTGTTGCGTCGCGCCGATGCGGCCCTGTACGAAGCCAAGAAGACCGGGCGGGACCGTATTTGCGTGGCCGAGGCCGAACACCCATTGCCGCCGCCCGTCCCAGCGGGAGCCGACCGGCGGCAGGGGTCGCGCCGACCCTAATTGTCGCCGCGCCGCTCGACGAACTCGAAGCCATCGGCATCAGGGTCGACCTTGAGCGCCAGCTGCTGGCGATCCAGTTCGGCCAGCCAGGCGGTCCAGGAGCATGGGCTCATGCCATTATCCTGATCGACCGGGCGGGATTTGTCGGCCCGGGCAAACCGCAGCTTGAGCTGGGCGCGTTCTTCGCCGAAGCGATTGCGCACCCGGGCAATGGCGGGGATGCCATTGCGGTCGGCCACCCAGTTGCGAATATCGCGGTGGCCGGTGAGCATATGATTGGTGGTCTGATCCTTGCGCATTCGGGCTTCCCTCCTCAAAGAGCCGTCATCGTCCAGCGCAACGGCGCGAGCCCTCCACCCGTTCCGTCACGAACGCATCAATCCTGCACAAATTCGGTGACAAGATTGAGTCGCTGCATCTCGTCCGCCGAAAAATAGTAGAGCCGTTCGGGCGGTGTTTCCAGTGCGTGCAGCCACAACGCGGAATCGACGCCACTGCGGGTCAGTCCGGCGATGATCCTGGCGGTGGTGGTCTGGGCGCTGCTCATGGCCACCCCGGCGGCGCGCATGGCGTTTTGCGGATCGCCGCTCATGGCGGTGGCATAGATCTGGTGCACGCCGATGGCCGCTTCGGGACTGGCCAGCCGCGCGGCGCCGGCGGCAAAGATGATGGGGCAGGAGGAAGCGCACAGCGCCCCTGCTTCCACCCGGGTGGTCAGGCCCTGCTCGTGGATCAGCTCGGCCATGGCCAAGGCGTCCTCGACCGAACCGCCGGGTGAATCGAGCACGATGGACTGCACATATTCGCCACGCGCCTCGATCTCGCTGGCAAAGCGGGTGGCGCTGCCGGGGTCGATGGTGCCGGTCAGGGTCAGCCGACCGGCGCTGCCCAGGGCGATTTCGAGGGGCTGCTGCAGGATATCGGGCGCAGTGGTGATGTCGGGCATCGGGCCGGTATCGGGGCCGTCACTGGCTGGCGGCGGGATGGGCTGGAAGGTGGCCGGTTCGGTGGTGGTCTGATTGTCGGTGAGTTCGCGGAAATCGACAAACAGCACCGCGGCAGTGCCCGCCAGCATGATGAAAAAAGCCACGCGCAGAATAGCGCCGTCCTCGATGGCGGCGAGGCGGTCGATCAGGCGGCGGTAGAACGGCCCCTGGGCGTGGTCGGCGCGGGCATTGGCATCGGATTTCATGCCGGGCGCGGCCCATCAGTGCGCTTGCGCTGGGCCGCGTCGATGGGGGTCACCGTGCCCTCGTCCGCTGGCGCTTCGGCGACCTCGGGGGCCGGTTCTTCCGGCGTGGGGACAGGCTCGGCAATCGGCTTGGGCTGGCCGGTGGCCACATCAATACCGGCGGTTTCCATCTGACGGAACAAGGCCATGGCGCGCAGCATTTCGGCGGCGGTGATGGTTTCGGCCTCGGCCAGGGATTCGGAATCCTTACGCATGGCGTCATTGACGATCATCAGCACCAGAACCAGCACCACGGGCAGCAGGTCAATCGAGATGGCGCCCGCCCAGCTGGGGATGAAATCGCTCCAATAGGCCAGCACGGCCTCGGCGCTCGATAGCGGCACAAAGCGGCGCTGCTCGACGCTGGGGGTGGCCAGGATTTCGTCGGCGGCAGCGCTCAGCGCGGCCGATTGGGCGGCCACCGAAACGCGCACGGTTTCCATCACCTGATCCTGCCGATTGGCCAGATCGGCGCTCTGGCCATTGGCGACCGGGGCAATGAAGCCGGCCGACAGATCGGCGGCGGCGCGTTTGACCGAGGCGGCAATGTCGGTCTGCTGCAGCGCGGCAATCACCGCCGAGAGCTGCACGGCTTCGGACTGGAAACTGTCCGAACGCGGCTCGATGGCGCCGGGGGTGGAGACCAGTTCGCGCATATTGGCCAGACGGGTCGAGCCTTCCTCGAACAGGCCGGCGACCTCGTCGCGACTGGCGGAAATCGACGCGCCCAGCTGGCTCATCTGCGCGCTCATCTGGGTGAGCAATTGCACCACGCTGCCCGAGCCCTGGGTACCGGTCAGGGCCCCGTTTTCGCGCTCATCAGCGGCCAGACCGGCAAAGCGTTCGGCAGCGCGCTGCACATCGGGCAGCAGGCTCTGGCTGGCCAGCGCGTTGGCATGGGCATTGTCGAGGTCCTCGGCATAACCCTGCAGGGTCACGGCCATATGCTGTTCGAGCGCGGCCGAACCGGCCAGCGCAGCGGCATTGAGCCAGCTACTCATGGCGATGATCATCACGCAGCCAATCGCCATGGTCAGAAACAGCGCGATGCGCTGCACGCCCAGGGTCACCAGCGGCACAAAGCGCAGCATGAAACTCCAGAAGGCGTAGATGGCCACCGAGACGGCGGCCGAATAGATGATGGCGGCAAAGAACACGAAATTGGCCGATCCATCGAGCAGGCCACGCACGCCCAGATAGGTATAGACCCCCGATGCCAGCGCCAGCACGGCCAGAGCAAACCGCGTCATGGTCTCAATGCCCTTGACGGTTTCGTTGAGACGATAGGCGTTTGGCTTGAGTTGCATGTGGCGCGGCCCCGATTGATTAAGCAGAGCTTAACACAGCGATGGCGGCGAGAAGGGGGCAGAGGGGGGCAGGGTTAATGACAGTGGCGTGAGGGGGGGCGGGATCTCTGCCACCCACCAAACGGCACCTCCCCCTTGCCGGGAGGGGGGGCGGCACCGGCTTCCAACTCGTGGCACCACCGACTACGTCCCCGGACCCACCTGCGTCATCCTCGGCCCCACCAGCCGTCATCCTCGGGCTTGACCCGAGGAGACTTCACTTCACCTTGTTATAGCTGAGTGTAGAGCCCTCGGCTCAAGGCCGAGGGTGACGATCTGGTGTTTGATGACAATGGGTAGCGGCCAGGACGGACCGGCGGCTTGCGACCCCAATTCGGTCATTCGGGAGCGTACGTTGCGTCCCGAAAGCTGCCGCTTGTTCAAACGTCGCCAGACGGCAAAGTCCGGGCCGGCTTGGTAGTTTCCAAGGGTCGGATATCGAAAGCGTTCCGAATCCTGAGAAAACCGTCGTTTCAGGCCCAAACCAGGCCTTGGCACCGACCTTCTTATGCCGCCTTTCTCAGCAAGCGGTCTGGTGACCAGATCAGAGCCGCGATAGCGCAGTAGAGTTGGGAACGCTGCTCGATTTCCTCCCACCCGAATTCCTTATAGGGTTTAAACGCCAAATTGTGGGTTTTGAGCGCTTTCAGCACACCCGGGTTGTTCGCATAGAAACTCGGATGCAGCGATTGGGTGAGCGCGTTCGCCTTTAGGTAGTGCGGCAGCTTCTTCTTGTAAGGGGCATCCCCTAGGCTGGCATTCACCTTCTTGGGCAACAATAGCAGCCCGCCAATGTAGTTGCGCCATTCCTCAAAGGCGCCGGCATCCTCGAATTCTTTGACAAACATGTCGAACTTGTCGGCAAGGATGTGTTCGACCTCATAGGCGTTCTTGCCTGAGCGCACGATGTAATCCTCGTATCGCCCCGGCTCTCCCGCTTGTTGCTCCAGCCAGTCGGTGAAGCGGGCCAACTGACGGTGGATCGCCTTAGAGGTGAACTGATTTAACCCTACCCACTTCTGGAAGTCGTTTTCGTCGAATTCTTCCTTCAGCCGCTTATGCAGTATCGCCCGCACCTCGGTCAGTGTTTTGCTCCTGACACTGCGAATCACGGTGAAAGCGGCATATTGCATCTGAGAATAGCTGTTGGATTTATAGTTCCAGAAGCGAACGTTCAGCCAACTGTCGATGAAGTCGGCGACGACGCCCATTTTGGCCTTTGCCGTGTCTTTGTCATCATCCGCATTCACCGAGGAGAGGATGATATGGTGTTGGAGCGTAAAGCCCGCATCGGCGTTGTATTTGACACTCTCTAGCCCCGTCTTACGAGTGGCGGACGCCTTGAGGAGCAGCAGGTACCGGTCCGCGAAGATGCGCATGTTCTTGACGACGAACAGGTAGAAATCCTCGCTGGCGTTCAGCCCCACCTCTTTTGCGTTGTTGCGTATCCAGCGGTGATACTCCGTGCCGATCAGTTCGAAGTCTTCGTTCTTGGCTTCTTTCTTCCGCTCCCTAATCCGCTTGGCATATTGCGACCGCAGCCAAGCTTTGAAGAAGTCAGGCTCGGTGTTGTCGCCGAACTCGGCGAATTTGGTCAGGAAGGATTTGATCAGCTTGTCCGCTTCAAGCCGTTTGTTCGGGTCTTCGATATTGGCCAGCAGATAACCCTTGAGCATGTCTGTAGGGGTGAGGGAGAGGCCCCTATCGTTCATCGTCTCGAAGATCGTATAAGCGTCGCCATCATCGTTCGCGGTGATTTCGATCAGCTTCACGTTTCGAATGACCCATCAGATGAACATGTTGAGTTCGTCAGACGACATGGTTTTCGGGAAGACTTCATCGAGATCGTCGTAACGGTCCACCAGATTGCGCACAGAGTCTGATTTACCCTCGGGGTTGTAGCGTTCGCCATTAAGTAAGGCCGACATGCAGTCGTTGCGTTCCGGGATATCGAGCTTGAACTTGGGGCCGCCTGGGTCCTCGTCAAAGACCAACTGCTCGATCTTGTTGACCTTCTTCGCGTGGTCCCGTTGCAGATGATTCAGATAGATTAGAAGCAGCGTTAAAGTCGTTATGCGCTGCTGCCCATCAACGATGTTGCGCACATCGCCAGCCTTGCTGATGACAATGGAGCCGAGGAAATATTTAGACTGCTTTTCCAGTGGCGTGCCAGGGCTCCAGGTTTGAGAAAACTGAGTGTAGAGATCATCAACGAGTTCCTGAAGCTGCTTTCGCTTCCATCGGTATTCACGCTGGTAGTAGTCGATGCCGAATGCTGATCCAGAAAGTAGCACTTCGAGAGTTTTGTCGTCACCTTGGATATCTTGCAATACAGCGCCTCTGCTTTGGCTGAAATTTCTAACTGGACGCTAGGTAATGGTGGCAGCATCCGCAAGCCTGTTTCCCAAAACCCGACATTCCGCAATCCACCCCATTTCGGCCATCTCAAGCCACTGGCGGCATCGTACCAACGCTACCCCTCGATCGCGACCTCAAGCGCGATGGTCACCATGTCGCTCAAGGAGGTCTGGCGCTGTTCGGCGTCGATTTCTTCCTTGGTGATCAGGCAGTCGGTCATGGTGCAGATGGTCAGCGCCTTGACGCCAAAGCGGGCGGCCAAAGTATAGAGCGCGGCGGCTTCCATCTCGACGCCGATGACGCCGTGCTCGGGCAGCTTGTCGTAACCGGCCATGCCGTCGGCATGGTAGAAAATGTCGGAGCTGAGCATATTGCCGGCATGGTAGCGCATGTTTTTCGCTTCGGCCTTTTCGGCGGCGGACCGCAGCAGACCGAAATCGGCGATTGGGGCGAAGTTATAGGCGCCAAAACGGTCGCGCACGATGGCGCTATCGGTTGAGGCGGCCTGGGCCAGGATCAGGTCGCGCACCTTGACCTTGGCATTGAGCCCGCCACACGTGCCGACGCGGATCAGGGTTTTCAGCCCATAGGTGTTGACCAGTTCATTGACATAGATGGCCAGCGAGGGCTGGCCCATGCCGGTGGCCTGCACGGAAACGCGCTTGCCCTTATAGCTGCCGGTATAGCCCAGACAGTTGCGGACCGAATTGACCAGTTTTGGCTCATCGAGAAAGGTCTCGGCAATCCATTTGGCGCGCAGCGGGTCGCCGGGCAGCAGGACGGCATCAGCATAGTCACCGGGCTTGGCGTGGTTATGAGGGGTCATGACGGTCTCCGGTTTTGGTTCTTGCTCCAGCAATGCCATTGGGGACCGGGATGGGCAAGTCCGGGCGATCTGCCTCCCTCCCCCTTGTGGGGAGGGATTAAGGGTGGGGGGCTTCAGGGACTATCGCCAGAAGTCCCCCACCAGACCCCTTGCGGGGCCTCCCTCCCCACGGCGCGCGCCTTCACCTCTACCCTGGGGGAGGCGTCGACCCGTTCGGGTCGGGTGAGGGGGCCTTGCCGACCCCATGCGCAGAACAGGTCTGCCGCATCCATCGCGACCGTCCCCAAGGAGCTGGCAGTCTTGACCTTGCCACTGTGGGGGTCCATCTACGCAAACGCATCTGGAGAACGCCAATGACTGCCAAGATTTTCATCGACGGGGAAGCGGGAACCACGGGTCTGCAGATCCGCGAGCGCCTGGCCGGCCGCACCGATCTTGAGGTCATCTCCATCGCCAATGACAAGCGCAAGGATCTCGATGAACGCGCGCGGCTGCTCAACGCGGCCGATATCGCCATTTTGTGCCTGCCCGATGATGCGGCCAAGGAAAGCGTTTCGCTGATCACCAATGGCACGACGCGGGTGATCGACGCCTCCTCGGCCTTCCGGGTGCATCCGGACTGGGCCTATGGCTTTGCCGAGATGGACAAGGTGCAGGGCGCCACCATCGCCAAGGCGCGGTTTGTTACCAATCCGGGCTGTTATCCGCAGGGGGTGATCGCCAGTGTGCGGCCGCTGATTGAGGCGGGCCTGCTGCCCTCGGGTTATCCCATTACCGTCAATGCCATTTCGGGCTATTCCGGCGGCGGCAAGCAGATGATTGCCGAATATGAAGCCGCCGGCGAAGCCGCGCCGCATTACATGCCCTATGCGCTGACCTTCGCGCACAAGCACATGCCCGAAATGACCGCCTATACCAAGCTGGCCAATGCGCCGCTGTTTGTGCCTTCGGTGGGTGATTATGCCCAGGGCATGGTGACCTGCGTGCCGCTGCAACTGGGTCATCTGGGCGTGGTGCCACGGGGCGCAGAGCTCCATGCCGCCATTGCCGATCACTTTGCGGGGATCCCCGACAGTTTTGTCGAGGTGGCCCCTTTTGCCGAGATGGCCAAATCGGCCGAGCTCAACCCCGAGATCTACAACAATACCAACACCATGAAGCTGCATGTGTTCGCCAATGACGAACGGGCGCAGGCGGTGCTGGTGGCGGTCTATGACAATCTGGGCAAGGGCGCTTCGGGTGCGGCGGTGCAGAATCTGAACCTGATGCTGGGCGTTGATCCGCGCACCGGGCTGGTCTAGTCCGCCTCGCATTATGCGAGGCCGTTGCCGTTTGCCTCGCATTTTGCATCGGGTTATGGTGACTGAAAAGTTAATGTTTACAGCGATTTAACCTATCAGGCCTGTTTTGTGGGCGCGCGCTGTTTGGCACGGTTCGTGCAAGAGAGAGCCTGTCCGGGTTTTATTTGTTTTGCGTACCGGATGTCAGTCATTGAGACCCCGTTCTGTGCGACCAGAGCGGGGTCTTCATGCTTTTGGGCCTGCCCTTGTCGCGCGGCGTCGTTGCGACTAAATAAGGCAATGAAAACAGGGAGACTGCAATGAAGGCCGTACTCGATGTGATCATGGTGATCCTCCAGCTTTATTGGTGGGTGCTGCTGATCATGATCATCATGAGCTGGCTGATCTCGTTCAACGTGATCAACACGCGCAATCAGTTCGTCGCCAGCGTCTGGCGCGTGGTCAATCAGCTGACCGAGCCTCTGCTCAATCCCATCCGGCGCGTCATGCCCAATTTTTCGGGCCTGGATATTTCGCCGATCATTCTGTTCCTGGGCATCTTCTTCCTGCAGCAGTTGATCCTGCGCTATGGCTATCCCTACGTCCCGTAAGGGGCACACCTGATGGCAGATTGCTACCGGCTCAGCCCCCAGGGGCTGAGCCTTTTTGTTCGGGTAACCCCCAATGCCGGGCGCGACGCCATTGAGGGCGTCGAGCGGCGCGATGACGGCAGCGCCGTGTTGCGGGTTCGGGTCAAGGCCGTACCCGACAAGGGAAAGGCCAATGCAGCGGTGATCGCGCTGCTGGCCAAGCCGCTGGGTGTGGCCAAATCGGCCATCAGCGTCAGCCATGGCGAGACCGCCCGGCTCAAGACGCTGGCGGTGGCAGGAGATGGGCCAGCGCTCGTGGCGGCACTGGCGGCGCTCGATGGTCCCCGATGAATTGAGACAAACCTCCCCCTCGAGGAGGGGGTGAGGCTGCACGCGCGAAGTCGCACCCCCGTCGCCCGTCCACACCCCGCGACAAAACATCGCAATTACCATTGCTTAACCGAACAATCCCGCTAATCTCGACGATTGGAGGGGGCCCATTTGGAGGGCTGTCTGGCGCGGGTTGGAGGACCCCTGTCAGGCCAGCGTCGGGTCCCTGGAGGAAAATCGAGAGGGACTTTTCTATGACTTTGGCACTCTGGCTGATCGTCGTGTGCGGCGCTCTGTCCATCGTTTATGGCGTGATTACCACCCAGCAATTGCTGGCCGCCGATTCCGGGACGGCCCGCATGCAGGAAATTTCGGCGGCCGTTCGCGAAGGCGCGTCGGCTTATCTCAAGCGGCAATACACCACCATCGCCATTGTGGGCGTGGTGATCCTGATTGCGGCGTATCTGCTGCTGGGCATTTATGCGGCCATCGGCTTTCTGCTGGGCGCGGTGCTGAGCGGCGCGGCCGGCTTTATCGGCATGAATGTGTCGGTGCGCGCCAATGTGCGCGTGGCGCAGGCCGCCGTCAGTTCGCTGGGCCGCGGCCTCGACCTGGCGTTCAAATCGGGCGCGGTCACCGGCATGCTGGTGGCAGGGCTGGGCCTGCTGGGCGTCACGCTCTACTTCATGATGCTCACCCAGATGCTGGGGTTTGATCCCACCAGCCGTACGGTGATCGATGCGCTGGTTGCCCTCTCGTTCGGCGCGTCGCTGATTTCCATCTTTGCCCGTCTGGGCGGCGGCATCTTCACCAAGGGGGCCGATGTGGGGGGCGACATGGTGGGCAAGGTCGAGGCGGGCATCCCCGAGGATGATCCGCGCAACCCGGCCACCATTGCCGACAATGTGGGTGACAATGTTGGCGACTGCGCCGGCATGGCAGCCGATCTGTTCGAAACCTATGTGGTGACCATTGTTGCCACCATGGTGCTGGCCGCCATCATCCTGCCCGACGCGTTCAAGCTGATCGGCATGGTGCTGCCCCTGGCCATTGGCGGGGCCTGCGTGGTCACCTCGATCATCGGCACCTATTTCGTCAAGCTGGGCGCGGACAACAACATCATGGGCGCGCTCTACAAGGGCATCATCGCCACCGGTGTGCTGTCGCTGATCGCGCTGCTGCCCGTGCTGTGGCTGATGTTTGGCGATATGAACATCGCCATCGAGGCCAGCGACAAGACCTTCACCCCATGGGCGCTGTTCTGGTGTGGCGTGGCCGGGCTGGTGATTACCGGGCTGATCATCGTGATCACCGAATACTACACCGGCACGGGTCGCCGTCCTGTCAATTCGATTGCCGAAGCCTCGGTCACCGGTCACGGCACCAATGTGATCCAGGGTCTGGCCGTGTCGCTGGAATCAACGGCGCTGCCGGCGTTGGTGATCATTGGCGGCATCATCATCACCTATAATCTGGCGGGCCTGTTCGGCATCGCTTTTGCGGTGGCAACCATGCTGGCGCTGGCCGGTATCGTGGTGGCGCTCGATGCGTTTGGTCCGGTCACCGACAATGCCGGCGGTATTGCCGAAATGGCCGGGCTCGACGACTCCGTGCGGCACAATACCGATGCGCTCGATGCGGTGGGTAACACCACCAAGGCCGTCACCAAGGGCTATGCCATTGGTTCGGCCGGTCTGGGCGCGCTGGTGCTGTTTGCGGCCTATACGCAGGATCTGATCTACTTCTCGAACCTGCCTGATGCCCCGGCGATCTTCCAGGGCGTGGGTCAGCTGACCTTCTCGCTGGCCGATCCCTACGTTGTGGTGGGCCTGCTGTTTGGCGGTCTGCTGCCCTTCCTGTTCTCCGGCATGAGCATGACGGCAGTGGGGCGCGCGGCCCAGTCCGTGGTGGTCGAGGTGCGCCGCCAGTTCAAGGAAAAGCCGGGCATCATGGCCGGCACCGAAAAGCCCGACTATGGCCGGGCCGTGGACATGCTGACCAAGGCGGCGATCAAGGAAATGATCGTGCCCAGCCTGCTCCCCGTGCTCAGCCCGATTCTTGTGTTCTTCCTGATCAACTGGATCGCCGGACCCGCTGCGGGCTTCTCGGCGCTGGGTGCCATGCTGATGGGCGTGATCGTCACGGGTCTGTTCGTGGCCATTTCCATGACCGCCGGTGGCGGCGCCTGGGACAATGCCAAAAAGAGCTTTGAAGACGGCTTCACCGACAGCCATGGCGTCAAACACCTCAAGGGCAGTGAGGCGCACAAGGCCTCGGTCACCGGCGACACCGTCGGCGACCCCTACAAGGACACGGCCGGTCCGGCTGTGAACCCGATGATCAAGATCACCAATATCGTGGCGCTCTTGTTGCTCGCGGTGCTGGCCCATCTTGGCTGACCACCAGACGTTGTCTGGACTGGAATGAAGACGGCCCGGGGTGAACGCTCCGGGCTATTTTTTGTCCACTGGTGGTGCAGCAATCTTAAGCCA
This sequence comes from Devosia litorisediminis, assembly GCF_018334155.1. Lineage (NCBI taxonomy): Bacteria > Pseudomonadati > Pseudomonadota > Alphaproteobacteria > Hyphomicrobiales > Devosiaceae > Devosia > Devosia litorisediminis. Next base: position 255,600 of record NZ_JAGXTP010000003.1, on the reverse strand, counting down.
AACGTTGGACCCGCCTGGCTGTTAAGGCGAAAGGACCGGATTGCACTTAACTGTCCACGCCATAGTATTTCTGATCGTCGCCAATCAGCAGGTCACGGGCGCCTTTGGGCATGGGAAAGCCGTAGCCGACCCAGGGTTTGATCCACCACATGGTCCGTTCATGGTGATAGCGGCTCATCTGCAGATCAGTGCCGATCTTTTGCTGAGCCATGTCGATGGCATGCAGGGCATCATTGCCCATCGCGCGGCTCTTGACGCGTCCTTCAGGCCAGTCGATCTCATAATGGCAGTCCCAGCTCGGTCCATTCTGCACGGGTTGAAACACCCGAATGACAACGGGTTGTTCGCCGCTCGGCGTCAGTACGGTCAGGGTTCGCGTGCCGATGATCATCACGCACCTCAATAGTTGAACGGCGGAAGGGGATCATCCTTCATACAGGCGGTGCGCCGCAACATTGCCTGATTGCTGCAGGCGGGGGACCACACCGTCATTCTGCACTGGAAGATGTCGCTCTCATATTGAGCCTCGCACTTTGCATAATTGCCATCATTCCAGCGTCCGGCAACTCTAGTCCGCGTCCACTGACCGCCAGTGGGACGTCCCGCTGGCACACGGGGTTGAGCTGGGTTATATTTGCGCAGCAGCCGCTCGAGGCCAAGCCCGATGATTGTTAGTCGACGCGACGCTATCACGTACTCGGCTCTTGCAAGCAGTCTATTGGCCCTCAATATGGTTGCTCCGATCACGTGTTGACTGGCGCAAATTATCGGTGCGTTGCTCTGACCGGGGATAAGTTCAGGACCCCAAAGACACAAAGTCCAGGATTGATCACCGCCCACTGCGACCCAACACACCCTTGACGAATCCTGCGCTCTGGCCTTTGCCTCATGGGGTTCTTGTGGAGCCCTTGATCATGCGCCAGCGCCTTGTGCAATTGTTGACCTCCCGCCGCTGGGAGCAGGCCATTGTGGCCGTGATCCTGCTCAATTCGCTGGTGTTGGGGCTCGAAACCGATGCCGGTCTGGTCGCCCGTTTCGGGCCGGTGCTCCATGCGCTCGACATGATCATCCTGGCCATCTTCGTGGTCGAGATCGCCTTGCGCATCTATGCCTTCGGGCCGGGCTTTTTCCGCGATCCCTGGAGCCTGTTTGATTTCTTTGTGGTGGCCATTGCCCTGGTGCCGGCCAGCGGCCCGTTCCAGGTGCTGCGCGCCCTGCGCATCCTGCGGGCCTTGCGGCTGGTCTCGACCCTGCCGGCGCTGCGCCGTGTGGTTGGCGGGCTGGTCGCGGCCCTGCCGGGGATGAGTTCGATCGTGGCGCTAATGGCCATGCTGTTTTATGTGGCCGCGGTGATGGCGACAAATCTGTTCGGCGCGGCCTTTCCGGACTGGTTCGGCAGTCTGGGCGCCTCGCTCTATACGCTGTTTCAGGTGATGACGCTGGAGAGCTGGTCGATGGGCATTGTGCGCCCGGTGATGACGGCCTTCCCGCTGGCCTGGCTGTTCTTCGTGCCCTTCATTCTGCTCTCCACCTATGCGGTGCTGAACCTGTTCATCGGTGTCATCGTCTCGGCCATGCAGGAAGAAACCGAGGCGGCGGCCAGCACTGACCGGCAGGCGCTGCATGATGATACAGCCAGCATTTTGGCCGAGGTGCGGGCCCTGCGCGCAGAGGTGGCTGCGCTGCGGCAGGCGGACGGGCCGAAATAGCAAAGGGGCGCCAAGCGCCCCTTCAAAGTCTCGAAAAGATCAGGCTGACCAGAGGGTCAGGCCGATTTGTTATGCAGGTCGATGGAATCCAGGATCACCTTCTTGGCGTCTTCATAGCCACCGACATGGGAAATCTTGGCCCATTTGCCAGGCTCGAGATCCTTGTAGTGGGTGAAGAAGTGCTTGACGCGCTCGACCTGGATTTCCTGCATGTCGGTGACATCCTTGATGGCGTCATACATGCGGGTCAGCTTCTGCACGGGGACCGCGAGGATCTTTTCGTCCTGGCCACCATCATCTTCCATGAACAGCACGCCGATCGGGCGGCAGCGCACCACGGCGCCGGGCACCAGCGGGCGCGAGTTCATCACGATGACGTCGAGCGGGTCGCCGTCGCCACACAGGGTATGAGGCACAAAGCCGTAATTGCCGGGGTAGCGCATGGGCGTATAGAGGAAACGGTCAACAAACAGCGCGCCGCTGGCCTTGTCGATCTCGTACTTGATCGGCTCGCCGCCCATGGGGACTTCGATGATGACATTGAGGTCGTCGGGTGGGTTCTTCCCGGTGGGGATTGCGTCGATGTTCATTTGGCTTGGTGTCTCGTTGATCAAGGGGGCCACAAAGTGGTTGCGTTGTGCCCATAATGGCGGTGCAAAGGCAAGCCAGTTTGGTGCAAGGCTGCTGCCGCATATTGTCCCTGTTTCCTACGCGCCCCGGAGCCAAGATGAAACCCATTGTCTATGCCGCCCTGGCCGTATTGGCGCTGGCAAGCCCGGCCCAGGCCGGTTTCAACAGTGCCTATACCGATATCAATCTCGATGACTGCCTGGTTCTGGATGCCGATGATTTCGGCGTCAGCTGGGCCTGTCCGGGCTATAAGGGCTACCCGCTGATGATCCGCGAGGGCGATCTGCGCTTTTCGCTCAATTACGGTTTCGGCATTGATCAGCGCGCCCCGTTCTACACCATGCCCCCGTTCAATACGCTGGGCGCCAAGCTGGAATGGCGGCTGAGCAATGATCTGGGCCGCTGGATGCCGATTGCCACCATTGTGCGCTATTACACCGCCGATCCCGAAACCGGCGAGGATAACGGGCAGGTGCTGATGGTGACCCAGCTGGTCGAGGGCAATAGCTGCCCCATCGCCTATGTCGATGCGCGCGCCAACAAGAATGCTAATGAGCTGGCGCGGCAGGCCGCCGACAAGGCGGGCAGTTTTGATTGCGCCAGCGATGAAGTGGCCATTATCGGCAGCTTCAAGGCCTGGTAGCGGACACAAGAATGGCGGGGACCGGCCCCGCCATTGCTGATTTTCGGGCTGGCCTGAAGGCTAGCTCTGCCCCGCGCGCAGCATGATGGTGCCCGCCTCGTAGCCGGTGCGGCAATCGCTGGCATCGCGCTTGAGATCGTCTTCAAGCACATAGCTGGCCGCGCCCGGTCCCTCAAAGCGCGGGTCATCGCACTGGCCATCATTGGCATAGCTGGAGCTGTCATCGCCAAACTCGATGGCCTGGCTGTCATAGGGGGCAGCGGCGGCATATTGCGGGGTGTAGACGGTGCGGATCGAGACCTGTCCCTGGGCTTCAAGGGCCTTGCAGTCGCTGGCATCGCCCTGCAGGTCGTCGGTCAGCAGCTTCTTGTCGGTGCCGGGGCCTTCAAAGCGCAGATCATCGCATTCGCCATCATTGGCCCATTTGCTCCAGTCGCCGCCATAGTCAAAGGCGCCAACGGGGCTGGTGGTGTCGCCGCCCAGAAAGCTGGCATTGCCCGCTTCAACGGCGGCCTGGCAATCGGTGGCGTCGTGGCCGCGATCGGCTTCAAGCAGTTCGTCGGCGACGCCCGATCCGGCAAAGCGGGGGTCATCGCATTCGCCGTCATTGGCCCATTCGCTGGTATCGTCGCCATAATCGATGAATGACTGGCTGGGGTCATCCAGAGCCGGGCTGTCGCCGATAAAGGTTGCCATGCCTGCGTCATAGGCGGTGCGGCAATCGGTGGCATCGTGGCCCAGATCGGCCTGCAGCAATTCGCTGGCCACGCCTGTACCGGCAAAGCGGGGGTCGTCACACTCGCCATCATTGGCCCAGTGGCTGGTATCGTCGCCAAAATCGATCGCCTCGATCGTTGATGGGGTGGCGGTGTCACTGGCGCTGTCGGCGGCGCTGTCCGCGCGCAGGGTCACTGTACCGGCTTCAAAAGCGGCCTGACAGTCGGTGGCGTCGCGGGCAATATCGGCATCGAGCAGTTCGGCAGCACTGGCCGGGCCCTCAAAGCGGGGGTCGTCGCATTCGCCATCCCTGGCCCAGTCGCTGCTGTCATCGCCGAAATCAATGGCGGGGGCAGGGGCCTCGATGATGGCGGTGGTGTCGACCAGGGTCAGCGCGCCCGCCTCATAGGCCGTGCGGCAATCGGTGGCGTCGTGCCCTTTGTCGGCCTCAAGCAGTTCGTCGGCGGCGGCGGGGCCGGCAAAACGCGGATCATCGCACTCGCCGTCATTGGCCCATTCGCTGGTGTCGTCACCATAATCGATCATGCCGGCGCTGATGGCGGGCGCGCTGGTCTTGGGCGTGTGGGTGATCTTGTCGGCGTGGGCGGGCATGGTCAGGCCCAGCGCCAGAGCTGCCGCCAGCGTGGCGGCAGAGACAAGGCCCAGCCCGGCGCTGTTCAGAAGCGTCTTCAATCGGATCATCTGGTGTCCCTTTCGAGATGGCTGGGCGTCAACTGGCGCCATCCTAGTGCGAAGTTGCCGGGCTCAAAAGCCTTGCGTGGCAGAATCATGGTGTCGCCTTGCGGGCGGCCCGCTCGGCGCGGGTAAACAGCACTGAGCCGGCCAGCACAAGGGCGGTGCCAATGGCATGGAACAGGGTGAAGGGTTCGCCCAGCACCAGCACGGCAATGATGATGGTCACGACCGGGCCGAAAGCGCCGGTCGATGCGGTGGCGCGGGCGCCGATCCGGGCCATGCCCATATTCATCAGAAACGAGGGCAACACCGTGCCCAGCAGACCCAGTGCCAGACCATAGGCCCAGATTTGCGGGGTCAGGCCGAGATAGCTGGCCGGGCCCGCCAGCACCAGATTCTGCCCGATGGCGACCAGTGCGGCGGTGGACATGCCGATACAGGTGAACAGCCCCGCGCCAATGGTCAGCATCTGACGCTTGGCCAGGTGCTGATAGAGCGCAAAAGTGATGGCGGCGGCCAGGACCAGCAGCGTGCCGGTGACCAGCCCGTCCGGATTGATTGCCAGGTTCCAGCCAAAGATCACCAGCAGACCGGCATAGGACACAAGCATGGCGGGCACGACGCGCCAGAGCATGCGATCACCGAAGAACCACACGCCAAACAGCAGCACGAAAAACGGATAGGTGAACAGCACCAGCCGCTCATATTGGGCGGTGACGAAGTTCAGCCCCAGGAAATCGAGATAGCTCGAGAGATAATAGCCCAGAATGCCCACGGCCATGCTGGCCAGCACCACGGGTACGCTCAGGGCACGGCGCAGACTATCCTCGCGGCGCAAAATGGTGACTAGAATGAGCAGATAGACCGGCAGCGCGACCAGCATGCGCAGGCTGAGCAGCATTTCGGTCGACACGCCCTGGCCATAGGCAAGCTTGATGAAAATGCCCTTGGTTGAAAACAGCACGGCGCCGGCCACGGCAAAGGCATAGCCGATCGGGTCGCTGACGGTGAGGGGAGGCTGGCGGGTCATCTGGCAGGTCCTGATAAGGTCCACCTTGCCAGTCACCGGAGCGCCAGAAGGCGGACCGGGGTAACGAATGGCTGGACGTCAGCGCTCGTTCCGGTCCCGCGGGGAGCCAGAAAGGAGCAGTGTAAGGCAAGAGGTTGCGACGATGATGTCCATGGTATGGTTTTACCGGGCCAGAAGCGGTGCACGCAAGTCCATCTCAACGCGAACCGTTCGGTCGTCCGGACAGGCTCGATGCTAACAGTGTGTTAACCTCTGGGGTGCGCCTTGCGGTAGCTGTCGAGCAGGCGGTCGGTGTCCACCGCGGTGTAGATCTGCGTCGAGGACAGGCTGGCATGGCCCAGCAATTCCTGGATGGCGCGCAGATCGCCGCCCTTGCCCAGCAGATGGGTAGCAAAGGAATGGCGCAGCGCATGCGGTGTTGCCGAGGGCGGCAGGCCCAGCGCGCCGCGCAATTGCGCCACGCGCAGTTGGATCAGACGCGGGGACAACACCCCGCCCTTGACCCCGCGAAACAGCGGCTCGCCGGGCTGGGGGGCGAAGGGGCAGAGCTTGAGATAGAGGTCAATACTGCGGCGAACAGCAGCGATCAGCGGCACCATGCGGGTCTTGCCACCCTTGCCAGTCACCCGCAAAACCTCGGTTTCGAGGTCCGCACGGGTCAGCGCCAGCGCTTCGGCAATACGCAGGCCAGCGCCATAGCACAGCGAGAGCACGGCCATGTCGCGGGCCGCGACCCAGGGCCGTTCTTCCATGTCCTGGGTGGTGGAAATCGTATCGCGCGCCTCGAGCACGGTCAGCGCCTTGGGCAGGGATTTGGGTAGTTTGGGGGTGCGGATGACATTGAGCGCTTCGGTGCTCATCACCCCTTCGCGTTCCAGGAAACGGAAAAAGCTCTTGAGCGCTGACAGGACCCGGGCCAGCGAGCGTGACCCCAGACTTTCATTGCGCCGCTGCGCCATGAAGGCGCGCACATCGGCACCGCGTAAATCCTTGAGCGTATTTAGAGAAACCGGGCCGCCGGTGTGGCCGGCGAGAAACTGCAGGAACTGGTCGAGGTCCCGCCCATAGGCTTCGAGCGTATTGTCGGCGAGCCGACGCACTGATCCCAGCTCACGCTGCCAATCGCTGATGCGGGCGCGGACAAGCTCGTCGGTGGCAAAGGCAGAGTCGACCATAGGTGCAATCTGGTCCTTCATGGTAAACCGATGTTTAACCAGCGCCTGCCATTGTGCGAATCCTCAAAGAGGCCGATCGATGTCCAGACGTATCAATACTTTAGCGGGTGTGTTGGCCATGGGCTTGCTGGCTGTATCAGTCGGCCAGGCAGCGGCGCAAAGCTATGCCTATACCAGCTCTGACGACACCGTCCGGGTTACTGGTGGCATTGGCGCAATGTATCTTGAGGGCAATGAATATGTCTTCAATGGCGAGCGCACGCTGAGCCAGCTGATCTGGCAGACCCGCGTCCCGATGCTGCGCGGCAGCATTGCAGTTGATGTGGGCAATGGCTTCTCCATTCGTGCCGAAGGCAGCGTTGCTGGCTTTGGCTCAAGCTATATGGAGGACTATGACTGGCTGGTCTCGACCGATAGCTTTGACAACTGGACGCACCGCTCGCAGCACCCTGACACCAATCTTGATCACTATCTGACGGGCGCGGCGATGATTGGCTATGAGCTGGTCAATGATCCCGAGGCCGTCATCCGTTTCCACACGGGCCTGAAATACACTGATGTGAAATGGTCGGCCTATGGCGGTTCCTACATCTATAGCGATGGCGGCTTCCGCAACAAAACCGGCAATTTTGCCGATGGCGAGCCTGCAATTACCTATCAGCAGAAACTGCCCGAATTGTTTGTCGGTTTTGATGGCGATCAGTATTACGACAATGTGCGGATTGGTGGTTTGCTGCGCGGTGGCCTGACCGTGATGGCGCAGACGCGCGACAACCACTGGATGCGCAATCTTCTGGTGGTCGATAATTTCAATCCAGCACCCACCATTGCACTGGGCGCCGATGTCGGCTTCGCGCTGGGTCCGCTGGCCGAGTTCTACGTGGCCGCCCGCTACGACCAGATGTTCTTGATGCGCGGGAAGTCCGAGTATTTCAACACCACTACCGGCGCGCGCACCATTGTGGGCAACGATCTGGGGGGCGCGGATCTGCGTAGCGCCGAAATCACGGCAGGCCTGCGCGGTGCGTTTTAGGCAATCAGTCAGGCCGAGAACATAAACACGCTGCCGTGAGCGGTCTTCCGCCGCAAAGGCAGGCGCGCTAAGGCGATTGCATGAAACGTCTATTGGGCATTGCTGTACTGATTTTGGCACTGGTCGGCCTGAGCGCCCCCAGCCTGTCGGTGGCTGCCGGTGTTTCGGGACCGGTGTGGTCGATTGAACAAACCAGCGTTTCGGCTCCCACACCAACCAAGCTGGTGCACTGCAAATCACTGGGTGGCAAGCGCGTGCTGCCCTGCCATCCCGATCAGGGTGTGATTACCAGCACGCTGCCCGCCATAGGCCCCACCATCCGTCCTGCCCTGCAGCAGACGGTGTTGCTGCCCCCTGCCACGATTGGGCCTGAGGCCGAATTGCCGCCGCCCAGACGGGCCTGACGCCGGATATCGTTTCATCCTCAGGTTTCAGCGGCCAAATGGCCTCCCGTTTTCGAGTTTTCGACATGACCCGTCTTTCCATCGGTCGCCGCCAGTTCATGGTCGGCGCCACCAGTCTTTCTGCCCTGGCTCTGGCCGGCTGCACCACAACCACACCTCGCCGTGTCGTTGCTGCGGCCGCGCCCGTCCGCCAGCCCGTTCCTGCCGATGTGCAGGCCATGTATGGCGCGATCTATGACGAGCCCTTTGTTGTGCGCGCCGCCGACATGTCGCTGATAGACCCGATCTATTGGCGTCAGGAAGTGACCGACCCCACCGGTGAGGCGCCCGGTACTGTGGTGGTCGATACTGCGCAGCGCCATCTCTACCATGTCGGCGAAAATGGCATGGCGACCCGCTATGGCGTGGGCATTGGCCGGGCCGGTTTTGCCTGGGCCGGGCGGGCGCATATTGCCTACAAGAAAGCCTGGCCAACCTGGACGCCGCCCGCCGAAATGATCGAGCGGCAACCCGAGCTCGAGGAATATCGCCACGGTATGCCTGCCGGGGTGGATAATCCGCTGGGTGCGCGTGCTCTCTATATCCATCAGGGCAATGTGGACACGCTTTACCGCCTGCATGGCAATTCGGATGAGCGCAGTATCGGCAAGGCCGTTTCGAGCGGTTGTGTGCGATTGCTGCAGCAGGATGTGATCCATCTCGCCAGCGCGGTGAAGGCCGGTGCACCATTGGTGGTGCTCTAGTCTGGTGCGGTTGATGGTCTGAGCGGTCGCAGAATCACTGGACGCTGCCTATGTTCGTGGCGAACAGAACAGGCACAGATGCAGTCACGTCCAGATATTGTTGCGGTTATGGTGGGGGTCGCCGTGGAGGGACCCTATACCTATCACGTGCCCGACGGCATGACGGTGGCGCGCGGCTCCATCGTCTCTGTGCCGTTGGGACCACGCCTGGTGCTGGGCGTGGTGTGGGGGCCGCCCAAGGATATGGTGGCGCATAATCGGCTGCGCGATATCGCCATGGCCTATGATGTGCCGCCGCTCAGCGAGGAACTGCTCAAGCTGGTCGAATGGGTGGCACGCTACACGCTGGCAGCGCCCGGGCAGGTGTTGCGGGCCGTCTTGCGTTCAAGCGAAGCACTGGACGCGCCCAAGCCGGTGGTGGCGTTTCGCCGGACCGGCAAGGATCCCGACAGGATGACTCCGGCCCGATTGCGGGTGCTGGACGTGTTGATGGACGATATGGCGTGGCCCAAGGCCGCGTTGATCGGCTCGGCTGGCGTCTCGGCTTCGGTCGTTGAGGGACTGGAACGCGCTGGCGCCGTTGAACGGCTGGAAACGCCCGCGCCGCCGATAGTCGAGCAACCCGATCCGGAGGCTGCCATCGCCACGTTGTCTGAGGGGCAGCAAAAGGCGCTCGATGACATTCTCGCACTGGATCCGCATCAATTCGGCGTTGCCCTGCTCGATGGGGTGACGGGGGGCGGCAAGACCGAAGTGTTCTTTGAGGCAGTCGCCGACACGCTGCGGGCCGGACGTCAGGCCCTGATCCTGCTGCCCGAAATTGCACTGACCAATACCTTTATCAATCGCTTCACCAAGCGCTTTGGCACCCGGCCTGCCGAATGGCATTCCGACATGACGCCGCTGCAGCGTGCCAAGGTGTGGCGTGGGGTGCTGGATGGCACGGTGCGGGCAGTTGTCGGGGCGCGCTCGGCGCTGTTTCTGCCGTTTCGCGAGCTGGGCATTCTGGTGCTCGATGAAGAGCATGATGGCGCCTACAAGCAGGCCGATGGCATCACCTATCATGCGCGTGACATGGCGGTGGTGCGCGCCCATCTGAGCCATGCGCGCGTAATCCTGTCCTCGGCGACGCCGTCGGTGGAAACGCGCAACAACGCCAATACCGGCCGCTATGCCCATGTGCTGCTGACCTCGCGCTATGCCGAGGCGGCCATGCCCAATATCACTACTATCGACATGCGGATAGACGGGCCGGAAAAAGGTGCCTGGATCGCGCCAACGCTGGCGCGGGAGGTCTTCGCCGCGCTTGATCGGGGCGAGCAGGCTCTGCTGTTTCTCAATCGCCGCGGCTATGCGCCACTGACCCTGTGCCGCTCGTGCGGGCACCAATATCAATGTCCGGACTGCTCCGCCTGGATGGTGGAACATCGCTTTCGCGGGGTGTTGATGTGTCACCATTGCGGGCATGAGGTACGGACGCCCACCGCATGCAGTGAATGCGGGGAAGCGGATGCACTGATCGCGGTGGGGCCCGGGATCGAACGGGTGGCCGAAGAGGCCGCGGCGCGGTTCCCCGATGCACGTCGGGTGATCCTGTCCTCTGACATGGGCAGCAATGCGCAATTGCGCGAACGGCTCGGCGAGATTGAGCGTGGCGAGTTCGATCTGATCATCGGCACGCAACTGGTGTCCAAGGGGCATCACTTCGAGAAGCTGACGGTGGTGGGTGTACTGGATGCCGATCTTGGACTGGCGCATGGCGATCCGCGTGCCGCGGAAAAAACCTTCCAGATTCTGACACAGGTCGCGGGGCGGGCCGGGCGGGCCTCCAAAACCGGCAAGGCATTTCTGCAGACTTACCACCCCGACCATGCGGTTATGAAAGCCATGGTGACCGGTGATCGCGAGGCATTTTATGCCCATGAACTGGCGGCACGCGAATCGGGTGGCTTGCCCCCGTTCGGGCGGCTGGCGGCGCTGATCATTTCGGCCAATGAGCACGATGTTGCGATGGCCTATGCCAAGCGCCTGCTTTCAGCGGCACCAATGGCCGAAGGCGTGCGTCTGTTCGGACCGGCCGATGCCCCCATCTCCATGGTCCGCGGCCGCTACCGCGTCCGGCTTCTGGCGCAGTCGGGCAAGGATTTCGATCTGTCGGGCTATGTGCGGTTCTGGCTCGGATCAGCCGAAAAACCCACAGGCAATCTGCGGGTGCAGGTGGATATAGACCCGATGAGTTTCATGTGACAAACCGGCCCCGTGCACGCACAGGGGGCCGGTCAGGAGTGCGTCCGGCTCCACTAGAGCAGGAAATCATCGGTGGTCAGCGTAATGAGCCCCGTCAGCTCAATGTGGAAGTCGGCTGAGCCGTCGCCATCTACGTCACCCATGATCAGCGTGCGGTTCTGCGCAACTTGCTGTGTCCAGGTCAACGAGCCTGCGCCGGAGAAGCCCGCACCCTTGATGGCGTTGAAACTGAACGCATCGTTGCCCGCTACCAAGGTACTGGCATCGATGCCCTCCAGATCAAAGAGGTCGCGATTGCCCAGAACCTGTGAGAAGTCCGTAATAACGTCACGCTGACCGTAAACGCCTGCATCCTCGATCAGAGCGAATGCAAAGGTGTCGTCACCGCCTTCGCCGCTCAGGACATCACGGCGGAGGCCGCCGCTGATCCAATCATCCCCTCCACCCCCGAGTATCGTATCGGCGCCGTCCAGGCCGAATAGCGTGTCATTGCCATCAGCACCCCAAATGGTGTTGGCCTTGTCGTTGCCGGTTATGACGTTGTCGAGATAGTTGCCAGTTGCGTCCGCGACGCCCGTGCCAAGAAGTGTCAGGTTTTCGATTTGCTGCAGGTTGGCGATGCTGCGGCTAATCGTGGATGTGACCAGATCGATGCCACCTTCATCCCAGATCGTGTCCATCCCTTCGGCTTCGGACCCCAGAACGAAAATGTCATTGCCCAGACCGCCACCTAGAAAGTCCTGGCCGGCACCGCCTTCCAAAATATCATCACCATTACCTCCGTATAGGTCGTCATTACCAGCGCCGCCAAACAAGGTGTCGTTGCCTTCACCGCCTTGAACAGCGTCGTCGCTCATTCCCCCGTCTATCCGGTCGTCACCGCTCCCACCGAAAAGCTGGTCCTCCCCGTTCTCGCCGTAGATAGTGTCGTGGTCGTATCCCCCATTGATCTCGTCGTGGCCGAAGCCGCCATAGACTATGTCATCGCCGTCATCGCCCTCAATTCGATCGTGACCAAAACCGCCGTAAATGAGGTCATTTCCGTGCCCGCCAAAGAGGGTATCGTTGCCGCCGGCTGTGTCTTGCGATGCATCGTCGTCACCGTGGATGTTGTCATCGCCATCGTCGCCGTCAATGCGGTCATGGCCGCGGTCACCGATCAGTGTGTCATTGTCGCCTTGCCCGCGCACGCGATCATTACCGAGCCCGCCGAAAATGGTATCTTTGCCATTGCCCCCATTAAGGTCGTCGTCGCCAACTCCACCATCAATCAGGTCATCACCGTCGTCACCATATAGATAGTCGTTGCCTGAATCGCCGTAGAGCTGATCGTTGCCGCTTCCGCCATTCACGTCGTCGTGGCCGTTGCCGCCATGTAGCCTGTCGTCGCCATCATCACCGTTTAGATTGTCATTGCCGTCGTCGCCACTGAGCACGTCATTGCCGCTTTGCCCGCTGAGGTGATCGCGCCCGGCTCCGCCGCTGAGGACGTCATTACCGTCGTCCCCATTAAGATCGTCATTTCCGCTGCCGCCGGTTGCGATGTCATCGCCATCCCCGCCGCTGAACTGGTCGGCCCCGTCGCCCCCCGTGAAGGAATCATTTCCACCACGTCCGCGAACTGCAACGCCATCTTGGCCGGCGAGCAGCAAGTCATCAGCCTCGGTTAGCTGGAAGGCAGTAATGCCGTTAATGACGTCGTAGTCACCCCAAGTGTCCAGTGCACGTCCGGCACCCACAAACCCGAAACCTGCGATGTTGCGGTTGTCGGCGCTCAAGTTGACGACGACGCCCATCTCTCCATGGTCACCCCAATCACCGTTGTTCTCATCAAATTCAGGATGGGCCCATTTCTCTTCATCGTAGTTGATCATTGCCAAGCCGGTGAGATTGGCATCAGCAAATGTGTCGATGCCTTTGCCGCCAACGAACTCGAAGACACCGGCCCCAGAGCGTATGGGGTCGTCGAAGCTATCATTGGTATCTGCGGTGTTAGAAAATCCGGTGCCCACAATGAATGTATCTCGACCCTCTGTGCCGCGGATACGTTCAAGATTTGAGAAGGTCTGGTTTAGCGCCAGCTTGCGCGGGGCAGCAAAGGCGGGATTAACGCCGAAATAGCCTGTGATTGAACCGGAGCCGACACCGTTCTCCAGCGTCACTGTAATTTTGTCGCCTCCATGTTCAATCGAATTGCCATCCCCATTGGCGTCTCGATTGCGGTCATAATTGTCAAAAGCATACATGTCATAGCCGGCATCGCCATCAATCGTGTCGTTGCCAGCCGAGCCTGCGATGAAGTCGAAATTGCCGCTGCCAGCATTGATGAAATCGTGGCCTTCGCCTGCCGCAATGAAATCATCGCCAGCCTCGCCGTAAATGGTGTCATTGCGCAGCCCACCGAACAGATCGTCGTCGCCATCGCCGCCATAAAGGAAGTCATTGCCGTCGCCGCCGTACAGGCGGTCATGGCCTTCGTGGCCGTAGAGGCGGTCATTGCCGTCTTCACCCCAAAACCGGTTGTCGGTGCTATCGCCGATGATGCGGTCGTTGAGATCGGTGCCGACGATGCGTTCAATGCTGATCAGGCTGTCGGTATTGCCGTAGCTGTCCAGTGCGGCATGCGCCGCAACGGTCACGCCGCCGCTGCCGGTCACGGCGCCGTTGGCTGAACTGTCTGAGAGATTGACGAAGACCCCGCGGGAACCCAGTTCGGCCGAGTAATTGACGCGATCATAGCCGCCACTGCCGTTAATGGTGTCGGCGCCGTCCATGCCCTCAAATTCGTTGTTGAAGACACTGCCATAGAAAACATCATCATAATTGGTACCCTGAAGAGTATCGATACCAAAGAGGCGATCGGTCCCACCAGCGCCGGGCTTGATCACGATACCCGTGCCCAGATTGGCATCAATGCCGCCAGCAATGCCCGTCTGCTCAAAGAAGAATCGATAGCTCACCCGCACATAGCTATCGCCATGCATATAGTAGTTATCATTGCCCAGTGACGCTTCGATGAAATAGCCATCGCCCTCGATATCGGCGCCGTAAAACTCGTCATCGAACTGGCTGCCTCGACCCGATTCAAAGCTGGTGAAATTGGCCAGCAGGTTCAGGGTAGCGCGCTCAATGACTTCACCAGTGCCAAAGTCGATCACGACGCCATTGGTGCGCTGAAAGCCCATTTGCAGGAAATCATTGCCGCTACCGCCATCAAGCGTAACGGCGGCGGCAGGGGTATCCAGGATATAGGCATCATTGCCCTCATTGAGCGCGACGGTGTCCCCGCCGACAATGGAGCTACCAAAGACGTCTCGGTCGGCCGAACCGGCAACATCGATCGGCTCCATCAAAAGCAGGTTGGCCAGCGCGAAGCCGATGACGCCTTCATTGGGAGCAGGGTTGTCAAACTCGGTCAGAATGGTCTGCAAGTCGGTATAGCTACCGGCCGTGACAAAGTTTTCGATGCGGGCTACTTCCTGCCCGTCGCTGAAAACAACAAGACCGGTAATGTCACCAGAAGTCATGTTGCGCGCGGCATCAGCACGCAGATCAATACCGCTAATAACCAGAACGGTTGTGCCAGTTGTCAGGCTAATCGATGTCTGAGGTGAGTTGTCTGTGACGTTGAACACGCCAGATTGCAGTGCAGAACGATACAGCGCATTCCAGTCGTATGTTGGCATACCAACTGTAAACATTACGTTTGACATCTTGTCGTTCTCCCCTCGGATCCGATGTTGGGGAGCTTAATACTTAAATTAACAATTGGTAAACATTTCTATTTTGGTGGATGCAGCGGGGCAGGTGCGCCCCCGGCTGCCTGAGGTGCCCTGCGACACTTTCGCCGCCAGTGAATCACACCTGCAAGCCTTGCAAGGCCCGCGAGCCTTGTGCTAGAGCGAGCGCGACTTTGAAGGGGGCTCCGGACGTCCTCTTTTCCAGACAAGAACAAGCGTCAGCGACCGCCCGGGTTTCCAAACCAAATCAGGCGGCAAGCAGGCAAGCAACCAAGAGGGTGATGCGGCATTGGCAGCGCAGAATTCAGTGCTTACCCAGATCGCTCGGCCATATGCGTCGGCGCTGTTTGATCTCGCTAGCAGCGAGAACCAGTTGGCATCGGTCGAGACGTCTCTATCTGACGTCTCCCGTTTGATCGGAGAAAGCGCGGACTTTTCGCGCTTCCTGCGGTCGCCTGTCATTTCCGCGGACAACAAGGCCAGCGCGCTCGATGCATTGCTGGGCAAGGCCAAGACCAATCCACTGGTCGGCAACTTCCTGCGCCTGGTGGCCCAGAATGGTCGCCTGTTCGCGCTTGATGCCATTATTGCCGGCTTTCGCGAACTGGCCGCGCAGGCGCGTGGCGAGGTGACGGCTGACGTCACCTCCTCGGCGCCGCTGAACGCAGATCAGGTTGCCGCGCTCGGCGAGACGCTCAAGGCCAAGATTGGCAAGACCGTCACGCTCAATCAATTTGTCGATCCATCCTTGATTGGCGGCCTTCAGGTGAAGGTCGGCAGCCAGATGATCGATAGCTCGCTCAAGACAAAACTCGCTGCGATGAAGATCGCCATGAAAGAGGTCGGATAATGGACATCAAAGCCGCGGAAATTTCTGCGATCCTCAAGGACCAGATCAAGAATTTCGGCCAGGAAGCCCAGGTTTCCGAAGTCGGTCAGGTGCTTTCCGTCGGTGACGGTATCGCCCGCGTCTACGGTCTGGACAAGGTGCAGGCTGGTGAACTCGTCGAGTTCCCGGGTGGCATTAAGGGCATGGCCCTGAACCTTGAAACCGACAATGTCGGTGTCGTGATCTTCGGCAATGACCGTTCCATCAAGGAAGGCGATGTCGTCAAGCGCACCGGTTCGATCGTGGATACCCCGGTCGGCATGGGTCTGCTGGGTCGCGTTGTTGACGGTCTGGGTAACCCGATCGACGGCAAGGGTCCGATCGAGCACACTGAACGCAGTCGCGTTGACGTCAAGGCGCCCGGCATTCTGCCCCGCAAGTCGGTGCATGAGCCAATGTCGACAGGCCTGAAGGCCATCGATGCGCTGATCCCCATTGGCCGTGGCCAGCGCGAGCTGATCATTGGCGATCGCCAGACCGGCAAGTCGGCCATCATTCTTGATACTTTCCTGAACCAGAAGCCGGCGCATGACGCCAATGCTTCGGACACTGACAAGCTGTATTGCATCTATGTTGCAGTCGGGCAGAAGCGTTCGACCGTTGCGCAGTTCGTGCGTCAGCTCGAAGAATCGGGCGCGCTGCCTTATTCGGTGGTGATCGCGGCAACCGCTTCGGATCCCGCTCCACTGCAGTACATCGCGCCATTCACTGGCTGCGCCATTGGCGAGTTCTTCCGCGACAACGGCAAGCATGCCGTGATCGCCTATGACGATCTGACCAAGCAGGCCGTTGCCTACCGTCAGATGTCGCTGCTGCTGCGTCGTCCACCAGGCCGTGAAGCCTATCCCGGCGACGTGTTCTATCTGCATTCGCGTCTGCTCGAGCGCGCGGCCAAGCTCAATGAAAAGCATGGCCTGGGTTCGCTGACCGCTCTGCCCGTGATTGAAACGCAGGCCAACGACGTGTCGGCCTATATCCCGACCAACGTGATTTCGATCACCGATGGTCAGATCTTCCTGGAAACCAATTTGTTCTTCCAGGGTATCCGTCCTGCTGTGAACGTTGGTCTGTCGGTGTCCCGCGTGGGTTCGTCGGCTCAGGTCAAGGCGATGAAGCAGGTTGCCGGTTCGCTCAAGGGTGAGCTGAGCCAGTATCGCGAAATGGCGGCCTTCGCCCAGTTCGGTTCCGATCTGGATGCGGCCACCCAGCGTCTGCTCAATCGTGGTGCGCGTCTGACCGAGCTGCTCAAGCAGCCGCAGTTCAGCCCGCTCAAGATGGAAGAGCAGGTTGCGGTGATCTTTGCTGGCGCCAATGGCTATCTCGATAGCGTGCCCGTCAACAAGGTTGGCGATTTTGAACAGACCGTGCTTTCCGCCCTGCGTGGCAAGTATGCTGATCTGCTCAAGACCATCGCCACCGACAAGGCCCTGAGCGACGACACCCGTGCCGCGCTCAAGTCCGCACTCGATGAGATCAAGAAGACCTACGCGGCCTAAGGCCAGCAGGGAGATCGAAGGCCAATGGCTTCGCTAAAGGACCTCAAGAACCGGATCGACTCGGTCAGATCGACCCAGAAGATCACCAAGGCCATGCAGATGGTTGCGGCGGCAAAGCTCCGCCGTGCCCAGGAAGCTGCCGAGGCTGCGCGCCCCTATGCCGAACGCATGGGCAAGGTGCTGGCTTCGCTTGGTGCCGTCTATGACGGTCAGGAAAACGCGCCTGTGCTGCTCGGTGGTACAGGCAAGGATCAGGTGCATTTGCTGGTGGTTGCCACCGGCGAGCGTGGCCTGGCTGGCGGTTTCAACTCCTCGATCGCGCGTCTGGCCCGCGAGCATGCCGCAAAGCTGCTCAGCGAAGGCAAGACCGTCAAGATGCTGACCGTGGGCCGGAAGGGCCACGATATCCTGCGTCGTCAGTATGCCGACAACATCGTGGACACCTTCAATTTCCGTGAGATCAAGCAGGTCGGGTTCACCCAGGCCCAGCAGGTCACGGACAAGGTTCTCGAGATGTTCAACGCCGGCGAGTTCGACGTTGCGACGCTGTATTTTGCCAAGTTCGGCAGCGTGATCAGTCAGGTGCCGACGGCGCATCAGCTGATCCCCGCCAAGCTGCCGGCTCAGGCAGAAGGCGAGGTCGAGAATTCGGCCGTGCCTTACGAATATGAGCCAAGCGAAGAGGCGATCGTGGAAGATCTGCTGCCGCGCAATATTGCGGTTCAGGTGTTGCGCGCTCTGCTGGAAAACAGTGCCTCGTTCTATGGTGCGCAGATGTCCGCAATGGACAATGCGACCCGGAATGCCGGCGAAATGATCGGGCAGTTGCAGCTGAGCTACAACCGTCAGCGTCAGGCCCAGATCACCAAAGAACTCATCGAAATCATTTCGGGCGCGGAAGCGCTCTAAGCAATCGAAGCGAAGGACGAAACAAATGGCAGAGAAAAAGGCCGGTCGCGTATCGCAGGTCATCGGTGCCGTCGTGGACGTCGTGTTCGACGGCCACCTGCCCGCGATCCTGAACGCACTTGAGACAACCAATAACGGCCAGCGTCTGGTCCTGGAAGTGGCACAGCACCTGGGCGAAAACGCCGTGCGTACCATCGCCATGGACACCACTGAAGGTCTCGTGCGCGGCGCTGAAGTGATCGATCTGGGGACCGCCATCACGGTTCCCGTCGGCGAAGAAACGCTGGGTCGCATCATGAACGTGATCGGCGAGCCAATCGACGAAGCCGGCCCCGTGGGCTCCAGCGTCAAGCGCGAAATCCATCAGGAAGCACCGGCCTTTGCCGAGCAGAACCCTGAGAGCACCGTGCTGGTTACCGGCATCAAGGTGGTTGATCTGATCGCGCCATATGCGCGCGGTGGCAAGATCGGTCTGATGGGCGGCGCCGGTGTGGGCAAGACCGTGCTGATCCAGGAACTGATCAACAACGTCGCCAAGGCGCATGGTGGTTATTCGGTTTTCGCTGGTGTGGGTGAACGCACCCGCGAAGGCAACGATCTGTACTACGAAATGATCGAATCGGGCGTGAACAAGAACCCGGCCGAAAACGGCGGTTCTGCCGCCGGTTCCAAGTGCGCTCTGGTGTTCGGTCAGATGAACGAGCCTCCTGGTGCCCGTGCCCGTGTGGCACTGACCGGTCTGACCATTGCGGAAGACTTCCGCGACAAGGGTCAGGACGTGCTTTTCTTCGTGGACAACATCTTCCGCTTTACTCAGGCTGGCGCTGAAATGTCGGCACTGCTGGGTCGTATTCCTTCGGCTGTGGGCTATCAGCCTACACTGGCCACCGACATGGGTCAGATGCAGGAGCGCATCACGACCACCAACAAGGGTTCGATCACCTCGGTTCAGGCCGTGTACGTGCCCGCCGACGATTTGACCGATCCGGCGCCAGCAACCTCGTTTGCCCATTTTGACGCTGTGACCGTGCTGAACCGTGCGATCTCGGAAAAGGGTATCTACCCTGCCGTGGATCCACTGGCATCGAACTCGCGTATTCTCGATCCTCTGGTGGTTGGTGACGAGCACTATCAGGTTGCCCGTCGCGTTCAGGAAGTGCTGCAGAAGTACAAGGCGCTGCAGGACATCATCGCGATTCTGGGCATGGACGAGCTGTCGGAAGAAGACAAGCTGGTCGTGGCCCGCGCCCGCAAGGTTGAGCGCTTCATGAGCCAGCCCTTCGACGTGGCTGAAGTGTTCACCGGTACGCCAGGCGTGTTCGTGTCGCTTGAAGACACCATCAAGGGCTTCAAGGGCTTGGTAGCTGGCGAGTACGATCACTTGCCAGAAGGCGCTTTCTACATGGTCGGCACCATCGAAGATGCCGTCAAGAAGGCCCAGAAGCTGGCTGCCCAGGCAGCCTAGTGAATTCTTCGGGCTTGCCGCACGCGGCGAGCCTGACCTTCCGTTAAGGGACCAAAACAATGGCTGAAGGCCTCAAGATCGAGATCGTGTCGCCCGAGCGTCTGGTGCTGTCGGAAGTGGTGACTTCGGTCACCGTGCCGGGCAGCGAAGGCTACCTCACCGTGATGAACGACCATGCGCCGTTCATGACGACGCTGCGTCGTGGTTTCATCACCGTGAATGGCCTGAACGGTCGCGACGAGATCTTTTTCGTCAAGGGCGGCTTTGCCGACGTGTCGGCAGATGGCCTGACCATCCTGGCAGAGCAGTCGTCCCCTATTGTCGAGTTTGATCACGCCGAACTGGCTGAGCAGATCAAGGCTGCCGAGGCGGAACTGGCAACAGCCAAGACGCCTGAAGAGCAGTCGTATGCCCAGGAAGTGGTGAGCGCGCTGGCCAATCTGGCCATCGAGGCAGGCCAGATCAATGGTGGCCACGTCCACTAGGATCGCCTCGGCTCCAAGATTTCAAAGACGCCCACGGATCCGTTCTGTGGGCGTTTTTCTTTGCGCATTTATTGGGCGATACCAGGCATTACCCGAGAATTCTGCCTAATTGTGCGGCATCCGGCCAAATTGCCCATGATGTTCGCATGACATCAACGGTCCATTAAGTTTCCCGCGCCAGTGTCGCGATCATTGCGGTCGACACATTGTTAGAGGCTGGCGCTGCTGCGCCCCGTTCTCGGAGAAATCATAATGGCTATCCTGCTGGGCAATATCCGCCTGACCTTCGCGATTGCGGCCATGGCAATCGGCTCAATCACCATAGCCATCGCGGCTGTGGTGGCGGGGCTGTTTGTCAGCCTGTCGGGCACGGCCAGTACTGATGTGGCCAATGCGCTGTCCAGCGCCACGCGGATCACCTCGGAAATCCTGCGGGTCAACCTGCCCAGTCTGGAAGTGGTCCCCGATGAGCAGGGCAATGTGGCCGGGCTGACCATGCGATCGATGCCGCGTTTCCGCAATCATGGGGTGATCGACACCATCTCGGACGTTACCGCGCAGCAGGCTGCGATCTATGTCTTTGATGCCGAGGTCGGCCCCGATTTTCTGGTCGGTACAACCAGCCTGATGGCAGGTACCGAAGAACGGCTGCTGGAACGCCCCATCATGGCGGGCACCGAGCTGTTCAAATCGATGATGGCCAACCAGACCGTGCGGGTCAACGAGACCATTAACGGGGTTCAGTACGCTACACGCTACCAGCCCATCGCGATGGCGGACGGGACGGTGATCGGCGCGTTGTTTGTTGCTGTCGAGCGCGCACCGATCGAAGCGGTCGTTGGACAGAGCATGACGATGCTGGCCATTGTGGGTGGCCTGGCACTGCTGGTCATCGGTATTGTGGCGCTGCTGCTGTCACGGGCACTGACACGGCCTATTCCGCAATTGTCGATGGCCATGACCGCCATTGCAGACGGTGCGCTTGAAACCGAGGTGCCCTATACCCGCAATGGCAATGAGATCGGCACCATGGCGCGGGCCGTGGAAGTGTTTCGCACCAATTCCCAGCGCATCGCGCAGCTGGGCGCCGAGACCAATCGTCATCTCGAAGAGGCGGCGGATCACACCGGCCAGCTCAACGCCATTTCCATGTCGCAACTGGTTGCAGAGTTTACCCTGGGGGGCGAACTGATCACGGCCAATGACCGGTTTCTCCAGCTATTGGGGTATTCCGCCGAGCAGATCGTGGGCAAGCCCAATGCGCAATTGCTGTTTGATGCCAGCGCATCTGATCCCGGCTATCGCCAGTTCTGGGCCGACCTTGCCGGGGGTACATTCAAATCAGGCGAATATCGCCGCCGCACGCGCGATGGACGCGAAGTGTGGATACAAAGCACATTCACACCCATTTTGGGGCTGGATGGAGCGCCATACAAGGTGGTTCAGTTCGCTACCGACGTGACAGCACGCAAACAGGCTGTTGCTGCTGTGGGGGCCGCGCTGCTGGCTCTGGCGGATGGTGACCTGACGCAGCGCATTGATACCGCCTTCGAGGCCGAGTTCGAGGAATTGCGCCACGCGCTCAACAGCACCGTGACCCGGTTTGCCGACATTGTCGGACAGCTGCGCGAAACCTCGCGTTCCATTCGCGTTGCCACCGGCGAAATTCTGGGTGGGGCCAATGATCTGAGCGAGCGCACGACCAAGCAGGCTGCCACCATCGAGGAAACCTCGGCGGCCATGGAGCAGCTTGCCAGCACCGTCTTGCGCAATGCCCAGAATGCTGAGGCGGCCAGTATGAAATCGCGGGGTGTGTCGCGCACCGCCCAGGAAGGCGGCGATGTGATGAGCCAGGCAACCGGCGCGATGGAAAAGATCACCAGTTCGTCGGGCAAGATTTCCAACATTATCGGCATGATCGACGACATTGCCTTCCAGACCAACCTGCTGGCGCTCAACGCCTCGGTTGAAGCGGCGCGGGCTGGTGATGCGGGCAAGGGCTTTGCCGTGGTGGCCGTGGAAGTGCGCCGTCTGGCGCAGTCTGCGGCCTCGGCGTCGGCTGATGTGAAGTTGCTGGTCGAACAGAGCGCCAGCGAGGTCTCTGGGGGAACCAAGCTGGTGGCCGATGCCGCTGGCAAGCTCGAGGCGATCCTTGAAGGCATTCGTGAGAACAGTCTGGTGATGGAAGGTATTGCCCGAGACAGCAAGGAGCAGGCGTCTTCGATTGAAGAGGTCAGTGTTGCCGTGCGGCAGATGGATGAGATGACCCAGCACAATGCGGCGCTGGTCGAACAGACCAATGCGGCCATTGAACAGACCGAAGGGCAGGCCAGCGAGTTGGACCGCATCGTCGACATTTTCGTGCTCGATGCGGACGAATTTGGGCGCTCTCAACTGGTTACGTCAACGTCAAGAGCGGCCTGACCAAATTTAAATTCCTCAGGAATTTGAATTCATGGAATTTTTACCAGGCTAGCGGATGCTTGTCTCAGGCCGCCCCTTTGCGCGGCAGAGGAGAACAAGCTGATGTCCACACCTGTAATGATGCGACCAACCCTGGCCGCTCTCGCTTTTGCAACCCTGCTGTCGGTGAGCGCTGCTCCCCAGGCGCAGGATGAATTCACTGCGCCGCTCACGGCGCTCGCGGCCAGCGATATTGCCGCTTTTGCAACTGACCCCGTATTGATCGATGCGATCAACGCGCAGAATGCCATGTCGAGCAGCTATGATCAGGCCAAGATCGATGAACTCGATGCCCAATGGCGCGCTGAAGTGGGCGCCGCGAGCAAGCCCCTGATCGATGCGACGCTGGCCAATGCTGCTTCGCAGTATCTGGTTGGGGTCCAGGAAGAATCGCTGGGCAAGTATACCGAAATCTTCGCCATGGATGCCAAGGGCCTCAACGTGGCTCAGAGCACGCTGACCTCCGATTACTGGCAGGGCGATGAAGACAAGTTCACCGCCAGCTATGGTGCGGGCGCAGGTTCTGTCCATATCGGCGAAATCGAGCAGGACGAAAGCACTCAGGCATTCCAGAGCCAGGTATCGATCCCGATTTCGGATCCAGCGACCGGTGAACTGATCGGTGCCATCACCGTCGGTGTCGACGTCTCGATGCTCTAGCGGCATCTGCCCCTTTCAATCCTACCTAAACAGCGTCGAGGCCAAGGATGATCAAACTTTCACTTACTCAGAAAATCGTTGGCCTCGTCGTGCTGGCCCTGGTGATAGGGTCCGCGACAATCAGCTATGTCGGTGCCACGCAGAATGCTGCGTTGCTGCGTGCCGAGTTGGAGCATGCCAACTCCACGCTTTCGGCCGCCAGCACCGAACAACTGGCAGGCGGCATTCGCTTCGGCAAGGCAGACGCCCTGCTCACAGTCTATGCAAAGCTGGACGCCACATTGGGCAAACAGTTCTCGAATGGCGCCAGCTTCAATATGGACGGCGCGGCGATCGTATCGACCTCTGAAGATGCCGCGACCAATGCCGCTCTGGGTGACGTGGCCAAGCTGGCACTGGCCAGCGAAGACATTGAAATGGCTTCCTCGGGGAATATTGCCTATGTGGCGGTACCGGCCCATTTCGGACCTGAAGGCGCCACGGTTGGCATTTCGGCCTTCGCATGGGACATGAGCGAAGCGCTGGAAATGCAGAGCCAGACCGTGATCACCTCGGCAATAGTTGGCGCTGTTGTAACGATCGTCCTGGTGCTGGCGGTCTACTTCTTCATTCGCATCAGTGTGACCGGTCCGCTGGTCAACCTGGTGCGCATCGCGACCGAGATCGCCGACGACCCGTCATCGGTGGATGAAGTGCCCGCAACCGATCGCAGCGATGAGCTGGGCGCCATGGCCCGGGCCGTCGAGGTGTTCCGCGAAAACGGGCAGAAGGTGGCGCAGATGACCGAGGCGGAGGCCGCCCAGGTGCTCCGGAACCAGGCTGAACGCGCGACCATGATGCAGGAATTGCAGCGTGCCTTTGGCAATGTGGTTGATGCCGCCATTGCTGGTGACTTCTCCAAGCGGGTGGAAGCAGAATTTCCCGACGCCGAACTCAACACGCTGGCCGGCTCGGTCAACACGCTGGTCGAAACGGTTAATCGGGGTCTTGATGAGACCGGTCAGGTGCTGGCCTCGCTGGCCGACACCAATCTGACCAAGCGGGTCAATGGCGAGTACAAGGGTGCCTTTGCCAAGCTCAAGGACGACACCAATGCGGTTGCCGACAAGCTGACCGATATTGTTGGCCAGCTGCGCAGCACATCGCGCGGTGTCCGCTCGGCGACCGGAGAAATTCTGGCCGGTGCCAATGATCTGAGCGAGCGCACCACCAAGCAGGCGGCCACCATCGAGGAAACCTCGGCGACCATGGAACAGCTGGCTTCAACCGTGCTCGAAAGCGCCAAGAAGGCCGAAGAGGCCAGCGTCAAGTCCAAGACGGTGTCGCAGACTGCCGCCGAAGGTGGCGAGGTGATGAACCAGGCCACAGGCGCGATGGAAAAGATCACCAGCTCATCGGCCAAGATCTCCAACATTATCGGCATGATCGACGATATCGCCTTCCAGACCAATCTGCTGGCGCTGAACGCCTCGGTGGAAGCGGCGCGGGCCGGTGATGCGGGCAAGGGCTTTGCCGTGGTGGCCGTGGAAGTGCGCCGCCTGGCGCAGTCGGCAGCATCGGCTTCGGCTGATGTGAAGGTGCTGATCGAGCAGAGTGCCGAGGAGGTGGCTGGTGGCTCCAAGCTGGTGGCCGATGCCGCCGGCAAGCTCGAAGCCATCCTTGAAGGCATTCGCGAGAACAGTCTGGTGATGGAAGGGATTGCCCGCGACAGCAAGGAACAGGCGTCTTCGATCGAAGAGGTCAATGTCGCGGTGCGGCTGATGGACGAGATGACCCAGCACAATGCGGCACTGGTTGAAGAAACCAATGCGGCCATTGAACAGACTGAAGGTCAGGCGTCCGAACTGGACCGGATCGTGGATATCTTCGTGCTCGAGGATGGCCCGGTTGCTGCCAAGGCGCCGCTGGTCGAAGAACCCCGCGGCGGCATCAAGGGGCTGCAGGACAAGGTCAAGCAGGCTGCCAAGGCCTATATCAGCCACGGCAATGCCGCTGTGGCGCAGGACTGGAACGAGTTCTAGATAAACCGTCGACGACCGTCCGATACGTCAAGAATGCCTGATCGCGGTGTGCCCTATGACAGGGCCGCCGCGATCAGTGCTTTGGCGTGCAGGTCGGTGGTGTCATAGACCGGGATAGGGCTGACATCGTCATCAATGAGCATGGTGATTTCGGTGCACCCCAGGATCACCGCTTCGGCGCCCCGCGCGGCCAGACGTTCAATCGCGCTGACATAGGTACGCCGCGATTGTTCGCGCACAATGCCGCGGCACAATTCTTCATAGATGATGGCGTTGAGATTGGTGCGATCAACCTCGGGGATCAGTGCCTGCAGACCACGGCTCGCCAGACGGTCCCTGTAGAACCCCATCTCCATGGTGAAGCGGGTGCCCAGCAGGCCAATCGTTGTGAAGCCGTCCGCCAGCAGGGCGTCGCTGGTCGGGTCGGCGATATGGACGAAGGGCACCTGCAAATCGCGGGTAATGGTGTCGGCCACGATGTGCATGGTGTTGGTGGCCAGCCCAATGACTTCGGCGCCGGCCGTTTGCAGACCCTTGGCAATTGTCGCCAGCTGTTCGCCGGCAGCGTCCCAGTTGCCGTCCGCCTGCAACTGCGCAATGGGTGCAAAATCTACCGAATGCACGATCAGCGGCGCTGAATGCAGTCCGCCACGTTGTCGCGCGGTTTCCTGATTGAGCACACGATAATAGTGCGCCGTGGATTCCCAGCTCATACCGCCGATCAGGCCGATGGTTTTCATGGCTCAGATATGGGTGAAACGTTGCGGAATATCGGCAAAGGCTGCCACGACCTGATCATAGGCATCCTTTTTGAAAGGCACGATCAGGGCCGGTGTGCGGCTGAGCCGTTCCCAGCGCCAGGCATCGAATTCGGCGGTGAACTTGCCGGCACCGGGGTTGTGCACGTCGATCTCGGTTTCCTTGCCGGTAAAGGCGAAGGCGAACCAGCGCTGGCGCTGACCGCGATATTTGCCCTTGAGGGCGATGCCGAGGGCTTCATCGGGCAGATCGTAATGGATCCACTCGGGCGCCTCGGCGAGCAGGCTGACGGAGGTGATATTGGTTTCCTCGTGCAGCTCACGCAGCGCGGCACGCAAGGGGTCCTCGCCCTTGTCGATACCGCCCTGGGGCATTTGCCAGGGTGCCTCGACTTCCGTCTTGTCTTCGGAGTCGTGGTCGGCAATCCGGCGGCCAATGAAAACATTGCCCTGCTGATTGAAAATGGTCACCCCCACGCAGTCGCGATAGGGCAGGGATTGGCGGTCGGGACGGGGCGCAGTCATGGCAAAGCTCTATTTCATCAATGCGCTGGCGGGCACCAGCAATATGCCCCTTGCCTCAAGGTCTCGTGACCATTCGGCTATCGTGGAGATCGATATGGGCAGCGCGCTGACAATACCAATTGCCTGACCATTCTCCACCGCTTTGGCTTCAAGGCTGGCAAGCGCTGCGAGAATGGATGTGCGCGATGGATTGGCATCGATCATCGTATCGGCGCGGGCAAAGGGTACGCCATTGCCCTGGGCCAGCTGCGGCGCCAGTGATCGGTTGGACGAGCCATCATCAAGATAGCCCAGGCCGCGCGCACCCAGCTCTTCCATCATGGGCGAGAAGTCTGCCGCCGATGCGGTAAAGCGGGCGCCCATATTGTTGATCAGGCCGGTATAGCCGCCAAAGCGCGACATCAGCCAGAACAGCTTGTCGAGATTGGCGCGGGGCGGCTCGCCGGTCAGCAGGGTTTCGGGGCCAGGGTCATTCTGGGGATAATCAAAGGGCTCCAGGGGCACTTCAAGCAGCACTTCATGGCCAGCACTGCGCGCGGCGGCCACTGTGGTGGAGAGCGCCTTGCCATAGGGGGCAAAGCCCAGCGTCATAAAGCTGGGCAGCTTGTCGATGGCGTTGAGTGATCCCTGTTCGTTGATGCCCAGTCCGGTCACCACAATGGCGACCAGCGGCATGCCGCTGTCCAGCGCATTGCCGGGTGGATGCGCATAGGCCTGGAACGGGGTCAGCCCGGTCGCCGAAATGCGGGGAATGGGACCGTCGGCGGTCTCTTCGCTCAGATCGGGCAAGGCGCCGAAAATATCGGGCAGGCCCACAACCGAGCTGGGGCCACCGGCGCCTGTGGTCACACCGGTAATCGAGCCGCCAGCGGGATATTGCTGGGGATCGGCCTCGATCACCACTGGGCCATCAGCAACCGAATTGGCCACCTCGTTGGCGTTGCGGGTGGAGGTGATGGCCACTTCCTGGCTGGGTCGCCCCCCATTGGGGTCATCAACCATGAGCACGCGCGCCACAAAGCCAATGGCCAGCAGTGCCAGCAGGCCGAACAGGACACGGGCGATAGGCAGACCGCGGCGGGAGCCGGGCTTGCGCTTGCGACCGGTGAGTGGCGTGGTCAGGTCATCGGTCATTCAGCAGGGTCCCGAAAACAGCTGGGGCGAGGCGGCGAATCAGCAGCCTCGCCCCAGCAATTTCATAGCACAATGAAGGCCTATTCCGCCTTGGGCGGGAACGCCTCATTGGTCTCAAGGCCTTCAATCAGGCGGATGGCGTATTGCAGCTGGTTGTCGTCGGCCTTTTCAGCCGGGACATAGACGGACGAGCCAACAGTGGTTTCCTCCTGGCCCTCAATGGTGATGTGACCGGCAAGGCCCGCTTCACCAATGATCTCGTCACGGCCCTGGAACTCCTCAGGCACGTCCTGGAGAATTTCGATGTCAGGGGTGATCCCAAGCGCCTGAATGGAACGGTTGTTGGGCGTGTAGTAGCGGGCGGTCGTCAGGCGCATGGCCCCGTCGGGGCCCAGCGAGATGATCGACTGCACCGATCCCTTGCCGAAAGAGCGGGTGCCCACCAGGGTGGCCCGCTTGTGATCCTGCAGGGCGCCGGCGACGATTTCGGAGGCAGAGGCCGAGCCGCCATTGATCAGCACGATCAGCGGCACGTCGGCGATCTGGGCGTCGAGGGCGTCAGGCTGGGCGTCATAGCGGGCGCTTTCCTCTGGCACGCGACCGCGTGTCAGCACGACAGCACCCTGCTTGAGGAAGGCGTCGGCGACATAGACCGACTGATCGACCAGACCACCGGGATTGTTGCGCAGATCGAGAATGATGCCCTTGGGCGCCACGCCGTCACGATCGGCAAAGATGTCCTTGATGGCGCCTTCAATGCCGACAAAGGCCTGCTCGGAGAAGCGCGACAGGCGTACAACGGCGACGTCGCCTTCCAGCGAATAGCGCACGGCGCGCATGGCAATGGTGGCGCGGGTAAGTTCAAAATCGAGCGGCTTGTCGAGGCCTTCGCGAATGACGGTGACCTTGATGTCGGTGCCGATCGGGCCGCGCATCTTGCCCACTGCTTCATCCAGGGTCAGCCCCTGAACCTGCACGCCATCGAGTTCGACAATCAGGTCATTGGCCATGATGCCCGCATTGGCAGCAGGTGTGTCATCGATGGGGGAGACCACCTTGATGACGCCTTCTTCCATGGTGACTTCGATGCCCAGGCCGCCAAATTCGCCAGAAGTGTCCTGGCGCATGTCGTTATAGTCTGCCGGGGGCAGGTAGCCCGAATGGGGATCAAGCGAGGTCAGCATGCCCTGAATGGCGGCGCGGACCAGTTCCTGCTCATCAGGTGGATCGACATATTCAGCGCGGATGCGATCGAAGATTTCGCCGAACAGATTGAGATCGGCATAGATCTCGAGCGGGTCGCGCGGGGTCGGCGCGTCCATTTCCATATTGGGGTCGAGCTGCTCAGCACCCGGTACGGGATCGACCGGCGCAGGCGCCTGCTGGGCAAAAGAATGACCAACCGGCAGCAGCAGCGCCAGGGCGAGAGCTGAGGCGCGAAGGGGAGAAAGGCGCATGAGGGTTCTATCCACTCTGTGTCGGGGTCGCCCACCAGCCGGTGGGATCGACGGGCTCATTGTTCTGTCGAAGTTCAATATAGAGGGTCGGCTGGGCAGCGCCAGCATTGGTGGTCACCGTGCGCCCAATTGTGCGTGAACCCATCGTGCCCAGGGGCATGCCCATATGCACGAATTGACCGATTTCGACGGTCACGGTGTCCAGCCCGGCCAGGAGCGCGGTGTAGCTTTGACCCGTATTGAGAATGATGATTTGGCCGTAATTGAGGTAAGGACCCTTATAGAGCACCCAGCCATCGGCCGGGGCAATCACCTGGGCCTCGGCCCGGGTGACCAGCGAGATGCCGTGGCTGATGCCACCAAAGCCGTCGCTGGCCCCAAAATCGAGGACATTGACCCCATTGGCGGGCATGGCCAGAAAGCCCTTGGCCAGGCCAAAAGGGATGGCGGGCTCGGTACGGGCGGTGTTGGCCAGCGCCAGTTCGATGTCCGCCTGGCTCATGACCGGCAGGCTTGGATCGATCGATGCGTCAGCGGCAGCGGCGGCAGTGGAAACCGAGGTAACCTGAGCGGAAAGGCTGTTGACCAGTTCCTTGAGCGAGGTGGCCCGGGCGGCCAGTGCTTCGGCGTCGCGCTGCTCTTCCTCGAGCTGGGCGGTGCGCATGCCAATGCCCTGCTTGCGGGCGGCAATCAGGGTGGCGATGCGCAATTGCTCTTCCTCGAGCACGGCATGGTTGGCGCGCAGCGTGGCTTCTTCGGCCAGTGCTGCAAGCTTGATGTCGGTCAGCGCCTTGAGATCGGCGGTGACAGAATCGGCCTTGGCACGCAATTGCGGCACGATGGCCGCGATCAGAATGGCGCTGCGGGCCGAACCCAGCGCGTCATCGGGATCGACAATCAGTGCGGGGGGCGGATTTAGTGAGATGCGTTCAAGTGCTGCGAGCACATTGGCAATTTCTGCATTGGAGCCATCAAGACGGCCACGCACTTCGAGTTCGGCAATGATGAGGTCCGAAAGGCGGGATTCGACATCGGCGACTTCGATCTCGGCCAGCTTGACGCGCTGGGCCGCGGCAATCAGTGCTGCGTTCTGCTTGGTACGATCGCCTTCCATTGCCGCGATCTCGGCCTTGAGCTCGTCAATTCGCTGCTGGCTGAGCGAGATCGAGTCCTCGACAGCTTCAAGATCGGACTGGGTGGCCTGGGGTTCGGGTTGTGTGTCTGCGGCAGGCTCGGCCGTTGCTGGCGTATCGGCTGACGGGGCAGCCTCTGTCGGCGCCGGCGTGGCGGTATCGCTCTGAGCCAGCAATGGCAGGGGCGATAGCCCCACCAGCACGATGCTGGCGAGCAGCAATCCCAGTCTGTTGCCCGGCCACAGCGCCATGACGTCTCCAGCGAGGGCGGCACGCGCCCGAATCAATGCTCGCACCATAGCAAGCACGCAGAAAACTGCAGGTTAATGCGGCTTAACCTTGATGGAATTGGAATTGGAATTGGCTAGTCGCCCCGGTGATAGGGATGGCCGGCCAGGATGGTGGTGGTGCGATAAAGCTGCTCGGCGAGCATGATGCGGACCAGCTGGTGCGGCCAGGTCAGGGGCGAAAAGCTCAGCACCAAATCGGCCTTGGTCACGAAATCGGGATCAAGCCCGTCGGCACCGCCGATTACGAAGCTGACCGCGGGGCGGCCATCATCGCGCCAGCGGCCAATCTGGTTGGCAAAGGGTTCCGAAGCGATGGATTTGCCGCGCTCGTCGAGCGCCACAACAATGCCGTCGGGCAGGGCGGCCCGCAGCGCCTTGGCTTCGTCAGCCTTGCGGCTGGCCGAAGAGGAGGCGCGCGATTCGGTCAGCTCGATCACGTCGAAACCGGTCAGGGCGAGCGGCTTGCCGCCGCCGACTGCGCGATCGAGATAGCGCGCCACCATTTCGCGTTCCGGCCCGGCCTTCATTCGGCCGACAGCCGCAATCGTTAGGCGCACTGGATCGCTCTAGTGCGCGTCAGCAGCGAAATCGGCCTGCCACATCTTTTCGATGTTGTAGAATTCGCGCACTTCGGGACGGAAGATGTGGACGATCACATCGCCAGCATCGACCAGAACCCAATCGCAATGGGGCAGGCCTTCAATGCGGGGCTTGCCGTAACCGGCTTCGCGCAGGGCGTTGACCATCTGATCGGCCACGGCGCCGACATGGCGCTGCGAGCGACCCGAGGCAACGACCATGTGGTCGGCCAGCGAGGACTTGCCGACGATATCGACAGCAACGATTTCCTCGGCCTTGGCGTCGTCAAGGCAGTCAAGGATCACATCGATCATAGGGCGTTCCGGTGCCACAGCGGGCGTTTCGGCGGATGGGGTGGTGTTTTCGGGCAGAGCGGCCATCAGCAATGGCCTTCCGCCCATGCGAGTGCATGGGTCATGCGGGGGATCAGCATCCTTGGTTGTTGATCGGAATGTGCAGGCGTCTTTGCAAACGGCAAGCAGTCAGTTCCTGTTCCGGTGACTAGTATCACACGTCCAGAATATGCGCTCTTGATGACGGTTTCGCAAGATTGGCGATTCATTTTGGCTTAACGTGTTGCCGCCGTGCCCTTATGGCCGACGAAGACAGGGGTGACTGGCGACCATGCAGATACACCCAGGCGGGTGCTTCAAGCGTTGCCAGACGGGTGGCGTCGTCCTCATCAATGCGCCATTGGGCCAGCGCACTGGCGGCCATGGAGACCGGGGCGCGTCGACCCGAACCGGGGCGGACATAGACCGCCATGGGGACCATGGCGGCGATATCGCGCCAGCGTTCCCAGCGGCTGAAATGGACCAGATTGTCGGCGCCCATGATCCAGACAAAATTGCGGTCGGGCATGGCCTGGGTGAGATAGGCGATGGTCTGCCACGAATAGGTGAAGCCATGGGCGGCCTCAAAGCCGGTCACCCGCACCTTGGGGTGATTGAGCAAGTCGCGTGCTGCCGTTACCCGGTCGGCCAGTGGTGCCAGATCATCGTGGTTTTTCAACGGATTGCCGGGCGTCACCAGAACCCATAAAGCGTCGAGATAAAGCCGGCGCAGGGTCTCTTCGACCACCAGTCGATGGCCCTGATGGATCGGATTGAAGCTGCCGCCGAACAGACCGATCCGCATGCCGGCGCCGGAGGTTGGCAGCTCGGTGATGCCGGGGATACGAAGGGGTTGGCGATAGGTCAAAAGGGATCAGGGTCTCGTCTGGCCAGTGCCGCGAACGCGGTACTTGAAGCTGGTAAGCTGTTCGACCCCGACGGGGCCGCGCGCATGCATCTTGCCGGTGGCAATGCCGATCTC
Source organism: Devosia litorisediminis (assembly GCF_018334155.1). NCBI lineage: Bacteria > Pseudomonadati > Pseudomonadota > Alphaproteobacteria > Hyphomicrobiales > Devosiaceae > Devosia > Devosia litorisediminis. Next base: position 223,255 of record NZ_JAGXTP010000003.1, on the reverse strand, counting down.
GCCGCCAAAACCGAACTCGCCGCCATCGGCAAACTGGGTGGAGGCATTGTGGACCAGAATTGCGCTGTCGATCTGGTTGAAGAATTTTTCGACCGCCTCGGCATCCTCGGCGATGATCGCCTCGGTGTGGTGGCTGGAATATTTTTCGATATGGGCGATCGCATCGTCCAGACTGTCGACGACTTTGACAGCGATGATGGCGTCTTCGTATTCGGTGCGCCAATCCTGCTCGGTCGCTGGCTTGGCGTTGGGAATGGCATCCATGACGGTCTGGTCACCACGGATTTCGCAGCCCTTGGCGATCAGCGCATCAATAATGGGGCCAAGATGGGTGGCAAGCACATCGCGGTGCACCAGCAGGGTCTCGGCCGCCCCGCAAATACCGGTGCGGCGCATCTTGGCGTTCAGGGTGATGGCCACGGCTTTGTCGAGATCGGCTGACTTGTCGATGTACACATGCACCAGGCCTTCAAGATGGGCAAAGACCGGCACCCGGGCCTCGTCCTGCACGCGCGCGACAAGCGTCTTGCCACCACGCGGCACGATGACATCGATATTGCCATCAAGCCCCTTGAGCATTTCGCCCACGGCAGCGCGATCGGTGGTGGGCACCAGTTGCACGCATTCGACGGGCAGACCGGCCAGATGCAAGCCATCAAGCATGCATTCGACAATGGCGTGGCTGGAATGGAAACTGTCGCTGCCGCCGCGCAAAATCACTGCATTGCCCGATTTGATGCATAGAGCACCGGCGTCGGCTGTCACATTGGGGCGCGATTCAAAGATCACGCCGATCACCCCGAGCGGGGTGCGGACGCGTTCGATGTGCAGTCCGTTGGGGCGGTCCCATTCGGCGATGACGCTGCCGACGGGGTCGGGCAGTTCGGCAATGGTCTTGACCGCTTCGATGATGCCGTCAATGCGGGCGTCGGTCAGCTCGAGACGATCAAGAAATGCGGCGGATATCCCCTTGGCCTGCGCTGTTGCCATATCCTTGGCATTGGCAGCCAGGATCTTCTTGCGATGGGCATTGATGGCGCCGGCAGCGGTCATCAGGGCCGTGCGTTTCTGCTCGGGGGTGGCGATAGCCAGTGCCCTGGCGCCGAGGCGGGCATTGCGGCCGAGCTCGGCCATGGTGTCGGTTAGCGCTGTTGCGGTTTCAGCGTGGCTCATGGCTGTCCTCCTGCGTGCCCACCAGCACCATATTGTCACGATGTATCAAGGCGGCGCGATTGCTGGCGCCCAGCAGTTCAAGCACCGTGTCGCTGTGCTTGCCCATCACCAGCAGGGCTTCCTGGCTATCCAGTCCCGCCAGTCCGCGCGCAATTTCAACGCCATCGGGATTGAGCACGCCAATGGCGTCGCCACGTTCAAACTGGCCCGATACTTTGGTGACGCCGACGGGCAGTAGCGACTTGCCGGTCTGCAGCGCACGGGCGGCGCCGGCATCGACCTGCAGGGTGCCCGAAACGGCGAGGGTCCCCATGATCCAGCGCTTGCGCGCCTGTGCCCGCGAACTGGCGGGGTGGAACAGGGTGTGCCGCGCGCCTTCGGCCAAGGCGGCCAGTGGATGGTTCTGGGTGCCCTTGGCAATGATCATGGCGGTGCCGGCCTGGGTGGCAATCTTGCCGGCTTCCACCTTGGTGGTCATGCCGCCGCGCGACAGGTGGCTGGCGGCGCCGCCGGCCATCGCCTCGATCGCGGGGGTGATGGCATGCACGTCCGGCAAATGGGTGGCATCGGGGTTGGCGGCAGGCGGGGCGGTATAGAGCCCATCAATATCGCTGAGCAGGACGAGGCAATCGGCCTCGATCATGGTGGCGACACGGGCGGAGAGACGGTCATTGTCGCCATAGCGGATTTCGGCGGTGGCAACGCTGTCATTCTCATTGATGATGGGCACCGCACCCAGCCCCAGCAGCGTGGCGATGGTGGTGCGGGCATTGAGATAGTAGCGGCGCTCTTCGGTAATATTGGGCGTGATCAGGATCTGCCCGGTCACGATGTCATGGGCGCCCAATGCCTGCGCCCAGGCCTGGCTCAAGGCGATCTGGCCAGCGCTGGCGGCCGCCTGGCTCTGTTCGAGCGTCAGCGCGGTGGCCGACAGACCCAGCAGGCCACGCCCCAGTGCGATGGCGCCCGAGGAAACGATGACCACCTCGATAGCCTGCGCCTTGAGGGCGGCAATATCGGCTGCCAGATCGGCCAGCCAGGCAGCCCGCAGCGCCCCCTGCTTGTCGACAAGCAGGGCCGAACCGATCTTGATGGTCAGGCGCCGATAAGACGCGAGGGCATTGGCGCGCATCAGGGAGCCCAGTTCGGCTCGATCTTGCGGCGTTCCAGTTCGGCCTTGGCGGCCTTTTCGGCATCAAGGGTCTCGATAACCCCATAGAGCACCATGTCGGTACCCTTGCCGGTAACGGCCGAAACCTGCAGCACGTTCTGCTTGCTGACCTGCTTGAGGATTTTGACCTTTTCCTTGAGCTCGTCGGCAGGGATGGAATCGACCTTGTTGAGCACCACGATCTCGGGCTTTTCGCCCAGACGCTCGTCATAGGCGGCCAGTTCGAAACGGATCGATTCATAGGCGCGCTTGACGTCGGCCTGGGTGCCATCGATCAGGTGGATCAGAACGCCGCAACGCTCGATATGGCCCAGGAAGCGGTCGCCAATACCCACGCCTTCGCTGGCGCCTTCAATCAGGCCGGGAATATCGGCCAGCACGAAATCGCGCTCGCCGATCGAGACCACGCCCAGATTGGGGTGCAGGGTGGTGAAGGGATAGTCGGCGATCTTGGGCTTGGCCGCCGAGACGGCGGCCAGAAAGGTCGACTTGCCTGCATTGGGCTGACCGACCAGACCGGCGTCGGCGATCAGTTTGAGGCGCAACCATACCCACTTTTCGATGCCTTCCTGGCCCGGATTGGCGCGGCGCGGCGCCTGATTGGCGCTGGTCTTGAAGTGGGCATTGCCGAAGCCGCCATTGCCGCCCGAGAGCAGGACCACGCGCTGACCCACTTCGGTCATGTCGGCGATCAGGGTCTCGTTGTCGTCTTCAAAGACCTGGGTGCCCACTGGCACACGCAGTACGGTATCCTGCCCATCGGCACCGGTGCGGTTCTTGCCCATACCATGGGTGCCGGTATTGGCCTTGAAGTGCTGCTGGTAGCGATAGTCGATCAGGGTGTTGAGCCCGTCGACGCATTCGAGCACGACGTCACCGCCGCGGCCGCCATTGCCACCATTGGGACCGCCGAATTCGACGAATTTTTCACGCAGGAAGGACACGGCCCCACCCCCGCCATCGCCGGAACGGATAAAGACCTTGGCTTGATCGAGAAATTTCATTTCGGTCTGGCCTTCCAGACGCTACGCGTCATTTGTGTGTCGATATGCTCTACCTCGGCGTCGCGCGCAAGGCAGAGGAGGGTGGAGCGTCCAGTTTCGGTAAATCCGAGCTTGGTCTGAATGGCCAAGGATGCGGTATTGAAGTGGAACACCCCGGAAACAATTGTGTCGACCGCGACAGTGTCAAAGAACCAGTCAAGGCTGGCGACCACCGCCTCGGTCATGATGCCACGGTTCCAGAATGGCCGCCCCAGCCAATAGCCCAGAATGGGCCCTTTCGGGCTGGCGTGAAACCCGATATGGCCAACAAAGCCGTGGTCAGGAATTTCAATCGAGAACGTGGTTTCCTGCGCTGGCAGGTGCGCGCGCCGGGTGGCCAGCCAGGCTCGTGCATCAGAGACATGGTAGGGAAAGGGCACGCGCGCAAGATTGCCGGCCACCTCAAAGTCATTGAGATAGCGCGCGATGGGTTCGGCATCGCCGATCTGGGGTTGGCGCAGAATGAGCCGGGCTGTGTGCAGGGTGACGTTCATGTTGTCTCCCCATTGGCAAAGTCGAGCCGCATAAATGTGGTCGGCGCGCCGGCATTGGTGCCTTGTGGGCCCGGACCCTGGTGGGTTTGTGAGAAACCAATCCTGCGCAGCAGGTTTAGTGAGGCGGTGTTTGTAGTCAGTGCGCAGGCGCTCAGCGTGACAAATCCGGCATTGCGCGCAGCGGCGACAACAGCACTGGCTGCTTCTGAACCATAGCCCATGCCCCAATGGGGTTCTCCCAGCCAATAGCCGAGTTCGGCGGGTTTGTCGGCGAACAGATGCAGGCCGACGACGCCGATGAATTTGTCCTGCAACAGGATCGACCAGGCGAATTCGCTATCGCCGCGCGCGATGGACTCGACAAAGAACTTCCCGTCGCTCTGGGCATAGGGATGAGGCAGGCGCGAAAGCACGCTGTAAATCGCCTCGCTATTGGCCAGCACGGCCATCTCGGGCACGTGCGCCAGCGTAGGCGTGGTCAGCACCAGTCGATCCGTTTCAATCGAAGCGGGCAGGTTTTTGGTGATGCTGTCCATGGTGCGCTCTAGCTGTAGAATGCGAAAAGGGGAACCGGCAGACCGGTTCCCCTTGTCAATTTCGCGTGGTTGCGAACACGAGCCGGGGAACGGGTCACCGGCCAGGTTCACAGGACCTGCCGGGTTACTCGGCGGCCTCTGCCGGGTCGACAGACACGAAGACTTTGGACTTCGCACGGGTGCGGAACGAGACGTTGCCGTCGACCAGTGCGTAGATGGTGTGATCCTTGCCCAGACCAACGCCGGTACCGGGGTGCCACTTGGTGCCGCGCTGACGGATGATGATGTTGCCGGCTACGACAACTTCGCCACCGAACTTCTTGACGCCGAGACGACGGCCAGCGGTATCACGACCGTTGCGGGATGAACCGCCTGCTTTTTTATGTGCCATGGTGCTTGTCGATCCTTACTTCGTCTTGTCTTCGGCCTTGTCGGCCGCAGCGTCCTGGTCAACCTTGGAGCGAGGGGGCTTGCCGGCCACCAGATCCTGGGCCTGGGTAATCCACTCGTCGCGCTCGATGCGGCCCTTGAAGCTGAGCAGGTCGTCAAACTTGACGACGTCGTCAGCCGTCCAGGCAGCGATCTGGGTCAGGCTGGTCACGCCAGCGGCGTTCAGCTTCTTTTCCAGGGCGGGGCCAACGCCACCAATGAGCTTGATGTCGTCGTTGAAATCGGCGTCCGCCTTGGCGGCAGCCTTCTTTGGTGCAGCAGCCTTGGCGTCAGCGGCCGGTGCCTTGGCAGCGGTCTTGGCCTTGGCAGGCTTGGCTTCGCTGACTGCGTCAGTCTTGGCCGCAACGCCGGCAGCCTTGATCGTTGGCTTGGCGCCGCCGGTCAGGATTTCGGTGATGCGCACGGTCGAGAGCAACTGGCGGTGGCCGTTGCGACGACGATAATTGTGGCGACGGTTCTTCTTGAAAATGATGACCGTCTTCTGCTTGCGAGTCTCGAGCAGCTCAGCAGCGACAGTGGCGCCTTCGATGAGCGGCGCGCCGACTTCGTCGCCAACCATCAGCACCTGGTCGAAGGTGACGATCGTGCCGGCTTCGGCATCGAGCTTTTCAATCTTGAGAACGTCGTTGGCGGCAACCTTGTACTGCTTGCCACCGGTTTTGATCACGGCAAAAGTCATAGCATAACCGGGAGCGTTAAACGCCCGGTCCCATTGTGTCGCGTCCTGTGGCGCCGCAGGGCAAGCCCTGATCCTGCGGTCTTCGTGAATGCTGCTGGCGATCAAACCAGCGGGGCAACCTCGAACAGCGTTTTCAAACAAAGGAAGCGCGCAAGACCAGCCTGCGCGCAATTCCGAGGGCGCTTATCAGGGCAAATGCCCCAAGAGTCAAGCGTGCGAGCCTGTCTAGCCGCCGTTGGGATACCAGTTGCGCAGACGCAGTTCGGTATCGGCCCCAATGGCGGTTTCGAGCACGCTCAGATCACTCTCGCCATAGTGATAGGGATAAACAATGGCGGGCTTGAAGGTGTTGATGGCTTCTGCTGCCTGCTCAGGTGTCATTGTATAGGGCAGGTTCATGGGCAGGAAAGCCACGGCGATCCCGGTCATGGCGAGCATTTCGGGAGTCGGTTCGGTATCGCCGGCCACATAGACCACCTTGTCGCCCAGGGTCAGCAGATAACCATTGCCGACACCGACGGGATGATAGCGCATGCGGCCTTCGGTAGTGTTGTGCGCCGGCACGGCGCTCAGCGCGATGCCATTGATGTCACCATCATCGCCATTGGCCATGGCGGTAGCCTGGGCTCTGAGGGCCTCGGGCAGCTTGTCGAACACGTCCTGATTGGTGATGATCGGTGCGTCCCCGGCAATCGCCTCAAGGGTGGGCACATCAAAATGGTCGCCATGGCCGTGGGTGATCAGGATGGCGGTGGCGGCTGGCAGGCCGGCATAGCGCTCGGCGCCGCCAACAGGGTCGATGTAGATGGTCTGATCGCCATAGCCGAGCAGCAGGCTGGCATGGTCAACAGGGTGGACGGTGATGTCGCCCTGTGCGGTCGGAATCGTGTCGCCGTCCAATGTGGCCTCCTGTGCCAGGGCTGTAGTTGCAAATCCGCCGCCCAGAGACAGCAGGGACAGTGTCGCCATTCCGGCAACCATTTCACGACGTCTAACCATTGGTTTCTCCCATTATCAGCAAATCTTGCGTTCCTTGAACGCAAGGACAGACGGCATGGTTTGCTCAAGCACGGAAACGTGAGGTCGAGGTGATCGTCGGCCAATGGCGGCCAAAGCGCAATGAAAGCTTACAAGAAGTGTTGCGGCCCGATGGCTGCTATGCCATAAGCCCGCCCGTGTTGACCACACGCGCCCCCACAAGGGGTAGCATCGATCTTGCGGAGAGATGGCAGAGTGGTCGAATGCACCGCACTCGAAATGCGGCATGGGGGCAACTCCATCGGGGGTTCGAATCCCTCTCTCTCCGCCATCGAACTGTCGTAACTGTTTGATATTGCAGAATCGGTTCGGTGAAATGAGCGTTCGTGTGCACCTTTGTGTGCACTTGCGCCGGACCCGCTCATGGCATGCCCAATAATAGATCTCGTGGCTGCGGATCCCCTGTTACCTTGCAAAACCGAACTAGCGCGATGCGGTCACCAGCAAAAAGTGGCCGCGCGGGCTAGGATTCAGCGCGTCGCCCCTATCGCGCTCAAAGCCCGATAGGGAGCAATCTAAGGCAGTCTGCGAGCATGCCTAAGTTCTAAGTCTGCATGCTCGAGATGCGCCGCTGACTAATCAAGAGCAATGTACCGACTTCGTGCCCCGCGCACTCCGCCTGAGAAGCTGCCTCCATGAAGCTGCATTTCCCGACTCAAGAGCGACCAACCAAAGTCCTGCATTGCTTCAGGATTTACGATTCAACGGAGCGCATGATAGCAAAGTGACTGGGGTTCGAGTTGATAAATGGATCTCAAAAGGGGGATCATTTGGCTCGCAGACCTAGCAACGGATCTACAGACGTCGCAAAGCTTGTTGAACAGGCCAATATAGTCACGGTCGCCGAGCGGCTTGGACTGCATGTAGACAAGCGGATACGCCAGCCGCGGCGCGCCCTTTGCCCATTTCATGATGACAAGGATCCATCACTTAACCTGTATCGTGGTGGTGGGGGGCGAACTGAACGCGATCATTATCATTGCTTCGTGTGCGGCGCCCACGGCGATGCGGTCGCCCTCATTCAGAATTATGAGAAAGTTACGTTTTGGGAGGCGATCCAACGGCTCGCTGCGATTGAGGGGGTCGAGCTCGATTCAAGGCGGCGCCCTGTGGTCGACCGTTCTACTGGAGCTAGCGTTCTCACGCATCGTCTTAGCGAGTTGTCTAAGACCGACGAAAAATTCGTCGCCTTTTCGAAAGAGCGAGGATTTGATCCGACCTTTCTTCGTGGTGCAGGCGCGGGTAATACAAGCCTTGCGGGTTTGATCGAGCGGGCGAGAGCTGATCGGACAATTGAAGAGCAGCTTGTTGAAGCTGGTGTGCTTCGCCGAGACGACGCCGCCGAGCCGGTCGCTGACCTCTACGGCCCCAAATTGCGTGGTTTTTTTGGCGGCAATCGCATCGTTTTTCCCATCGACGGTCCGCACGACGAGACCGTCGGCTTCGCCGCACGCGCACTTGACCAGCAAAAGCCGAAGTATCTCTACTCCTACAATTTTCCTCGTAGCACCTCCCTCTATGGTCAAAGTCGACTGATCAAGGCTGTCGAGGAGTTGGGCAGGAACGGCCGTGGCGGTGCCATCGACATCTACCTTGTCGAGGGCATCTTTGATGTTCTCCGTCTTGAGCAGTTGGGATTTCATGCGCTAGGCGTGCTCGGCGCTCAGATCACACCCGGCCAGATCGAACGAATTGCTCGAATTCAAGAATTGGTCGGAGAGTTCGACGGCGAGCTCAGAATCCACATTTTTTTCGACTGGGACGATGCAGGCAAACGCGGGGCATACGATGCCACGTTGCAGCTTTTAGGACTGCTTCAGCACGGTCATCCATTCGAACTGACTATCATTGCCTCGTCAGCGACCGACACGACAAAAGTTGATCCGGACACTTTCTTGCGCGGCCTTTCTTTCGAGGATGCTCAGGATCGGATCAGGTCTGCGAGCGCCGGCCCCCTAGAGTTTCTAGCAGCTTATAGACTGGGAACGGATCCTTCACGCCTGGATTGGTCATCGATCAATCGCCTTCGGCTAGCGTCTATCGCCAGAAGCGTCGCGATCTCTCTTCACCATGCAGATTGGTCGCGCATTATCGCGCCCTTGCCAATAGATGACCAGAATCTCGGCTTGGCTCAGTTCGCGGCCTTGGTGCGTAGTTATGGTGGCGCGCCAGCAAGTCCTGCTGAGGTGCAGCGTGTTCTTCAGCCTTTGCGCGACCCGGCAGATGATAGGTCAGACCTCCTGACCGCACTGACGCTCGGACGCTCGTCAACATCGCGACGAGAATACCCTCTCGATGACGATGCATGGGAACGGCTTGCGATCGCTGCGTCTCCACTTTTTCATATTCATAGTGAAAGATTGGCAGCCATCGATGGTCCTTCGAGCCCGCTACTTGCACGGCATGTGCCTAAGGGAGGCGGAAAATACCGGCTTAAGTCGGGACCCGTGGCACACGATGCCATTCTGCTGCAATATGCACTTGTTGAGCTACTGAGAGATCGCGACGATTGTCCTAGTTTTGCGGACAGTATCCCGGCAATTCGGTACTCGCGCGACGGTGGACTTGATGGGGGCATCTACAAGACCGGCCGTGGATTCAAACAACCCGCTTTGAGCTTTGCTTATCAGATCGACATGGCAATAGTGAACGGGCTTTCTCCGCCGCGGCGTGAAGGGATATTCCGTCCATATTTCGAATGCTGGCGAGCTTTCGTTGATTGTCTTGATGATCGGATCAAGCATTTTCGCCATGACGAGATGCAGATCGTGCGTCTCGATATCACCGGATTTTACGACCACATCCGATCAGATGTCTTTACCGACGCGCTTACACAGCCTCTCGAACGTGCGTTACACAGCCTAAATTTCGTCGACGGCGATATCGGATCTTTTGCGCCTTTGCTTGCTCCTTCGGAGACAGATGATGCAGCGGGAAGGTCAGAGATTTTCACCCGTTTTCTGCTACAGCATAGTTTCGGACTTCGTTACTTTGATCCGCTTTCTGGCAAGGTAGTTTCAGGTGACGCGAAGAGTGGGATTCCGCAAGGACCCGATCTTTCAGCGTACCTAGCAAATATCTCGCTGTTCGATCTTGACGACATGATGGGCGCCGAAGTTTCTAAGCTAAATGAACAAGATACTTTGCCCGAGGAAGTCGGCACTAGTGACAGATGCTCGGCTGCCTACGCCCGATATGTAGACGACGTAGTCATCATCTGCAGAGATTTTGAAACAGCTGCTCAACTCCGCCGCAAAATCGAGACATTCATTTCCCATAAGGGTTTGTCGCTCAATCGCAAGAACGTGACTCCACCGCCAATGTCACGCGCTGAAGCCCGCGGCTGGATTACTGATAATCGCGCTGGCTTCGGCTTTTCTGGTCCTCTTGCAGACTTGCCGACCACAGAGGCCATGGACCCACTTGCTGACGCTGGCGAAATCGATCGCCGCACCGCGCTTGGGCTGCTTTTTGACCGCGAACTCGATAACCCAGCAAATGCCGAAGGTGGATTGGCCAAGATTGGGATAGCGCTAGGCGCTGCTGATATCCGGTTCAACGACCGGGCTAATGCATATCGTCGACTATGGTGTTTTGCTGCCGACAAGCTAGCTGAACCGTCAGGCGATGATCTAGCAGCGAGCTTCATAAGGTTCTTGACCGACGCCGAACCTCGAGCGTTACACCTAATTTCTGACAGTGATCTCCTTGATATCGCGATGGCGGCAATGGAGGGGCTCGATAGGGCGTTGCGATTTGCGGTTCTGCCCGGAACATTCGGTCAAGAGTTGTGCGACCGGATCGACCGAAACCTTAAGGCTCTTTCAGCGTCTGTCCTAGATGACCCGTTTACTTCACTCCAAACACTGCTCCTTGGGAGTGACAAAGGTGAGCTGCTTTCGCGCTTCGACACGCGCTGCCAGATTGGGATCATCGCATGCCTTGCCTCGGAGAATTTGGGAGTCAGGAACAATGATTTCCAATTCAGCTTCCTACACAAATTCCTTCTCCCAGGCACGAGCAGCGGCGAGGCTCTTCCGGAGGGTTTGCTACACGCTTTACTAAAGCATGATGCCGCATTTGCGCGCCCATTGCCTAGCCTTATCGTTGCGAGCGGACAGTCTTCGAAGGCCGTTTTCTCACGGCTCAACCAGACGCTAGTCGAACTCCAACGCGCGCAAGCATATGGTGCCGAAGAGGGCCCTAGCGTTTTCTCCTTTTCCGACTTGGAGGAACCAAACAAGGTCGTTAGCGTATCCCAGACAATCATGAGCATCTGGGCACCGAGTATTGATACTGAGGGTGGAACCACACTTCCAACTGATGTCGAATTCGATGCTGCAGCAACGCTCGTAAATCTCACGTACTCAGTGTTCGCAGAGATCGCATTGCGCAGGCCACGCTTGACGCGGTTGATTGCTGGCGTACCTGACGCCATCCCCTTGCCCTCGCCCCCGGGCCTTAGGGCCTCCGGCATTCTCTTGTGGTGCCCAGATGGTAGATTGCTGCTCGCTTCAGCCGGTACCGCGGAGGGATCGCCGCTGGGAGTGAAATGGAGAGATTCGAGCGAGCAGTTGGTGCCTGGGATTGCTATGCAGGAGGCCACGCTTCCAGCAGGAAGCAGGTTGCTGGTCGAAAAGACCCGGAAGTGGTCGCCCTCAGAAATTGCAGGTCTTTATCGAGCAGGTTTTAACCGCTTCGATGAACAGATTAATCTAGACGCTGAGCGGGTGCCCGTGCCCACGGCATTTTCGTTCTTTGGCAAAATCGAAGACGGTGTCATTGATTTCTCAAGTGTCCTGCTCATTTCTTGGCCGGCATTGAGGTCGAGCGTGGATGGCCATGCTTTCGTACGTGTGGGGCCCTCGCTGGAAGCGCGGAGCGTCTACGCTGAGGGTGCTGATCTCTGGCGCTATGGGTGGGCGGTGCGTGACGCGTGCAATCGCGCTGAGCCATCCCAAGATGATGACGCCGGGATGGATGCCCAAGCCGCAACCGCACTTGATGAGGAATTTCATCGGCGAGAGGCAATTGTTGCGCGCGTACTTCCGCGGCTTTCTGGAGCCGACCAGTGGGGACCGGGCGAGGGTACGCCTGGCAATCCAATTCCGACACGAATCCGCCGTGCGCTCTCGCTGCTCGAGAACTTTGAGCTAGCAAGCACTGCGGCACAGGCTGCATCTTATCTGGTCGCGGCTGTTTCCGAGGGAATGTTCATGAGCGAGCGCGTGAATGCGCTCCACGACCTTAAGTCGAACGGCAACCCTGCAGAGCTTCTAGCTCGGGCGACCAAAAGAGTGGGCCGCGCGCTTCCCGAGGCTTCTAAGCACTGGGACATAACTGTCCCCCCTTCGCTTCCTTACCGACGCAGTGCTTCAGCCTGGCAGACGCTGTCAGTGGCGATCGGGCAGGCGAATGGAAATCTTCCTGGCGAGTCTGCGGCCCCGCTCAACGCGCTTGAGGCTGGTGCTGAAACATTGGCGGCCATTGCTGATCTTCGAGCGCTGGCCTTTGAAATCGCAGCGAGTTTACCGGAGGCTTCGCTGGAACGTCTGATTGGCGCCGACTTTGATCTGGCCTGGGTGTCGGACGCCGTTGGCCTCGATTTGATTATGATCAATGACAGGTTTGCGACCCTCGATCCTAGCCTGATAGTGCAGACTTCGAAGGTCGTTCACGCGTTCTGCCAAGTAGTACTTGGAAAGCGAGGAGGCCTCAATTTTGTCCGCGATCAGATTACGCCAGCAGGTTGGGTCGTACTAATCGCAATTCTGATTCAAGTCGTTCCTGTGCGCCAGCGAAGCGACTTTGGCCGGCCGTCTCTATGGCAAACACATGCTGGAATGATTGAGGCAGAAGCCGCCCTCCAAGGCCTCCTAAGATATTTCGCGAGCAGTTCGACGACGACAGAAAATGCTCCAAATTGGCCATGGGACGTATTCGATCAACTGCTTGAACGACGTCCCGCCGATTTACCACTGCTTCTTCGGCAGCTCACCGACGCAACTGCAATAGAGGTGAGCAACGAAGTATCGTGGTCTGCCCCTCGAACCGCTGACAGCCAGGGTGGCCGTCCAATCATGCGGCTGGCTGACGGAAGTTCCATAAGCCTTGCCGATTGGCAAATTGATGTGTCGTATGTGGTCGGCGAGCGCGGCGCGGCCATGGAGACTTATCCATCAGGGAACCGTCTGCGTTTCCCTTATTCCATATCGCGTCGCGGCGATCAGGTGCTCGGCTTTCATCTCGTTTCGCGCAAACTGGGCGAAGCTGCATTCGGGCGGTCGTTCCAGATTGTCTCGATACCGACTAAGAACCACGATGATCAGGTCGTGAAATCCGATCCGCCCGCTGAAGTTTCCATAGAACAAGCCAAGCCCGATAGCGTCGTTGAGACCTTGTCAGAAGAAGCAACAGTTTCGTCAGCGGCTTCGAATTCGACGGTGCTGGATGAAGCGCTGGCGCTGATCGACAAGAAGCGATTGAGCTCTTGGGAAGCACGTTCTTCTGCAAAGAACCCCGGTACGCATCGGGTTGCTCTAGTGCAATGGGATGTCGTGGACAGCTACTATAGCCCGGGACATAAGGGCGGACAGTATGAAGGTCTGGTATCTCCAGAAGGTGACAAGCCTGCAGGTCAGACGAAGGTCAAAGACGGTGGTGTGTTCCTTTCAACCTCTGAATACCGCCGGCGGACCCTAATTCGGGAAGTTCTTAAAGCCTGCGCGGATTTAAAGGTCGATGGTCTTGTTTTTCCGGAATACAGTTTGCGACCGGAGACCATCAACTGGCTTGCACGCCAGCTTAAAACCCAGCCGCAGAAAATCACTGTGTGGTGCGGCACGTTTAGGGTCCCCAGTGGCACGCAGCTTGACCAGGATTTCAGCGCCAAGGCTGCAGTCCCCTTCGTCAGTAGTTCGGGACCGCTGCCAACACTGATGAACCGGTGGGACGCGCATACGGCGGTTCTGACCTGCCTGCGCGCCATAGTAGAGAAGCAACTCATAAAGGTTGAGCATTTCGCACGACCGAAACGCTACCCATCAGCCGCAGCTGGAGAATTGATCAGGCCACCATTTAAAGAACCATGGATTCCATTATTGGTTGATGAAAACGATGCGTTCACACTTGGGACGTTCTCGTTGGAGCTCGTCTGCTCGGAAATGTTCCCGCACGCCAGCAGTGCAAATTTTGTCGGTATCATTGAGGAAGCCAAGGAACTCGCTGATCGATACGGTATGGGTAAGGGTGGCGAGACCATCTTCTCTCATATCAGCAGAGACATCTATGAGTTTGCCCGTTGGACTGCGTTTCGCAACGCTGCGAAGGTCGACGGGGACACGGACGGCGCGCTAGTGAGAGGAGAAAAACACCAGCGGACTCTTATTGTCCTGCCCGCAATGACGACACGCTCAGCCGACTATCATATCTTCGGGCAGAACCAGTATCTGGCTGCTGGCCTTGTAACTGCATTCTGCAATGCCGTCCTTCCTCACGCGAGTTGTGGCCAAAGCGGTTTCATTGGTCTTGACGGGTGGAAGCGAACGGAAGGGATCAAAACCCCGTATGGATCAAAAGCGCCGGGTATATTCCAGCTCGGGGATTCGCACAGTGGTCCGCTAGGAGAAACTGAGTCAGCAATGGTTATTGCTGATCTGGACCTGCTAAGAACCACCGATCAGCGTCCCCGACCGCATTATCAGCATCGCTCTCTGCGGCTTGTTGCACACCTTCCTATTCTGTTCGCCACGGAGAAAGGGGGCCACGCTGGTCCTGGCTCGTATCCAAACAAACAGCGTCAACCACGGACTCGAACAGTCGAAGGAAAGGCACTTACTTTTGGGGAAGCCCGCATCAAGGTCGCCAAGGCGTTGGAGCTAGAATCCGTCTGGCGGTCAAAAGTTAACGTCGGATCCCCCGATGAGGATCTGCCGCCCGACTATCAGGCCGCGATTGCGGAAACACTTGCGGCGCTCCGTGTACTGGAAGACTTCGCGGACGACCCAAGTTGGCTTCGCAAGCGGACCGACTCTTTCAAGACTGAACTCTATGATATGCCACCGATGAACCCGCTACCGGCCTTGGTCGACTGGCTCTACGTGGACGACCGATGGCTACCCGAAAAATATGCCGCGGAAGTGGTCCTGGACGGAGATGATCCGCTAAACAGCGATAAGTCATTGCTTAACGTTCCGCGCTCAATGCAGGATGAGCCGCCGCGGACAATCGATTGACGCGGAGCGAGATATGAAAAACGCCGACGACGATCTTGAGGAGCTTGCCCGCCGACTTGATGCATCGGGCGATTTTAGGGTGCTGCGACGACTAAGGCTTGGTGATCGAATCGAGCCGAGTGACGGCTCCCGAGTTCGGACTGGCATGTTTTTGGATGTTGAGACCACAGGTTTGGATTTTCAAACTAGTGAAATTCTCGAACTTGCCATAGTGCCGTTCGAATATGCTGTAGATGGCCGAATTGTTTCGGTTGGACAATCTCTTCATCAGTTCAATGAGCCGGCGAAGCCGATACCTTCAGAAATAACAGCTATCACGGGGCTTACGGACGAGCTCGTGGAAGGTCACCAGCTCGATATTACCGAGATCGAAAAACTTGTGTCATCTGCGGACATTCTTATTGCCCACAATGCTGGATTCGACCGGCCTTTCGTTGAGCGTATCTCACCTATATTCGAGGCTAAGCCTTGGGCCTGCACGATGTTCGACGTACCTTGGAAGCAGGAAGGTGTCGAAGGGCGGCGGCTTTCCGACCTGTTGTCCGGATTTCAATGCTTCTTCGATGCACACCGAGCGGTCGATGATTGCGAGGCGGGCATCGCACTGTTGACGATGAAGCTTCCAAAAAGCAGCGAACGGGTGCTTAGCAAGGTCTTGAAATCAGCTCGCCAGCCGATGTGGCGGATCTTCGCCGAAGCGGCGCCGTTCGAGAGCAAGGATATTTTGAAACATCGCGGCTACAAATGGAACTCAGATGATAAGCTTGGCCCTCGGGCTTGGTGGACGGATCTGACTGCAGACAGGGTAGACGCCGAGGTCGAATTCCTTCGTTCGGAGATCTTTCGATCGCCCGTGCAGCTTCCTATGTTCGAGATTACAGCTTTTCAGCGTTATTCTATGCGCCTTCGATAAGCGTTAGATTTTTACACGCTCTACTTTCGCTGCGCCAAAATTCGTTCAAATAGAGGATTATAAATGTCGTTCATTGAATTTATTGAAGTCGACTCTGAAAACGCGGTGTACATCAATTCCGAGCAGGTCGTCTGTGTGCGTCTCGGCAATGTCTTAGGCACCGCAGATATTGTCACGACGGCGAATGCGAACGGACTTCACGTTATTACCGTTGAAGAGGAGCTGTCTCTCGTCGTTTCCCGTCTTGAAGGCATCGACAACTAGGCGGCCTGCGCTAGGAGGATGATGCCTAACCAGCTTTCCCGGCAATTGTGCTAATTGCATCCATCTGGGAATGTTGGGACCCCTACTGGCGATACAGCTCGCGCTGAACGCCCACGAAGGCAGCCTTGATCGCCGCGGTGTCTCCTAGCTTAGCCTTGGCGTCGGCGAGGGTGCCGTAGCGGGCTGTCAGGAAGGACGAGAGCTTGGAGAGGGAGAGTTCACTCTCGCCATGGGCGGCATAGGCCTGCAGGACGCCGATGAGAAATTCGTGCATCTCGCCGTCGCTGGCGGCAAAATTGCCGTTGGCGGTGGTCTCAGCGCGCTCCGCACGGGTCTTGGCGGGGATGGTGAAGCGGATATAGGCCAGCACGTCGAACAGGTCGCTATTGGGCGCGTCAATAAGCTGGCGCATATCGTTCAGCTTGTCGCCGTCATAGCCACGGTCGGCCAGCACGGCGATCAGTTTTTCGCGACGGTCCGGATCGCTCCATTCAGCGCGCAGGGCGTCTTCGTCGAGGATCAGACCGCTGAGGTCGCCGAACAGCCTTTCCAGAAACTGCTGCGCTGACATTGGCCTCCCGTCTGGCCCCCAATAGGTGGTGGTGGCGATGAATTGGATGGACCGTGCCTTGCCGTCGGCCAGCTTGATGACCAGCTTTTGCGCCGGCTGTTCGGGGTCGTATTCATCCCCCTCTTCGTCAATTTCGGGGCCGTCACCATCTTCGACAACGGCGGGGCGGTTTACCGGCGGCTCTGGATCCAGTGGTTCGCCGTCCCATTCAGGATCTTCAAAGTTTTCGTGGGCCCGCACGAAATCCCAGATCGTGAAATGATCCTTGCCGTCATAGGTGCGGGTGCCGCGGCCGATGATCTGCTTGAACTCGATCATCGAGCGGACCGGGCGCATCAGCACGATATGGCGGACGTTGCGGGCGTCAACGCCCGTGGAAAGCTTTTGCGAGGTGGTGAGGATGGTCGGGATGGTCTTGTCGTTGTCCTGAAACGCCCGAAGGTGCGCATTGCCGATTTCGCCGTCTTCAGCGGTCACGCGGTGGCAATAATCGGGATTGGAGCTGGTCTTGACCTGGTTAATCAGGTCGCGCACCAGCGCGGCGTGCTCCTGGGTGGCGCAGAACACCAGGGTCTTCTGGCGCTGGTCGATCTGGCTCATGAATTCGCGGACGCGAGCCAGTTCGCGGTCTTCAATGATGATGCGATTGTTGAAATCGCCCTCGTCAAAGCTGTCGCCGATTTCCACGTCGCCGGATATCACCTCGTCTTCGGGGTGATAGACATATTCGTCGATGGTGCTGGCCATCTGGCGCACCTTGAAGGGCGTCAGGAAGCCGTCTTCAATGCCTTCGCGCAGCGAGTAGGTGTAAACCGGCTCGCCAAAATAGGCATAGGTATCGGCATTGTTCTTGCGCTTGGGAGTAGCTGTCATTCCTAGCTGGACTGATGGCTCAAAATATTCGAGCAGCTTGCGCCATTCGCTTTCGTCCTTGGCGCCGCCGCGATGGCATTCGTCGATGACGATGAAATCGAAGAAGTCAGGCGGGTATTGCAGATAGATCGGCTTGGTTTCGCCGGTCATGAAGGTCTGGAAGATGGTGAAGAACAGGCTAGCGTTTTTCGGTGGCTTCCCGTGGTTCTTGCGGATCGTATCGGGGTCGATGCGGGTGATGGCATCGTTGGGGAAGGCCGAGAAGGCGTTGTAGGCCTGATCGTCCAGAATATTGCGATCGGCGAGAAACAGGACGCGCGGGCGGCGGGTCGGCTCGTTGGTCAGGTTCCACTTGGCCTGGAACAGCTTCCAGGCGATCTGGAAGGCGATAGAGGTCTTGCCGGTGCCTGTCGCCAAGGTCAGCAGGATGCGCCTGTCACGCCTGGAAATTGCGTCCAGCACAGCCGTGATCGCATTGTGCTGGTAATAGCGCGGCTCCCACTTGCCGCCATCGGTTTCGAATTCAACCGCGCCGAAGGCCTCGCGCCAGGCATTGTGGTCGGCAAAGGTGCGGTCCCACAATTCGCTCGGCGTCGGGAACGGCAAAGCGATGTCGCCTTCCTTGCTGGTCGCCATGTCGATGCCGTACCAATTGAGCCCGTTGGACGCATAGGCAAAGCGGGCCTTGAGGCGCTGCGCATAGTCCTTAGCCTGGCCGACCCCACTGCGGTGGCTGACGCCGGCTTTCTTGGCTTCCAGTACGGCCAGCTTGTGGCCCTTGTGGATCAACACATAGTCGCAGGACAGGGGCTTGCCGCGATTGCCACCGGTCTGAATGCGCCCGGGACAAATCACCTCTCGCCGGACTCGTGAGCCCTCAACCTTGCCCCAGCCAGCAGCGGCCAGCACCGGGTCGATCCGTTCGGCGCGTGTGTCGGCTTCAGTTTCTTCCATCATGCCAGATGCACACGACTAGTCTTGAGGTACTCTCGCCAAGAGATATCAGAACCTTCGCTCATGAGTGCGCAGTCAATCTCATCAACTGACCTGCTGAATATTGAGACCAGAGCATCCATTTTGATGCAAAATGCCTCGTAGTGCAAAGCGGTATTGTGGTCCGAAACATTGTGGGCCGTATCTATGGTTCTGCTCCCGTCTTGCTTCCAGAGGCAGGTCGTGACGATGTCCATCCGCACGACATCAGAGCCGGATAGTAGGTTCACCGAACTTCCTGTCCACTGATCCAATATATGAGCTGGCGGCGCAGCGCCTCCTCGCGGCGATAGGAAGTAGATCAACTTTGTGAAGAACGCCGGGCCCATGCCTTTGAGCCTCTTATCTCGCCTGAGATCCTGGAACTGGTGGAATGCTTCTGCACGGCTGATCGCCCCTCTCCGAATATTGTCCGCAAAAGAAAGCCAGTCATGGTCTGCAGACAACCGGTTGCGATTGTCCATCCGCATCCCGCCCCAAGCCAATATCGCAGCGCATACGGTGGGAGTATCCAGATCTGGATCTCCGTTGAATCCGAGGACATCGCTGCGACTGAGTTGACCGTCTGGCAGCCTGTCAGATTGGGCTCGCGCAATTCCTGTTGCGAAGGACCGTGCGTGCTTGCCACCTGGTTTGTCTAGATCGAGGAAACCAGCCAGTGACTTCTCAAAGCGCGAAAGATGGTCTGAGGCAAAATTGCTCGCAAGGTCCCCGCGTCCGGCACCGGTCACAATAGACCCTCGATATCCAGCCCAGCCGCACCGCGTTGGCAGGAGGGGCATTTGCGGATGTGGAAATCGGAGCCGTTGGCGCCATAGCGATGGCCACAGATCGCGCCACCGGGATTGCGGCGCGCGCAGACGAGGACCCAGACATACTGCAGATAATCGGTGCCGGGCCGATCAGTGCGCGCAATCAGGATCTGGTCATTCGGGTTAATGTCACCCGGCTTGCGCTGCGATACGGCCAAAAGAAACTCTCCAATCAGTGCTGACTATGGCTCAGGTCAATTCGCCTGCGAATGCCTTCTGCAAGAGGGATCGGCGGAGATCCCCAAGCCCTTGAAGCTTGGTTTCATAGTCATCAATGAGCTCTGCAGCTGCATTCTGCAGTTTGGAGACGTTTGCGATAATCGTTTCTTGCCGACCAATGCTGGGTAATTGGACCGGCATGTCCTTGATGATACCCATGTTCAAACCGTCCATCACAGAACCTGAGGCCTGCGCAGATAGATAGGACCGCGCCGCAGGACTGAACAGAAAGTAATGATGCAGGTATTCTGGCAGACACTTTGTCCGGTCAAGGGAAATACAGCATAGGTGCTTTGTGTTGATGGCGAGTGGTATGTTGTCAGGAACAACTGCACACCGGCCACATGTACCCATGATCGTTATTATCACGTCGCCCGGTCTAACCGTATAACGCTTCAGCTGCGCGTATTTTTCTTCAGTGATGAATCTGCTCTTCCCCCAGCGAAATTTATTGGCCACCGCATTGTCGATGCCGAGTACGGCAATGCCCTCATCAACGAATTCGTTGTGCAGCAACTGACTACCAAATGGCCCGGTGCGGATGGCTCCCTTGTCCGGAAGTGCGACGCCTGTGACGCTAGACAGCACTACGCAGCTATCACTGGTCAGGGCATCAAACTGTGCGGCTGCGTATGTCTCAAACAATTCCCGTGCGTTCTGCAGATTGGCTTCGGCATTGGCGCGGGCGAGGGTCAGACCCTCAAAGGCCTCGTCCAGAATCGCAACAATCCGCTGTTGTTCTTCGAGAGGGGGAACGGGAATGGAGAGCATTTTTATGTGGGTGGGGCCGACATTTTGTATTGCTGCTCCACTCGACAACCGCTTGAGGGGCAATTGAAATCCGTCGGACTGCAAAAACAGATACAAAAATTTGGTGTCCAGCCTCGGATCGATTGAGCGAAAACGGACTACGCTGGTGTTCATCAGGAGGGGCAGGTCATGCTTCGTAACGATCGCGCAACGGCCGATAGTGCCGGAGATAGTGAACAGGATGTCACCCTCATCGACCTGGAAGTGCCTCCATTTGCCCAGTGCAAGGTCAGTGTTTGCCGCCCTGGCACTCGACATGTCGAGAAAACCATCCTGAACGCATCGGACGTTTATCATCGGGAAGCCATCCTCCTGATATTCGTACTTTCGGATTCCTGGCCCTTCTTGGATGAAGGCCATTTCCTCAATTTGCTTTATTTCCCACCCCGGCTTCACAGCATCCCCCGGATGCTCTCCAGAATATCCGCCGTCTCGACATCGCGCGCCAGCATGTCGGCGATGATCTCTTCCGGGCTGCGTAGCGCCATCGCTTGTGGCGCATTGGGGTTTTTCACCGGGAGATCAAACGTCTCCTGGTCCAGGTCAGCGCGGTTGATGATCCAGCTCTTGTGCCCATTGGGGCGGGTGCGCTGCAGCGCCACGAACTCCGCCAGATCATCATCGTTGAGCGGATTGGTCTTGCCCATGTTGCGACCCGGATCGAGCTGGTAAAACCAGATGTCGCGGGTCGGCGCGCCCTTTTCGAAGAACAGGACTACCGTCTTCACCCCTGCCCCTTGGAAGGTGCCGCCGGGCAGATCCAAGATTGTGTGCAGAGTGCAGGCCTCCAGCAATTCCTTGCGCAAGGCCACGCTGGCATTGTCGGTATTGCTCAGAAAGGTGTTCTTGATCACCACCGCTGCGCGGCCGCCGGCGCGCAGCTTGCGGATGAAATGCTGCAGGAACAGATAGGCCGTCTCGCCGGTGCGAATGGGGAAGTTCTGCTGTACCTCGCGCCGCTCGCCACCGCCAAAGGGCGGATTGGCGAGGATGATGTCGTGGCGGTCCTTTTCCTGGATATCCATCACGTTCTCATTCAGCGAGTTGGTGTGGACGATATTGGGCGCCTCGATGCCGTGCAGGACCATGTTCATGATCCCGATAATGTAGGCGAGCGACTTCTTTTCCTGGCCATAGAAGGTGCGCTTCTGCAGCGTCTCGTAGTCGGAGGCGCTGAGATCGTCGCTTCGCATATGATCATAGGCTTCGCAGAGGAAGCCGGCCGAGCCGACAGCGCCGTCATAGACGGTCTCGCCCACCTTGGGGTCGGTTACTGCGATCATGGCGCGGATCAGCGGGCGGGGCGTATAATACTCGCCGCCATTGCGGCCGGCATTGCCCATGCGACGGATGCGGGTTTCGTAGAGCTGGGAGAGTTCGTGGCGTTCGGCCTGGGTGTTGAAGCTCAGACCGTCAACCAGCTCCAGCACATCGCGCAGGATATAGCCCGAGCGGAATTTGTTGCGCAGCTCGGTGAACACCTCGCCGATCTTGTAATTGATCGTCTGCGGCCCGGTGGCCGACTGGCGGAAGCTACCGAGATAGGGGAACAGCTTCTGGTCAACAAAGGTAATCAGATCGTCGCCGATCAGCGCCGCATTGTGGTCGAAGGCCCCATCCTGTTTCGGCGCCGCCCACTGGTCCCAGGTGTACTCACCCTCGATGATCGGCGAGTAGCTCTTGCCTTCCAGCGCCGCCTGGTCGCGGCGATCCGATTCCAGATCGTGCAAATATTTGAGAAACAGTACCCACGAGATCTGCTCGACATAATCAAGCTCATTGCCAATGCCTTCTTCGGCGCGAAGGTCTTTTTCAATGCTGTTGAAGGCGTTCTCGTACATGCTCACTCAAATCAGTTGGCAGCTATGGCGCGCACTATGATGCGGGTCGAAGGCGATAGGCAAGCAGGTGGAGGACGGCTATCGCATAGCTGTCCAGGACATACGAGAAATGGCTGTTGCCGATCCGTTGGACAGGCGGCCATGGAGTCTCGTTCACATTGCAGATGGGGAACATAGGGCACTGGCTTTTTCGACGTTGTGCCGACCCGATAGTGGGTCGTCTGCTATGTGGCGGTTTCACCCCCCCCAGCTGCAGCCATTAGTCATTTCTTCTTTTCTGCACGGTACAGCGCCCACCGCTGCGTTTGGGCGTCCGCGATCCTTTTTCGGCCAGCATGTGTTTTGGGACCTGTCGAAAGCCCGCCGTGAAACCGGCAGCGCCGCTTGCCTGGTACGACCCTATTCCTACACTGGGCACCGGCACGTGTCCGGGCACAACAGACAGATCTTTGCAAGAAGGGAACAGGGCGTCCATCCTCGCCCAAGCCCAACTCCTCCATGAGTTTGCAGCGCATGGCTATACACTCGCCGCACATCAGCCGTTTGCTGGGGTGCCGTGACGCCAAAAATGGGCATTGCCGAAAGCCGGATATGGCGTGATGGGTCACCGGTAATTGGGCTCCTTTTGTGGGCTGCGATCTGCAATTATATTTTTCAGAGTGGGGTTTTGTCACGTTGTCTCTAATACCCCATGGATGTGGTTGGAGGGCCGTTGCCCAAAACACGTTTCAAAGGCCCGCCGACAAATCTGTATCTAGTCATTCACGGTCGAAGAAAACTCGCGCTGGCCGAGGTCTATGCTGATCGTTGACTGATGGAAGAAATTCCGGCGCCAATCTTCAGACCAATGCTTGAGCAGTAGCGAATAACGTCCATTGGATCGAGGCATGGCACTGTCCACGATCCTTTGTTGAGCATCTCTTGTAGGCAGAATTTGAGCCCAGTTCTTTTGAAGAACTCTATCCACCAATCCCATTCTGGCAGCCCGCGTAGAATGGTTATGGGTTCACCTGGAAAGTTGGACAATACGTCCGAAAACGTTTGAGCCGCACGCCGGGCGCGCTCCTTTTCGGCCTCCCTCTTGCAAGCCACAACGCAGTCAACAAAGGTTGGCTTTGGAATGAGAAGTACAGAGCCTGCAGCGGCATGGAGCGATGGAACCTCCAGGTTACCGTGCTCGTCCGCCAGCGACCGTTTCACAGCGTCTGGAAAATCATTGCCAGACGCAGCGTAGACTGGACCGAAGAAGCACAGTTGCATGCGTTCGAGCTTCGTCATTGCTGGCTCTCCCACTTGCAGTCTCGCAACCAGGTGGAGAGGTGGCTTACGAACTTCAACGCGCCGTTAGTTCCCGACGAAAACGGTTGCCGACCGTCGACACTGAGCGCGTGGTTTGCTGCCCCGATCAAACAGCGGTCACGCTGCACCGGGGTCAGCTTCTTCCACTCGAGGAGTGCAGCCCGCTTATTGCTTGCAGGATTGCGTGGGAAGGTAATCCACAGCACCTCAAACGCATCTTCCACCGAATGGTCGGCCTCCACTCCGTTGTTCATTGGAGTGTTATTTGGAGTGTTAGTCGGAATCTGGTTCCGCACGACCGTGCTGCCAGTTGCCTCCCCATCGCGCATCAGATTCCCGTCCGCGACCACGGCGTTGTCTTCAGGTGCCTCACGCTTCAGCGTCGAGGGAATGGTCGCCTGATAGGTGTTGTTGGTCCATTTCTTGCCACGGCGCTGGGTCTGCTTGACTAAAATCCAGCCTGCCTTGGCCGCGCGCCGAAGGTGCGTGCCAACGCTACGCGGGCTCAGTCCGCTCGCCTTTGCCAGTTCTTCCTGACCGGGAAACGCGTACCCCTTACCGTCCATGTAGGTTGCCAGGGTGAACAAGACGAAGCGCGTCGTGCTTTCGAGGCTAGACTCCCGGATGCACTGGTTCCAGTTGAACGTGAAACTAGCCATTGTCAGTACCTCCCGTCGCGTCAGCGAGCCCTTCGCTGACAAGAGCGGCCCGGTTCCAACAGAGATGCCCACGGCTCCACGTTTTCTTGCAGAGGCGCTTAAGGCGGACTATCATGGCGGGTAGGCGTGTGCTGTCACAAGCTGTGCTGATCCGGGCTCCGTAGGTGCAAACTACGGAGCCCTTCTTTTTCGTTTTCATCTAAGTCGTTGCCTCCCGAACAGTGTGAAGCAACCGAGTACGGCCATAGCTTTGGAGCACCATAAACTTGAGAATTTGCGGGCTCTGAGCTGCGGAGATATTTTTGATCTGGCTCATCATGGCTTGTGAACCTCCTTGATCGATTCAAGGTAGGCGTCGAGGTCGGCACGAAGGATCAGAACACGCTTACCCGCCTTCAAACGCGGCAGCAGGCCCGCATTAAAGAGCTTGTAGAAATATGATCGTGACAGGCCCGAGTACCGTGCAGCTTGCATGATGGTAAGTGAGCTGGGTGCCCATGGAACGTTCAGTGCGCTCATGACTATCCCTTTCCTTGAAGGTTTCAGACAGTCCTTGATTAACGCCGCTGCTCGTTCCGGTATGTACCGCTCTAATTCGGACTAGAACGGTATGCGAGCAATGTCAGGGTAAGCCTTCCGCAGTCCAAGAATTCTTTCGTAGATGCGGCGCCTGTTGTCTGCAAATTCTTGGGAGGTCGTATCAATTTCGTTGAACTTCTTTCCACCTGCCAAATTCTCTAGAATTGTAATTTTTGCCGCGAGCTCACGGATACTGATCGTTTTCCTCAAATCCAGTTCCACTGCGGCCTTTTCCCGAAAAACAAACCTTAACCAGTTGCGATCGTCAGCTACCTCAAAAGGGTGGCCGTGCTGGTAGCCACGGTTCCTCTCTGTGATGCCTAGGATCGGGTTTTCAATGGCTAAATGGAATAGTGTCTCCGCTATCCAATGGGTGCTGCTGGTATCGACGCCATAGGCAATCGCAACGGTTCGAAGCGCTGTCGGCAGCTTTTTTCTAACGGTCTGAGATATGGGTTCAGGAAGTACCCGATCGAGAAGTCGAAGATCCCTCTTATATTCAGGATGCATAATGCCTGGCGCCATCGGATTATCGGCTGGATCGACCATTGGAAGAGGGGGTGTTGGCCTGTTCTTTCGATTCTGCGGTGAGAATTTGATGGGTTTCTTTTCTGTGTCTTGCTTTCGGGTCATTTCTTGACCCCATCGCCCAGGTATTCGGCCCATTCCTGCATCAAGAGTCGTCTTTTCTCCAGTGCGTCCGCACGCCGATAGGCTCGCTCGGTCGCATCACCAACGACGTGGGCAAGTGCGGCTTCAGCGGTCTCGCGAGCGTGTGCCGTTTCCTCGCCGGCCCAATCGCGGAATGAGGACCGGAACCCGTGCACGGTGACGTTGGAGACCCGAAGCCGGCGCAGCAACATCTCCATCGCCATCGCCGACAAGGGACGGCCTGCCTTTTGGCCGGCAAAAACGAACTCCGATGTCTTCGTACGGACAAGACCCTCTATGAGATTTCGTGCCTGCTGCGATAGAGGGACCCGATGCGGCCTGCCGGCCTTCATCCGCTCTGCGGGAATTTTCCAGGTGCTTGCCTCAAGGTCGAACTCCTCCCACCGCGCCCCAAGGACCTCTCCTGATCGAGCAGCGCAGTAGATCAAGAATTCCAATGCTCTTGCAGCCATCGCGTCCGAATGCTGCAGCCGTTCGACGAGCGCAGGGACCTCCCTGTAGTCCATCGCTGCGTGGTGCCCTCGGCTAAGCTTTTGTCGCGGTGGCAGAATGCTCTTCAAATGACCACGCCAGAGGGCAGGGTTCTCTCCAGTTCGCCAACCTCGCGCTTTGGCGAAGTCGAGCACGCGTTCGATGCGTCCTCTGATGCGCGAGGCCGTCTCTGGCTTTGTCATCCATATGGGCTTGAGCACCGTGAGAACGTCCTCGGTTTTTATATGCGAAACGCGCTTACCTAGGATGGCCGCGCAGTAGGCATCGCCGAGTGTCATTCGCCATTGTGCGCGATGCTTGGCGTTGCGCCATTGGGGCTCCATTGACGCCAAAAATTCGTCCGCGCATTCAGAAAAATTGAGTTCCCTCTGCGGCGTCCGCAATGCCTTTGGATCAGACCCTTCAGCAATAGCCGAGCGCAGGTCGACAGCTTTGATGCGCGCCGATGCCAGACGAACCGCTGGGTAGGGGCCCAGCCCTACCGCCTGCCTCTTTCCGCCTCTAGCGAACATGAAGATCCAGCTCTTCGCACCGCCAGGCTTGACGTTGAGATACAGCCCACCGCCGTCACTATAACGCCCTGGCTCCAGTGCAGATTTTGCAAAGGTATCCGAGATTTTGTTGAGAGCTCTTGCCATGGTGTGCACTTCCGTGTGCACTTCAGGTTGGAGATAGCCGGAGATTATGAAGTACAACTGAGAACAATACAGCTTCTGGAACACACAAAAGTCAAGGGAATGCGGCATTAACGCGCATAATTATAGACATTCAAGAACATCAGTATGGCGGACTCTCTCTCCGCCACTTCTTCCCTATGGCCATCGATCGTTCGCCAGGCCCGGTTTGCCTGGTTGGGACGGTTTGCGCTGAATGATCCGTCCCGCAGGGTCAGCCCTTGGTGAGGGTGCTGTCGCGGACGATGACTTCGGGGTCGATCTGGGTGACGCGGGGCGTGGGAAGCTCGTCGCCGGCGGTGATCAGCGACATCAGGCGCTCGACGGCCAGTTCGGTGACAATATCGACCGGATAATTGACGCTGGAGAGCGGCACCACGGCGTGTTCGGCAAATTCGATATTGTCAAAGCCGATAATGGCCATGTCGTCGGGCACGGTGAGCTTGTGCTTGATGCACCAGCGCAGGGCGCCCAGCGCCAGTGAGTCATTGGCGGAGAATACGGCGGTGGGCTGGGCGGGCGTGGCCATCAGCGCTTCCATGGCCAGATAGCCGCGGATCACCGAATGGCCGCGCGGATCAACGGCCAGCGCGGGATCAAATTCCAGGCCCGCTTCATTGAGCGCTTCGACATAGCCCTGGCGCTTTTCGCGGTTGCCCAGCGGGTTGGCACCATCAATCAGCCCGATCCGCTTGTGACCAATATCGATCAGATGCTTGGTGGCCTTATAGGCGCCGCGCGATTCATCAACGCAGACCGCATCGAGCCCTGAATCGGGATCGCCGACCAGCATCACCACGGGGTAATTGGCCAGACGCAGGGCGCGGATATGGTCGATCTGGCGATGGCTGGTGGGATAGATCAATATGCCGTCGACCTGGCGCGAGCGCACCAGTTCGAGCACCTTTTTTTCCTCCGACAGTTTGTTGTTGGAGGTGGCAAACAGGGTGGCATAGCCCCGCTCGGCCAGGGCCAGTTCGATCGCCTGGGCAGTATGGGTCAGGGTGGGATTGGTGATATCGGTGAGCACCAGACCGATGGTCTTGGTTTCGCGGCTGACCAGTGATTTGGCGATGAAATTGGGCAGGTAGTTCAGGCTGGCGGCAGCCTGCCGGATCAGCTCACGTGTCTCGGCCGGGATGCGCGGGCTGTCGCGCAGCGCCAGGGACACCGTGTTCGTTGAAAAACCGGTTCGGTCGGCAATGTCCTTTAGCCGAACTGTGCCCTTGCCCATCTTGTCCCGTTCACCGCTGGGGTGATGCCGGCGCGAGGGCGGCACCACCTGGTTTCGTTTGACCGTTATCGGCCTTCGGCATGGAGCCGCGCAATGGCCTGAAGTTGCAGGCAATCGGGGTTCATTTCCATAAGCTCGATCCGATTACCATCGGGATCTTCAATCCAGGCCTGCCGATTGCCGTCTAGTCCCATCTGAATCTGGGACGTCAGCGCGATGCCGGCATCCTGAATGCGCGCCACCGTGGCATCAAGATCGTCGATGGTCAGGCACAGATGGTTGGCGCCATTGGCGTTCCAGCCCGGTGCCCGATCATTTTCAGCGCCCGGAAACACTTCGAGAAACACATCATCGGTGATGCGCAGATACACCAGCCAGGTTTCGCCATTATCGTGCTTGAGACGCAGCATTTCGGGAAAACCCAGGCGCTTCTCCCAGAAGTCGAGTGACTTATCGAGGTCCTTCACCTTGATCGCCAGATGGCCAAAGCCCGTAATACCCTTCATTGAATCCTCCTTGGTCTCTTCTTGTGTCTCTGACGCCAGCAATTTTGGGTCAGAATGGATGACCTATCTCATCGTTAATACGATTTTTTGCTGTATTGCAAGTTTTGGCGGGGTTGTCGGCTTAGTCCCATTTGGGTCCCCATTCGGGATCGATGCGGCGCTTGCCCTGATCCAGCGTGGCAATGCTGGCGATCTGCTGGGGCGTCAGGACGATCTTGCTGGCGGCGTAGTTTTCGCGAATGCGTTCCGGCTTGCCCGAGGTCGGAATGGCCGCGTAGCCCTTGGCCAGCTCGAACGCGATGGCGATCTGCGCCACCGTCGCGTCATGGGTCCGGGCAATGTCCTGCAAGATGGGATCGTCCCCCAGGGTGCCGTGGGCAATGGGCAGATAGCAGGTCACAAGGATGCCCTTGGACTGAGAGAAATCGGCCAGCCGCTTGTTCTGCATATGGGGGTTGAGCTCGAACTGATTGTTGGCAATGGCATCCTTGCCCAGCATAGCGATGGTTTGCTCGAGCAGGTCGATCGTGAAATTGGAGACGCCGATTAGCCGGGAAAGCCCGGAACTCCGGGCTTCCGCCAATTGTTCGACATAATGGGCCAGTGGCACTTCGTCATTGGGGGAGGGCCAGTGCAGCAGGGTCAGGTCAACCTGGTCCAGGCTCAGCTTGTCCAGGCTTTCGCGCAGTGAGGGCAGCAATGACCCCCTGGGATAATGGCGCGGCGCAATCTTGGTGGTGACGAAAATCGACTCGCGCGGCAAGCCCGAGCGGGCAACCGCCTGCCCGACCTCGGTCTCGTTTTCATAGTCCTGTGCGGTGTCCAGGTGGCGGTATCCGGTTTCAAGCGCGGTGAGCATGGCGTCCACGCCTTCGGGCCCTCTACGGCCATAAGTGCCGAAGCCGAGCATGGGGATTGGGTTTGATGTCACGACGCCTCTCCTGTTTGTGTTCGGGCCTTTGACCCTGTTTTTCAATGATGCCAACAAAGACGGTTGACGATCTGCATTTCATCAACCTAGATTAACGCTAATACGAACACAAGCCGGACCAGAAACGGGCTGTGTTTTCGAGCGGGGCGACCCGACGACTGCGCGCAAGACGCAGGTGAGGAGGACTAAATGAAGACCATGCGATGGAGTCGCATATCGCCACAGGCTGCGCTGATGCCAGCGGTCGCTGTCACGCTGGTGGCCTTTGTGGGCTCGATCCTGTGGACCGTCTATCTCAGCTTTACCCGCAGCCGCCGTCTGCCCGAATATGGCATCGACTGGTCTGAATGGGGACGGCAGTACAACCGCCTGTTCCGCGATGCCGGCTGGGAAATCTCGCTGCGCAATCTGATCGTCCTGGGTCTGGGCAGCGCGCTGGCCATCGTCTTCGGGTTCATTCTGGCTGCAATGATCGACAAGGAAAAGCGCGGCGAAAGCCTGTTCCGCACGGTGTTTCTGTATCCGCTGGCGGTGTCGCTGATTGTTACCGGCGCTGCCTGGCGCTGGATCCTCAATCCGACCCTGGGCGCCCAGAGCTTTCTGCGGGGGCTGGGCTGGCAGGTCGATTTCAACTGGTTGGCGCAGCCCGATACGGCAATGTACGCCATCATTCTGGCCTCGGTCTGGCAGAGCGCGGGCTTTTACATGGCCCTGATGCTGGCCGGGCTCAAAGGCATCAATTCTGAAATCTGGAGCGCGGCCAAGCTGGACGGCGTGCCGTTATGGCGGCTCTATGTCGAGATCGTCATTCCGATGATGAAGTTCACC
This sequence comes from Devosia litorisediminis, assembly GCF_018334155.1. Classification (NCBI taxonomy): domain Bacteria; kingdom Pseudomonadati; phylum Pseudomonadota; class Alphaproteobacteria; order Hyphomicrobiales; family Devosiaceae; genus Devosia; species Devosia litorisediminis. Next base: position 193,267 of record NZ_JAGXTP010000003.1, on the reverse strand, counting down.
TTCATCACCTGTGCCATCCTGCTCTCTCTGGGTGTGATCAAGGCCTATGACGTGGTGGTCGCCATGACCAATGGCGGGCCGGGCCAGTCCACCTGGGTGCCTGCCTATTTCACCATCAATGCGCTCTCGGCCAAATCCAATCTTGGCTACGCCTCGGCTGCGGCGGTGATGATGCTGATCATTACGCTGGTCGTATTCGTGCCGCTGGTGGCTCTGACCGCCTGGCAGCAGCGCAAGGGAGTTGCCCGATGAGCCAGATATCGGTGACCCAACGCGCCGCCGGCGCTGCAGAAGTGCCTGTGAGCCGAGCGCCCTATTTCCCGCGCAAGAAGAAGGGGATCTCGCCGCAGTCGATAGCCATCATCGTGTTTTTGAGCATGTGCGCGCTGTTCTTCTGCATCCCGCTCTATGTGGTGGTGGTGACCTCGTTCAAGACCATGGATCAAATCCGCGAAGGGGCGATCTTCGCGCTGCCCCAGGTCTGGACGCTCGATGCGTGGGACCATGCCTGGAACAAGGCCTGCTCGGGTATCAACTGTAATGGGCTCAAGGTCGGGTTCTGGAACTCGGTCATGATCCTGTTCCCCTCGCTGGCCCTGTCCATCGGGCTATCAATGGTGACGGGCTATGCGCTGGCGCTGTGGAATGTGCGCTGGGCGGGCGGGTTTTTGTTCCTGCTGTTCATCTGCGCTTTCGTGCCGTTCCAGATCATCATGTATCCGCTGATCGTGATGACCTCGACGGCCAAGGTCTACGGCACCCTATGGGGCGTGGCGATCATCCATGCCGTGCTGGCCATGCCGGTGTTGACGCTGATTTTCCGGAATTACTACAAAGACATACCGCAGGAGATCATGAGCGCAGCGGTCATGGATTCAGGCTCGTTCTGGAAGATATTCATCGAGATCATCCTGCCCATGAGCGGCAATATCCTGATCGTGGTGCTGATCCTGCAGATCACCAATATCTGGAATGACTATCTGATCGGGGTGACTTTTGGGGGCCTGAACGGGCAGCCCATGACGGTCAATCTGGCCAATCTGGTCACCATCTCCACCGGTACAACCAATTACGCACACAACATGGCGGCCGCCCTGCTGACCGCTATCCCTCCGCTCGTCGTCTATTTCGTGGTGGGAAAGCTGTTCGTGCAGGGCGTCACTTCCGGCGCGATCAAGGGATAATCTCATGCCAACTGTCAGCTTCGAACACATCGTCAAAAGCTACGGGTCCCTAACGGTCCTCAATGACCTCAACCTTGCGGTGGAGGACGGCGACTTTCTGGTGCTGCTGGGGCCAAGTGGCTGCGGCAAGACCACGCTGCTCAACCTGCTGGCCGGGCTGCTCGAGGTGACCGACGGGCGCATCATGATCGGGGATCGCGATGTCACTGATCTGGACCCCAAGGATCGTGGGCTGGCCATGGTGTTTCAGTCCTATGCGCTCTATCCGACCAAGACCGTGCACGGGAACCTCAAATTCGGCCTTTCGGCCAGCAAGCTGCCGCGCGAGGAGATCGAGCAACGCATCGCCTGGGCGGCCAAGCTGCTGCAGATCGAGCCGCTGCTGCATCGCAAGCCGGGGCAGCTCTCGGGTGGGCAGCGCCAGCGCGTCGCCATTGGCCGGGCGCTGGTCAAGAATGTCGGGGTGTTCCTTTTTGATGAGCCGTTGAGCAATCTCGATGCCAAGCTGCGCACCGAAATGCGGCTTGAGATCAAGAAGCTGCACGACGAGCTGAAGTCCACCATCGTGTATGTCACCCACGACCAGATCGAGGCCATGACCATGGCCACCAAGATCGCGGTGATGGATGGCGGGGTGATCCAGCAGTTTGGCACACCCGACGAAATCTATGAGCGGCCCGCCAATCTGTTCGTGGCCGGGTTTATCGGTTCACCCGCGATGAATTTGCGTGAAGCCACGCTGCGCGTGAATGGATCAAAAGTCACCGCCGATCTGGCGGCGGGCATGGCGCTCGATCTGACCGGTTATGATTTCGAGACTGCGCCGCAGGACGGCACCCGCATCATTGTGGGGTTGCGGCCCGAGCATTTTGGCGTGCCCGACATGGCCGAGCCCAATGCGGCGGCCAGCTTCACCCTGCCGGTGCAATACACCGAACGCACCGGCTCGGATGCCACCGTCTACCTCAGTCTCGACAACCAATTGCTTGCCCTGCGGGTCGCTCCCGACGCTGCAAGCCGGCTCAAGCCCGGCACCAGCGTCTCGGTCGATTTCATGCCGGGCAAAGCCAATATCTTCGACGCCCAGACCGGGCGGCGGATGTGAACGACGCATCGTAAGGGAGGAAACAACGATGATGAAGAAGACCCTAGCCGGACTTGCTACAGCCATCCTGCTCAGCTCTACCGCCTATGCCAGCGAAATCGTGGTGTACCACTCCTGGTCTTCGGGCCCGGAAGTGGCAGCGCTCAATATCATCAAGGATGGCATTGAAGCCAAAGGCCACACCTGGACCGATATCGCCATTCCGCATGATACCGGCTCCAATGTGAATTTGATGAACCTGGTCACCGGCGGTAGCCCACCAAATGTGTTCATGGAATCCAATCCCGGTGTGTTCCGCGATCTGGCCGCACTTGGCTTTGGTCGTCCGGTCACCGCGTTCTTCAATGAACAGGGTATCACCGAGCACCTGCCGCTGGCGGTTGCCAAGTCGATCACGGTGGACGGCGAGATCGTCAAGATCCCGACTGCACTGCATATCGATGGCATGGCGTATTACAATATGGAGGTGGCCAAGGCTGCCGGGGTCGATCCCTCCAGTTGGGGTTCGCTCGACGCCATGTTCGCTGATTTCCAGAAGGTGAGCGATGCGGGCTATGTACCGCTGGCCATTGGTGGGCAGCAGTGGCAGGTCGGCTATCTGTTCCATGCGCTGGCGGCCGCCACGGGCGGCGTCGACTTCTACAATGGCGTTTATGGCGCAGAGCCTGATCCGGCGGTGCTCGACAGTGCCGAAATGCGCAATCTGCTCGATACGCTGCGGCGCTTCCAGGAAGCGGCCGACGAAGGCTCGGCCAATCGCGAATGGAACGTGACCACCAATATGGTGATCACCGGCAAGGCGCTGATGCAGATCCATGGCGACTGGATGAAGGGCGAATGGACCGCTGCGGGCAAGACTGCCGGCACCGACTTTGGCTGCATGCAGATCCCGGGTGCCAAGGCCGTTGTGGCCACGGTCGATAGCTGGGGCCTGCTGGGCGGCCAGTCGCCTGAAATGGACCAGGCCGAACTCGACTTTGCCTCGGTGGTGGTTGATCCGCAGGTGCAGGCCGATTTCGCCATGGCCAAGGGCTCGACCCCGGTCCGGCTTGATGCGCCTGAATCTGCGCTGGATGCCTGTTCCGAAGAAGTGCTGCACATCCTGTCTGATCCGGCCCACCAAGTGCAGAACCCGCATTCGATGAGCGATGCCGACTGGCAGAACTCGATCTGGGATGTGGTGTTCAACTTCTGGAGCGATCCGAGCATGAGCGTGGATGATGCCATCGCGCAGATGCAGGACAATTACGAGACCATCCTGGGCTAAGCGCCCACACCCTGTCCCCCCAGCGGTTGGCGACCCGGCGTTCTGCGCCGGGCCGCCGCCCCTCAACCCAATGAATGGACGAGCAGAATGGACAAGCGCCTGCTTGATGAAGACGAAGTGATGCAGATCTGCTTTGTCACCGATGATGTGGTGAAGTCTGCGCAGTGGTTTGCCGATCTGACGGGCAAGCCGATGCCAAGCGAGGGCCGCGCCGCTCCGGCAGAGGAAGCCAAGGCCATCTATCGCGGCAAGCCCAGCGATGTCGGTTGCCGGATCATGATGTTCAAATTCGGCAATATCGATGTCGAATTTCTCGAACCCGGTCCTGAAAAGAGCGCCTGGCGCGACCTGCTCGAGGAGAAGGGCCCGGGTTGTCACCACATCGCTTTCCGCACGCGCAATCTGACCAAGCGCGATGCCTATCTTGAATCCAAGGGTCATCCGTTGCTGCAGCGCGGCGAGTTCGACGGCAGCCATGGGCGCTACGCCTATTACGACACGGTCAAGGATCTGGGCGTGATGATCGAACTGCTCGAGTTCGACAAGGACAAGGAAGCCCAGCCCTGAGGCTGGCGCTGTTCCCCACTGCAAACACCTGACACCGAGACCTGCCGCATGACCTATCGCAAAGCCTATCAGCTCTATTCGTCGCGCAATTTCCCGCCACTGGCGGCGCAATTGCCGATCCTCAAGGCGATGGGATACGACGCCATCGAGCCCTGGTTGCCCGCCTATGAGGAAGATCCGGGGTTGTTCCGCCAGCAACTCGATGATGCGGGGCTGGCCTGTTATGGCTTTCACATGCCGCTGGCCGGGCTTGTCGAGGCGCCGCAGCGTTATATCGAGATTGCCCAGACGCTGGGGGCCACCTATCTGATCCCGCCCTATGTCACCGCCGAAGAGCGCGAGCCGACGGTTTCCTACTGGCGCGGGCTGGGCGAAAAACTGGCCCGCGGCGCCGAACTGGCAAATGCTGCGGGGCTCGAGGTCGCCTGGCACAATCATGATTTCGAGTTCGTGCCGCTGGCCGATGGCAGCCGGCCGATCGACCATATCTTTGCGGCGGGCGGGTCGGGCGTGAAGTTCGAGATCGACTGTGGCTGGATCGTGCGTGCCGGGGCCGACCCGGCGGCAGAACTGCGCCGTTTCGCGGACCGCATCGTGATCATCCAGACCAAGGACACCGCGCCTCTGGGCACCAAGCTGGACGATGGCTGGACGGCCACGGGCGATGGCATCATCGACTGGCAGGCGCTCGCGCCGCTGTTTGAGAAAACCAAGGCTGACCACCTCGTCACCGAACACGATAATCCAAGCGACTGGCAGGCTTTTGCCAGCCGGTCGATCAATCACCTCAATGCGCTGGGCCTTTAGGGCCGCGCAGCGACAGGAAAGGCAAGGCAATGCACAGCGAACCAATGGTCAGCGGCATTCCGCAAATGGGCTATGGCACCTGGAACCGTCCCGGCGCGGAAGCCAGCAATGGTGTGCGCTGGGCGCTGGAGGCCGGGTGCCGCCACATCGATACCGCGCAGGGTTATGACAATGAGGCGGACGTAGCGCGCGGCATCGCCGAGGCTGGCGTGCCGCGGCAGGACATCTTTATCACCACCAAGGTGAAGCCGGACAATTTCGGGCCTGGCAAGCTGGTGGATTCCGTGCGGGAAAGCCTCGACAAGCTGCAGACCGATCAGGTCGATCTGCTGCTGTTGCACTGGCCATCGCCGCACAATGAATTTCCGCTAGAAGTCTATATGAGCCAGTTCGCCGAGGCGTTCGACGCCGGATTGGCCAAGCGCATCGGGGTATCCAACTTCACCAAGGCGCTGCTGGATGAAACCAGAATGCTGCTTGGCGATCGGCCGATCACCACCAACCAGGTGGAGTGTCACGTCTATATGCAGAACCGGCCAATCATTGATTATTGCGAGGGGCTGGGCATGCCCGTCACCGCCTATGCGCCGCTGGCGCGGGGGGCCGTGGTTGGTGATGCCGTGCTGGAACGGATCGGCAAGGCCCATGAGGCTACCGGCGAGCAGGTGGCGCTGGCCTTCCTGATGGCCAGGGGGCACATCGTCATTCCCTCTTCGGGCAAGAAGGAGCGGATCATCGCCAATTTGCGGCACGTCTTCTCAAGCTCGATGCGCAGGACATCAAGGCTATCGAGGCGCTCGACAAGGGAATGCGGCTGGTCAACGGCCCCTGGTGTCCCGTCTGGGACGTCTAGTACCGCAACGCCATTTGAGAACTGAAGGGAGAGAGCAATGTCCAGGATCGAGGTCGAGCAGCATTGGTCGCGGCCCAATGGCATGCTGCCAAACAGCCGGTTTCCGCTGCTGGTGCATCGCAATGGTATTCCGGGCGGCGGCGCGGACGCCGTTCAGGCACGTTTTCGCGGCAATGGCTGGCTGAACAACTGGCGCTATCCGGGGGTCTATACCTATCCCCATTTCCATTCGACCACGCATGAATGCCTGGGCGTGGCCGCAGGCTGGATGGAGGTCGAGCTGTTCGGCAAGGGCGGGCTGCGCATGCGCGTGAATGCGGGCGATGTGATCGTGATGCCCGCCGGGGTGTCGCACAGCATGGTCGGTCAGTCCGATGATGTGCTCATGGTTGGCGGTTATCCCGATGGTCGCGACTGGGACAATATGCAGGAAGAGCATCTGACCGAAGAGCTGCGGCGTGCCGCAGCCAAGCGCATTATGATGCTGCCCATTCCCCCGCGCGATCCGGTCACCGGAGAAGCCATGATCGAGTGGATCGAGGCGCCATCAACGGTCGAGGCTGATCTCAACGATTTCCGCGATGGTCTGGACGCGCTCTAGCGCGCGTTTTCTGCACACAGGCGCAACAATTTGAGGAGAAGCAGGCATGCCGGTATGGCTCAAGCGCGGCAAGGATGCTGCGGCGCGCGCGCAGGCGGATCAACAGGTCCGCACTACGGTGGAAGCCATTCTGGCCGATATCGATGCGCGCGGTGACACGGCGGTGCGTGAGCTGTCGGCAAAGTTCGACAATTGGCATGCCCCTGAATTCCGCCTCAGCCAGCGGGACATCGATGCCTGCCTGGCACAGTTGAGCGCGCAGGATCTGCACGATATCGAGTTCGCCCAGACGCAGGTGCGCAATTTCGCACGACTGCAAAAAGACACCATGCTTGAACTCGAAGTGGAGACGCTGCCCGGCGTGACGCTGGGTCACAAGCATGTGCCGATCAGTGCGGTGGGGTGCTATGTGCCGGGGGGGAAATACCCCTTGCTGGCATCGGCCCATATGTCGGTGATCACCGCCAAGGTCGCCGGTTGCGAGCGGGTAATTACCTGTGCGCCGCCTTTTGGCGGCAAGCCCGCCCCAGCGGTGGTGGCAGCGCAGGCCATGGCGGGCGCTGACGAAATCTACGTGCTGGGTGGCATTCAGGCCATTGGCGCCATGGCGATCGGTACCGAGACAATCGCGCCCATCGATATGCTGGTGGGCCCCGGCAATGCCTTTGTTGCCGAGGCCAAGCGGCAGCTGTTTGGCCGGGTCGGTATCGACCTGTTCGCCGGTCCGACCGAAACGCTGATCATCGCCGATGAGAGCGTTGACGGGGAAATCTGCGCTACTGACCTATTGGGGCAGGCCGAGCATGGTCCGACCTCACCGGCTATCTTGCTGACGACGTCGGAAAAGCTGGCACGCGATACCATGGCGGAAATCGAGCGGCTGCTGGCCATTCTGCCGACGGGTGAAATTGCACGGACCTCCTGGACCGATTTTGGCGAAATCATTGTCTGCGACAGCCATGCCGAGATGCTGGTCGAAGCGGATCGGATCGCTTCGGAACATGTGCAGGTGATGACCGACCGCGATCTGTGGTTCCGGGATAATCTGCGCAATTACGGAGCACTGTTTCTCGGGCCGCGCACCAATGTTGCCTATGGCGACAAGGTCATCGGCACCAACCATACGCTGCCCACCATGCGCGCAGCGCGCTATACTGGAGGGCTGTGGGTGGGCAAGTTCCTCAAGACCTGCACCTGGCAGACAGTCACGACCGATGCAGCATCAAGCATGATCGGCGAATATGGCTCGCGCCTCTCCATGCTGGAGGGCTTTGTCGGCCATGCCGAGCAGGCCAATATACGCGTGCGCCGCTATGGCGGGCGCAATGTGCCCTATGGCACGGGGGCGAGTGTTCCTGCGGCGTCTGTCGAGTAAACTTCGCCGTCTGGATACGCTCCCGCATCAGCCAATCTTGGCAACGGCGGCGTAGCTGGCCGTTCTTGGCCTCATGGTGGGCTGGTTCTGGGACAAAGCCCAGAGACCGGGTTGAAGACGCGGTTTGCAGAAGCCCGGACAATCTGCGCGGGTCGCGGCTTTTGCCTCAGGCGGCATCGCCTGACGGCAGGAACAGGCTGGCCTTGTCGGCCTGGGTAGCCAGGCTCAGGGTTTCGCCAGCAGCCACGGCAACATCGCCGGGCAGGGCAGCAATGATCTGCTGACCCGATTTGAGTTGCATGGCGGCCAGTGTTTCATTGCCGAGCCGTTCCACCAGCACAATGCGCCCTTCAATGCGGTGATCGCCCGTTTCCCCCAGATGGTGCGGACGCAGGCCCACGGTGACATCATCACCCAGCTTGAGCTCGGGATTGGTGCGGGGCAGCACCATGCTGCCCAGATCCTGCGAGGTCACGGTGACGCTGTCGGGGCCGATTGCCTCGATCCTTGCCTTGAGCAGGTTCATCTTTGGCGAGCCCATAAAGCCTGCCACAAACAGGTTTGCCGGGGTGTGATAGAGCTCGAGCGGGGTGCCGATCTGCTGCACCACGCCGCCATTGAGCACCACGATCTTGTCGGCCAGCGTCATGGCTTCGACCTGATCATGGGTGACATAGACCATGGTCGCGCCCAGATCGGCATGCAGTTTGGAGAGCTCCATGCGCATGTCGACGCGCAGCGCGGCATCGAGATTGCTCAGCGGTTCATCGAACAGAAACACGGCCGGCTTGCGCACAATGGCGCGGCCGATGGCAACGCGCTGGCGCTGCCCGCCCGAGAGCTGGCTGGGGCGGCGATCGAGCAGATGCTCCATTTGCAGGATGCGGGCGGCCTCGGCGACCTTGGCGTCCTTTTCGGCCTGCGGGGCATTGGCGATGGTCAGCCCGAAGGCGAGGTTTTCGCGCACGGTCATGTGCGGGAAAATCGCATAGCTCTGGAACACCATGGCAATGCGGCGATCCTTGGGGGGCAGGTCGTTGACCACGGTGTCGCCAATGGTCAGCGTGCCCCCCGAGATGTCTTCAAGCCCGGCGATCATGCGCAGCAGGGTGGATTTCCCGCATCCCGATGGGCCAACAAACACCACGAATTCGCCATCGCCGATCTCGATATCGACGCCCTTGATCACCTGGGTGGCGCCGTAGTTCTTCTTGATGGCCTTGAGGGAAACCTGCGCCATGGGGCTACTCCGCCGCTTGAACTGTGGGGATGACTGAAAGCAGACCGTCCTGGCCCACCACGACGGGTTCTGGATCCATGACATAGCCGCCAAAATTGTCCTTGCCGCCATCGGCAAAGCCCAGAATGCGCAGGCCGTCATCGGTCTCGACAATGCGTGCGGCGTAGCGGCGGCAGGGCTTGGCGCCATCGAGGAAGGGACCGGGAGCGATCTGCCAGGGGCCGCGTGGATCATCGGCGATCAGGTAGTGATTGCCCGCGACCGGCGATTGCGGATTGACCGCCTTATAGGCCTCGGACCAATGGGAAGAATCGGTGCAGAACAGGCAGTACCATTTGTCCTCGACGCGGAAGACCTGTGGCACTTCAAGCTGGCCAAAGCCGCCGGAAAAGACGGGTGGCTGCAGCGTCCAGGTCATCAGGTCGGGCGATTTGGCGAAACCGACGGCGCCACCGGCATTGGGTTCTTCAACGCCGGGCACGCGAGCGGTGAAATACATCAGCCAGCCATCGCCGGCGGGGTCACGCATCACCCAGGGATCGCGCATGGCCCGGTCGTGCCAGTGGCCCACCATATGCTCGGCCTCGTAGAATTTTGCCGCCGGGCCCGTCAGGTCCAGGCAAGGCTGGTCGCCGACGCGGACCCAGTTGTGCATATCGCTCGAAGTGGCGTGGCCGATGCGCTGATACATGCCCTGCTCGGACTGACGCGAGCCGGTGTAGAACAGATGCCAGACGCCATCATCGCCCTGAACAACCGAACCGGTCCAGGTGGTCATGTCGTCCCAGGCCGGCCCGGGCGCCGGGCGCAGGCAGGTACCCAGATGGGTCCAGTTGACCAGATCGGTGGAGACGGCATGCCCCTGCGAGACATTGAAATGGCGCAAATCGGGATCGCCCAGGCTGCGGTCCGCCTGCAGGAAATAGCCGTGGTAGTGGTCGCCATCGCGAACATACCAGCTGTCCCAGATCCATTTGGTGTCGAGTGCGAGAACCATCAGTAAACTCCGTCAGCCCTTGACGCCGGTCGAGGCGATCGAGGCAATAAATGCGCGTTGCAGGAAAAGGTAGAAGGCCAGCACAGGCACGGTGATCATGGAAAGATAGGCCATGATCTCGCCCCAGGCCCGGTTGAGCTGGAAGAAATACTGCAGCCCCACCATGACGGGCCGATAGGCCTCCTGCTGCACCACCATGAGTGGCCACAGATACTGGTTATACATGGCAAGGAATTTCAGAATCGCCGCGGTTGCCAGCACCGGGCCAGCCAGCGGCATGACCACGCGACGATAGACCTGCCACCAGCTGGCACCCTCGACGCGTGCCGCCTCGATCAGTTCGCCCGGCAAATCCTTGAAATACTGCACGAACAGGAAAATGGTCAGACCATCGGTGATGAAGGGGACAATCTGTACCTGATAGGAATTGAGCCAGCCATAGGTCAGCCCGTCCAGCCCGATCCAGGGCAGTTTGGAGGAGATCAGCAGCAGCGGAATGGCGATGGTTTCGAACGGCACGATCAGCGTGGCCAGAATGATGGTCAGGATCAGTTCGCGACCGCGCCAGTCGATGAAGACAAAGGCAAAGGCAGCGGCTGAACACACGATCAGCGAGAGCAGGACGGTCACCCCGGTGATCAGCACCGAGTTGAACACGAACAGGCCTACCGGCGCCCGGCGGAAGGCGGCCGCATAATTGTCCAGCGAGATGTCGCCCACCGGCAGGAAGGCGGCCAGGCTTTTGGTATCGATCAGCAATTGCTGGTCGGGTTTCAGGCTCGACATGAGCATGAAGACCAGCGGAAAGATGAAGATCACCGCTATTAGCACCAGCACCGCATAGCGGACGAACAGGCGCAGGCCGTGATTGTCGGAGGCGATATTGGCCATCATGCCTTCTCCCGCGTGAGCCAGCGTTGCAGCAGAGAAATGGACAGCACCAGCACGAACAGAATGACCGAGATGGCCGAGCCGCCGGAAATGTCCTGCTTGCCATAGCCGCGCTCGACGGCCTGGAAGACAATGGTCTGGGTGGAATCGAGCGGTCCGCCGCCGGTCATCACGTCGATCTGGGCGAACAGGGCAAAGGCCTGCATGGTGATCACGATCAGCACCAGAATGGCGGTGTTGCGCAGCCCCGGCCAGGTGACATAGCGAAAGGTCTGCCACGGGCTGGCGCCTTCAATGGCGGCCGCTTCATAGAGCGTTGGACTGATGGTCTGCAGGCCCGAAAGCCAGATCACCATGTGAAAGCCAACCGCCTGCCAGATTGACATGGCCATGATGGCGCCCAGGGCGGTGGAGGGATTGCCCAGCCAGTCGATTTTGGGGATGGCGCCAAAACTGATCGCCCCCAGCAGATTGTTAAGCAGCCCGCTATTGCCGTCATAGATGAAGCGCCAGAGCAGGGAGACCACCACGATGGAAACCACCACGGGCATGAAATAGATGGCGCGGAACAGATTGATGCCGCGCAGGCGCTGATTGATCAGCAGTGCCAATCCAAGCGCCAGAGCGCCCTGTACGGGGGCGACGATCAACACGAACAGGAAGGTGTTGACCAGAGCCTTCATGAACACCACGTCGCGCACCAGCACGAAGCTGCGCGCCTCGCCAAAGGGCACGCTGAACCATTCGCGCATGCCGGCATATTGCGGATAGTCGGGATTGTTGCGAACCAGGCGCCGGACCGAGGGGTATTCAACCGCGCCGTCATCGTCACGCATGACGGTGCCGGCGTCGTCGCGCAGCGGGTCCAGCGTCAGCACGCCCACGCCGAGCAATTGCTCGTAATTGGACAGGCCGACAAATTCTGTGGGGTTGGGTGAGATCAGCCGCTGATTGGTGAAGCTGAGCACAATGGCAAAGATGAAGGGCAGGATGATAAACCCGGCCATCAGCGCGGTTGCCGGGCCTGCCATGAGCCAACCGGCGCGATTGGATCGGGTAAATTTGGATGCCATGGTCAATTCACCTTGCTGAAATACGGGACCCCGGCCTTAACCGGGGTCCCACCAGGACCGGGAGGGGACCGACCTAGAAGCCGTAATTGCCGTTCTTGGCGATGTCGGCGTCGATCTCGTCGACGGCGGCATCAAGGGTGTCGGCAACATCTGCACCATTGGCGATATCGGCCAGCGCCTTTTCGAACACCTTGGCGGCGACCACGTAACCGGGGGTCACGGGGCGCAGCAGAGCCTGCTGGGCGGAGAGTTCATAGAAGTCAGCCATCGGGCCGCCGTCCTTGTAATTGATCGAGGCCGCAGCAGAGCCGGGGGTTGGCGGGATCAGGCCAATGCCATCGGAGAAGGCTGTCAGGTACTTGTCCTGCAGGGCAAACTCGATGAAGGCAGAGGCGCCATCGGGATGCTCGGAGGCAGCCGAGATGCCAAACTGCCAGGAAGCAGCACCGATCTTGGGGCCATTGCCGAAATCTGGCGCTGGCAGGAACAGGGCGTCATCAAAGGCGCCCAGTGCCCCCAGGGCTGCCCAGTTGCCGTTCCAGGAGAAGGCATATTTGCCGTCAGCGAAACCGGCATCGCGGTCAGCGGGGTCCTGGGTGGCCTGCGAATAGCCCTCGGTGAACAGGCTCTGCCACCATTCGCCAAAAGCAATGGCTTCATCGCCGTTCAGCACGCCTTCGGCGGTGGTGTATGTGGAGCGGTCGATGATGTCGCCACCAAAGCTCTGCAGGAAGGGCGAGAACGCATAGGGGTACCATTCGCCGGTCCAGGCCATGCCGGGATCAAAGGCAGCCTGATACTTGCCCGACGCCTTGGCGGCTTCCAGCGCGGCCATGAATTCGTCACGGGTCCAGGGCTCATCCAGGGTCGGTGTGCGCAGACCCAGATCATCGAGAATGGACTGGCGTGTCACCAGCGCGACCGCGGCATCCCATAGGCCGATGGAGTAGAGCTTGCCATCCCACATGCCCTTGGTGCCGGGCAGGAAATTGGCGATCTTGGATTCGTCGATCTGCAGCGGCTGCATGTAACCCGACCAGGCCCAGTTGGGCATGACGGGGCCATCGACGTCCAGAATGTCGGGCAGATTGCCCGCCAAGGCGCCCGCGACCACGCTGTCGTTATAGGCGGCCTGGGGGAAGCTCTCGAGCTCAACCACCCAATCGGACTGGCTGGCGTTAAAATCGCTGACCAGATCATTGATGATGCCGGCTTCCACTTCATTGCCGGCGCCGTGATACCACATGGACAGCGTGGTCTGGGCCATGGCCGAACCACTGAACAGCGTGGCGCCCATGAGCAGGCCGGTGACGGCTGCGAACTTGTTCATTCTCAATCCTCCCTGAGTATTTTTAGCTGCGTGACGTTGGAGCGGCGCTGCTCGGTGACAGAGCCACGCCAATGCACCGGCCCGGCCACAATGGCGGGGTTGGCGCTGTCCCGGCTTTCGCCGGAAATCATGCCAAGCAGGCGCTGCGCTGCGCGCACGCCGATGGCGGTGTAGGGCAGTTCCACCGTGGTGAGCGGGGGATAAAGGGTCTCGGCGATGACACGGTAATTGTCGTAGCCGGCGACCGAAATCTCATCAGGCACCTTCATGCCGCGCGAGCGCAGAATGCCGTAGACCTTGAGCGCCAGCCGGTCATTGCCGCAGCAGATCACGGTGGGCGGCTGGTCAAAGCGCAGCATGGTGTCGATGGCATCCCAGAGCACCTGGGTTTCACCTTCGGGATTGTCGATTTCGCAGGCCTGAACCAGTGCTGGATCATAGGGCAGGCCAGCCGCCTCAAGGGCATCGCGATAGCCCTGCTTGCGCAGGGGCGTGGCAATGATGTTTTCGCGCAGGGTGAGATAGGCGATGCGATCGTGGCCGGCCTGGATCAGGCGGCTGACCAGTTCGCGCTGGCCGCGCCGATCATCGGGAATGACGGCAGGCGTGTTGTTCTCGTCAAAGCAGTTAACCAGCACCATGGGGGTGTTGGCCGGCACCTTGGGCAGGTGCACCTGCTGGTGGTATTCGGCGACGTAGAGCAGGCCTTCGACGCGGTGCTGGATGAAGGTATCGATCAGGCCAGGGACGCGGCTGGAATCGCCACCGGTATCGGCGATCATCAGCGTGTTGCCGCTGGGAGCGATGACGGTCTGAATGCCCTGGACGATCTGCAGTTCGGGCAGGCCCGAAATCTGCGTGTCCTGCGCGGTGGTGGAAATGGCGCCGGTAATCAGGCCGATCAGCCCGGAGCGATTGGAGCGCATCATGCGCGCGGCGCTGGAGGGCACATAACCCAGAGCGGCCATGGCTGCCTCGACGGCATCGCGCGTCTTCTTGCCGACCGGTGCATCGCTGTTGAGCACGCGGCTGACCGTTTTGGGGGATACATTGGCCGCTTTCGCGACGTCGTAAATCGTAGCCATTTGGCCTCCCTGACGTCATGCATGATTTATGACACCGATGTCATGACACCGATGTCATACGAAATCGTGCCGGATCGAGTCAAGACGTTTTGGAAGGCTCAGGCGGTGGGGCAGAACGCAGAAAGCCTGCGCTGGCGACTGCCCAATCGGGTCAAGGAATGCTAACTGTGCGCCCGGACAACAGAATCCAACTTGCGAGAGAGAAAATCATGAAGCTGGAATCAATCGCCCTGCACCATGGCTATAAGTCGGAGGAGACCACCAAGGCGGCCGCGGTGCCGATCTACCAGACCACCTCCTATACGTTTGACGACACCCAGCATGGTGCCGACCTGTTCAACCTGGCCGTGCCGGGCAATATCTATACCCGCATCATGAACCCCACGACCGCCGTGCTGGAACAGCGCGTCGCGGAAATGGAGGGCGGCATTGCCGGTCTGTGCGTGGCCTCGGGCATGGCCGCCATCACTTATGCCATTCAGGCGATTGCCGGCGTCGGTGACAATATCGTTTCGGTCAGCCAGCTCTATGGCGGCACCTATAACCTGTTCATGCACTCGTTTCCGCGTCAGGGCATTGATGTGCGTCTGGCCGATCAAGGCGATTTTGACGGTATCGACGCGCTGATCGACGAGAACACCAAGGCCGTGTTCTGCGAGTCGATCGGCAATCCGGCCGGCAATGTGGTGGATATCCAGCGTCTGGCCGATATCGCGCACAAGCATGGCGTGCCGCTGATCGTCGATAACACCGTGGCGACACCCTATCTGTGCAAGCCGTTCGAATTTGGTGCCGATATCGTGGTGCATGCGCTGACCAAATATATTGGCGGCCATGGCAATTCGATCGGCGGCATCATCGTCGACAGCGGCAAGTTCGACTGGGTCAAGAACAAGGACCGGTTCAAGATCCTGAACGAACCCGATCCTTCCTATCACGGTGTGGTCTATACCGAGGCGCTGGGCGCTGCGGCCTATATCGGTCGCTGCCGCGTGGTGCCGCTGCGCAATACCGGCGCGGCGCTGTCGCCGCATAATGCGTTCCTGTTCCTGATGGGTCTGGAAACGCTGGGCCTGCGCATGGATCGACACTGCGAAAACGCCATGGCTCTGGCGCAGTATCTCAAGGCGCACCCCAAGGTGAGCTGGGTGAACTATGCCGCGCTGGAAGACAGCAAGTATCACGAGACTGCCAAAAAGATCACCAAGGGCAAAGCCTCGGGCATTGTCAGCTTCGGCATCAAGGGCGGCTCGGTTGCGGGCGGCCAGTTCATCGATGCGCTCGAAATGATCCTGCGTCTGGTCAATATCGGCGATGCCAAGTCACTGGCCTGCCATCCAGCTTCGACCACCCATCGCCAGCTTGGTCCCCAAGAGCTGGCCACGGCCGGCGTTTCGGAAGATCTGGTGCGCATCTCGGTGGGTATTGAGCATATCGACGATATTATCGCCGACGTTGAGCAGGCGCTGGCCAAGGTCAGCTAATTGTCGGGCCGGCGGCACGACTGCCGGCTGATCTGACTGCGCTGTCTTGCCGCCCCGGGGTCAACCCTGTGGGCGGCTTGACTTGGCATGGCGAAGGCCTACCTTGGCTCCCATGAACGCTTCATTGCACAACGCCAACACTGCGCCGCGACGGGATTATCCCGTCGAAGGATTGTTGCCCTAAATCCAAGGCGGTGCCCGCCGGCACGGATTTAGGGGTTCATATATCTCCACAGCACAGGCCCTGATGGCTCCCTCGCAGCGCGGTTCACCGTGGTCTGGCGCGGGGGCGCAAGGCCGTTTTCAATTGGATCAAGCCATGCGTAACCGTACCCTTCGCCCTCAGATTACCGTTTGTGAACGGGACCACCGCCAGTTGATGGGCCTGGCCGAGGCCGGCAGTGCCGCGCTGGCCAGTGCGGCTGAAAGCCTGCTGGTCGAGATGGAACGTGCCCGCGTGGTGCCCGATGCCAAATTGCCGGCTGACAGCGTGCGCATGGGCTCGCGGGTGCGTTACGTTACCGAGCGCGACGAGGAGCGGTCGGTGACGCTGGTCTATCCGGTGGATGCCGATATTGCGGCGGGCAAGGTTTCTGTGCTGACCCCGGTCGGGGCAGCGCTGATCGGGATGCGCGCAGGCAAGTCGATCAGCTGGACGGCGCGTGACGGGCGCACCAATGTGCTCACCGTGACCGCAGTGGAACAACCCCAAACCATCTAGCCAGATACAAGAAGGGCCGGTCTGCTGACCGGCCCTGACAGGACGTGCGTAAAGCGCGGGCTAGAATTCGGCCCAGTCCTTGGCAATGGCGGCATTGCCCTGGCTGGCAAACCCGGTCGCGGCCTTGCGCAATTGCTGGACGTCCCGGACGGGCAGCGCCTTGCCGGCGGATTTGGCCGCGGGCCTGCCGGCTGGTGCGCCGTCGAGCTTGAACACTTCAACGATGCGATCGATTTCGCTCGCCTGATGTTCGGTCTGGGTGATGGCCGCATTGGTTTGTTCCACCAGTGCCGCATTGTGCTGGGTCATCTGATCGACCTGCCGCACGGCGCCGGAGACTTCTTCAATGGCCGAGGCCTGCTCGCGGCTGTTGCGGGCAATGCCCTCCATCAGCTCATTATTGGCGCGGGCGGCGTCCATCATGGTTTCGAGCTTGGTTGCCGCTTCGGCCACCAGCTTGGTGCCTTCGCCCACTTCGCCGGCCGAGGCGTCGACCAGTGTCTTGACGTCCGATGATGCCTTGGCGGCCGACTGGGCCAGGCGGCGCACTTCGACCGCCACCACAGCAAAGCCCTGACCGGCATCGCCGGCGCGGGCAGCTTCAACCGAGGCATTGAGCGCCAACAGATTGGTCTGGAAGGCAATGTCGTCGATCAGGCCGATGATGTTGGAGATCTTGGCGGAGGACTGGGTGATGCGTGACATCGCCTCATTGGCGCGCGCCATCACATCGCCGCCCTCTTCGCCGACCGAGCGCACCTTCTGGGCGTTGGCATTGGCGTCGCGGGCGCGATCGGCGTTTTCAAGCACGGTGGCGGCCAGCTGTTCGATGGCTGCGGTAGTCTCTTCAATGGTCGCGGCCTGTTTGGTGGTGCGCTCGCTCAGATCATTGGTGCCCACCACGATCTCGCTGGTGGCAGCGCGCATGCTGGTAATGGCGGTGCGCAGCGAATGCATGATGGTGGTCAGCGTATCGGCCAGGGCGTTGGTGTCGTTTTGCAGCTGGGCGAAGGCACCTTCATACTTTCCCGTCATGCGGGCGCGCAGATCGGTATTGGCCAGGCTCGACAGCACGCGGGCGGTTTCGCCCAGGCTGTCGCCGACCGTGCCGATCAGGCCGTTGATCGAGCTGGCCAGATTGGCCAGTTCGGGGTCGGCATAGCTGGTTTCGATACGGGCCGAAAAGTCGCCCTTGCTGGCCGCATCAACGACACGGTTAAAGTCGGTGGAGAGCTGCTCCATCATCGACTGACGTTCCTGACGACGGGCCGCGGTTGCCTCCTCGACCTCGGTGGCCAGCAGTTCGGCTTCCTGAGCGCTGGTTTCGGCCTGTTCGGAGCGCTCTTGGGAAATATTGAGCAGGTGATGGGTGTTGATGGTCATCCAGACCAGACCAACCGTCTCGACGATCAGGATGACCGCATGCAGCAGCACACGA
The DNA here is from genome assembly GCF_018334155.1 of Devosia litorisediminis. Lineage (NCBI taxonomy): Bacteria > Pseudomonadati > Pseudomonadota > Alphaproteobacteria > Hyphomicrobiales > Devosiaceae > Devosia > Devosia litorisediminis. The sequence goes on along the minus strand of NZ_JAGXTP010000003.1, from coordinate 175,249 downwards.
CCAAAGCCGCCGCCGCCGTAAAAGATCAGATTGTCCAGCGTCATGCCCAGCACCAGATGATGCACGGCCACCAGGGCGGCGCCCAGAATGATCGCCTTGGCATCATAGAGCAGGGCGCAAACGGCCAGACCGGCAAAGAACGCCATGTGGATGTCCGTCTGCAGCGGCTGTCCGCGCGCCGAGATCAGCATGGCCATCACTTCGGCCATCATCACGGCTACCGCCATATAGCGGAAAGCCGCTGACTGGCGACTGGCCAGATAGGTTACGGCCAGGCCCGCAAAGCCCAGCCCGCCCAGCAGGCTGCCCAGTCCCAGGCCACCCTGAAACAGCAATTCGATGATCACCGCGATAGCGGCCATGGAGGCTGACAGGCCCGCGACCAGGATCGTGGCGCGACTGCGAATGGTATCAAGTGTCATGTTGTCTCGCGATCAAGTTGCGGAGCACACAGCCCGGTAGCATTGAGGAAAAACAGCGCGCCCAGGTCTCTGGCGCGGCGCTGGAAATCAGCATCGCCGGCATAGGCCACAACGATGTTGGGAAGCTGGGTCGGACCGACGGCGTAGCCACCGGCCTGCCGGACAATCGACCAGGCGGTTTCTTCGCTGGTGAAGGGCGGGAAGGCCACGGCCATCTCTCCCTTGGCCTGCGGCGCCAGCATGAAGGCGGCGATCAGCACGAACGAGACGGTCGAAAAGATCAGGGCAGGCGCAAACTGGCGCATATGGCTCATCCTCCCCCTCCCCTGCTGGCGGCTAATTGATTGATTTCTTTAGCCAACAATGAACGAGATTGGTTACCAATTTGATTAAGTTCCGTCTTCGATTTATTGGCCGAAGGCGCACTCGCGCACTTGTGATCGAGCGGTGAGCGGCTTCAGTTGAGCAGGACGTTGACGCTGTCGCCGCGCCCCTCGGCATCGACCACCGACAGGGTGACATAGCCGGGGCCATCGGGGGGCCAACTGGCCTGACGGGCAAAATCGGGCCGGCCAAACGGGGTGCCGTTGGCAAAGAAGGTGAAGGGCGGCACGCCGTTGCGAACCTTGACCATGAGCGGGTCCAAAGCGTCACCGCCGGCTCTGAGGTCCACCGTGATGCCGTCGCCGGGAAAGGCGATTTCGGGCGCCGCATCGCGGGCCACCAGACCCGCATCGGGGTGGCGGAAGCGCTGCAGCGGGCTGGGCAGTTCGGTGGTACTGGCCAGAATGGCGCCCTGAGGCGCGCGTGGCAGTGGCGCACGGCGACTGCCCAGTCGATCAAAGGCCTCAAACAGGATTGGGGCGGCGCCGGTAATGCCCGACAAGCCCGGCACGGGCGCGCCATCGGGGCGACCAGCCCAGACCCCGATCACGGTCTTGCCGTCAAAGCCGATGGCCCAGGCATCGCGATAGCCATAGGAGGTACCGGTCTTGTAGGCGATGCGGCCGGGCGATCCGTTGAGCGGTGGCGGCACATCGGCCAGAATATCGGCGACATACCATGCGCTGACCGGGTCCAGAATGGGCGCGCTGAGCCCCTCGGCGGTTGGGTGCGTAATACCATCGTTCAAGGCGACGGCGTCGCCGCCATGGGCGATGGCGGCATAGACTGACACCAGATCGCGCAGGGTGATCCCCACGCCACCCAGGCCGACGGCAAGACTGGGCGCTGTATCGCTGGGCAGGCGCGGATCGGCATAGGCGCGGCGCAGACGCGAGACCAGTCGCGCCGGGCCGACCGCATCGAGCACCACCACGGCGGGGATATTGAGCGATTGGGTCAGCGCGTCGTGAATGGTGACGGTGCCCCGGTTAAAGCCATCGAAATTGACCGGCACATAGCCGCCAAAGGTGGTGGGGCGATCCTCGATCAGGCTTTGTGGGTGAGCCAGTCCCTGTTCAAATGCCAGCCCGTAAATCAATGGTTTGAGGGTGGAACCGGGTGAGCGGATGGCGGTGGTCATGTCGACATAGCCATCGCTGAGTGTGTCGAACAGGCCGGCCGAGCCGATCGAGGCGAGGATTTCGCCACTCTCGATATCGGCGGCAATAATGGCGACCGAGACATTGGGGTCGATCAGCCTGGCGCGGGCCGCAGCCAGACGTTCAAGGGCATCCTGCAGGCGTTTGTCGACGGTCAGGGTAATGGTGCGGGCATCAGGCTGGGCGCTGACGGCCTGCTGGGCCAGATGGGCGGCCAGCATGGGAAATTCGCGGCGGGCGTCGGGAACAGGTTCGTGTTTGGCAGCGCGGGCTTCCTCGGCAGGCAGGGCGCCCAAAGCCACCAGCCGGTCGAGCACCTTGTCGCGTCCAGCGCGGGCGGCATCGCGATTGCGGTCGGGGCGCCGGGCTTCGGGTGATTGTGGCAGAGCCACCAACAGGGCTGCCTGCGCGGTGGTCAGCCGGCTCGGTTCCTTGCCGAAATAGGCCAGGCTGGCGGCCCGGATGCCTTCGATATTGCCGCCATAGGGCGCCAGCGTCAGGTAGAGATCAAGGATCTGGTCCTTGCTCAGATCGTGCTCAAGCTGGCGCGCATGCACCATCTGGCGTAGCTTGCCCCAGGCATTGCGTGTGGGTTCGCCCTCGATCAGCCGGGCGACCTGCATGGTCAGGGTGGAGCCACCCGACACCACGCGCCCACCGGCGCTGACAAACTGGGTCGCCGCGCGCAGCATGGAGGACCAGGCGATGCCGTCATGGTCGGCAAAGCTGCGATCCTCATAGGCAATGAGCATGTCGAGAAACCGTGGATCGACCGCGTCGCGACCGGTCGGCAGGCGCCAGCGACCATCTCCAGTGGTGAAGGGGCGCAGCAGCAGCCCGTCGCGATCGGTCACCTCAGCCGACACCGTCAGTGTCGCGGGGTCGGGCGTTGCCGGCAGGGTCCGGGTGATTTCGGCAATGCTGGCGCTCAGCTGGATCGTGGCGGCGCAGCCAAGCACAAACAGGCCGAAGCCGATGGCCGTGACCCACCGCACCCAGGGGGGCGGTGGCGCTGGTTCAGCTATTGGCGCGGGCGCTTTCATGGGCCTGTGGCAGTGACCTCAATGGTGCCCGCATCCGTATTGGCCCGGAACTGCGGGCGGTACATATCCTCGACCGTCGCGCCAGGCTGGGTGAAACTGCCGGGGGAGACTGCGCGCACCAGATAGGCAGTGGCGAAGCTGCCGGGGTCCGAATAATAGCGGAAGGCGGCAACATACTGATCGGTCCTTGCCTCGATATGGACGGGATTGTCGAGCTGCAACCAGTTGAAGTCGGCGACACCACCGGCCGACAGATTGGCATTCTCGATTTCGAACCCGGCGGGCAGTGGATCGGCCAGTACATATTGTCCCGAGCCCAGATTGTCGGGCCAGGCGGTCAGCACCACGACCAGCCGTTCATTCTGGGCGATGGGTTCTGCCTGCGGATCGATGGGGGTGCCATCGGGCAGGAAATATTCGCGCTGCAGGATAAAGCCATTGCTGGCAGCGTCGGGCTGGTTGGCCGGATAGCCGGTAACGCTGACCTTGGCCTGGGTTGGTGTGTCGGCCTGATTGGCGATCTCGAGCGGGGTGAACCCCAATTGCTCGAAGCGGCGATAGACCGATCCGGTCAGGGTTTGGCCATTGATGGTGATGGTGCCATCGGTGGTGGCTTCGCCCAGCGCCGCTGCAGCCAGCAGTGTCCAGCTATCGTCCTGGGTTGAGGTGTACTGGGCGCGATCGCGCAGCTTGGCGAGCTGATTGGCCAGCGTGTCGAGGTCAAAACCGGCTGGTTTGAACTCGGCGGCAAGCGCCAATACGCCCGCAGTATCGCGTAGGCGGCTGCCATAGTCAGCGCGATAGCCGGTGCTCGACCCGCTGGCGTTCAGGCTGTCGAGGGCTGCGGCGAAGGCGGTTGCAGCACGGGTCTGATCACCATAAAGCGCCAGAGCAGCACCGAGCTGGGCCTGTGCCAGTGGCGAGCCAAAGGCATCCAGGCGCGCTTCGAGATAATAGCGCAGATCGCCCATGCTGACGCGTCCCGCACGGGCCAGATTATACAACGCATAGGCCACGTCTTCGCCGCCATTGTCGAAATCGCTGGCATAGGCGAGCTGGTTGGAGAGGTTGTCCAACGCCCGGCTCATGGCCTGTTCGGGCACGGCATAGCCCGCCGCCTGCGCGCGCAGCAGGAAGTCGGTGACAAAGGCATCAAGCCAGCCATCACCGCCATCAAACGGACCCCACAGGCCAAAGCCGCCGCCTGAATTCTGCTTGGAGAGCAGATTGGCAATGGCGACGGTGACCGTGTTGTTGAGGTCTTCGTTACCGGCTGTGCCGATCAACCTGGCGACATCGTTGAGATAGAGCAGCGGCAAAGCGCGGCTGGTGACCTGTTCAGCGCAGCCATACGGGTAGCGGTCCAGCGCGAGCAGCAGGCCGGGCACGTCGAGCCGGGCCAGCGGGCCAATAGCCAGAGTCATGGCGCCGGTATTGGCCATGTAGCTGGCAAAGAAACTGTCATCGACGGTGACGCTGGCATTGGCGTCGATGGGCAGCAGTGTACTGCTGGTCTGCGGCGCGCTGATCGGACGCACGCCCAGCGTCAGCTCCTTGGTCTGGGTACTGCCATCGGGTTCGGTGATGGTCAGCGCGAGTGGCCAGTCGCCAATGGCGGCGCCGGTCAGCCCAAGCTCCAGGGTGGTGCGCGCGCCTTTATCGAGGGTGACTTCGGTGTCTTGCGCCGTGGTGTTGATGCCGGTGCCGGTCGACAGGCTGACGCCATAGGCACCGGCGGCGCCATCGATATTGTTGATCTCGACCAGAAGCCGCGAGGCGTCATCGACGCGCAGGAAGCGCGGTGGGCTCAGGGTGACAACGACAGGATCACGCACGATCACATCGGCCTGGGCATGGCCCACGGCGGTGTCGGTCCAGGCCATGGCCATGACGCGGACCGTGCCGGAAAAGTCCGGCATGTCGAAGGTGACGCTGGCCTTGCCATCGCTATCGAGCTCGACAATGCCCGAATGCAGCGCAACGAGCACCGAGATGGGGGGCGGGTTGCCAAGGCGCGCCGCGCCACCATCGCCGCCTGAGCGCATGGCGCCGGCCATGCCCTGGGTCGGATCGATCAGTGAGCCATAAAGATCGCGAATATCCATGCCCAGCTGACGCTGGCCAAAATACCAATCGTCGGGGCTTGGGGTCTTGAAATTGGTCAGGTTCAAAATGCCCAGATCGACGGCGGCGACAGCGACATAGGCGGTCTGGCCAGCGGCCAGATTGCCCAGGGCAATCCCGGTGGTAAAACTCTGGCGGGGCAGGGTGGTCTGCGGGGCGTCCAGTGACACGTCCAGCTTGCGGTCGCCCGGCTCGACATCGGCAAAGGCCAGACCCAGCGCGCGCGATGGCATGCGCTTTTCGCCCGTATCGGCAGGGCGATAGAGAATGGCGGTCACATAGGCGCCGGGGCCCCAATCGTCGGTGACCTCGAGGTCAACCGTGGTGCCCTTTTTGGGCACGTTGACGGCCTGCATGGCGATGACGCGGTTGTCGACCACCATGACCAGTGCGGTGCCGGCAAACTGCGGATCAAGCTTGAGCCGGGCGGTTTCACCGACGCGATAAGCGGGCTTGTCGAGCGCCACCTGCAGCGTGTCGGGCGTGTCCGACCCCGCATCGGCATAGTAATAGCCGGCATAGAAATCATAGCTCGAGGACGTGGCGCCGGGGGCGGTGCTGGTGACTTCGATCTGATAGCGTCCCCAATCGACATTGGCGCCGATGGTTGCCGGACCATCCTGAGGCGTATCGAGCGTGCCGCTGGCGACCGTGCGGGTTGTCGTGATGGGTTCCCACTGCCAGGCGCTGCCATTGCGGTACCACTGATAGGTGGTTTCGAGACGCGACAGGGTCCAGTTCAAGCCGGTCTTGGCCACGGTCTCGCCCTGCGGTGATACCGCGATAATGTCGAACTGCGCTTCGCTACCCGATGACAGACCGCTGGGGTCGGCGAACACCGGCTTGATGCCGATGCGGTCGGTATCGGCCATTACGGGTCGGGACAGGCTGCGCTCAATGGTGCGGCCATTGGTGTCGACCAGGCGCAGCAGAATCTGGGCCTGGAGGGGGCGCGTGGTGGTCTGGACGGCCGGCAACACGACTTCAGCCACGGCGTGACCGGATTGATCGGTGGTGCCGACAACGCCAAGGGGTTCGCGCGTGGTCTCCATGGTGTCGTCGAGGCGGCCAAAGGTGTAGCCGGGGAAGCCTTCGAGCGTCTTGACCGGACGGATCACCGCATCGGCCTCGATGTCCAGATCAGGCGCGGTGGCGCCATAGAGATATTTGGCCGCGACGCTGATTTCGGTCACTTCATCGGTGACCAGCGGGGCCTGGTCGGTGGTGCTCAGCACAAAGGCCAGCCGTTCGGGCTCGAAATCCTCGACCAGAAAGCTGGTGCTGGCCAGCGCATCGGCATTGGGGTCCGAATAGAGCCGCAGCGTCCAGGAGCCGCGCATGGCACCCTCGACCATGGGCAGGGCGGTGAAATAGCCACCAGCTCCCTGATCGCTGAGCAATTGCGTGCTGGCCACCACGCCATCGGGGCGCTCGACTTCCATGGTCAGCGGCAGGCCGGACACGGCCGCGGCGCGATCATCGCGCAACAACGCAGTCAGGAACACGGTTTCGCCGGGGCGATAGACGCCGCGTTCGGTGGTGGCGAACAGGTCGAGCGGGCCAGGTGAAGGACGGCCTTCGACACCGCGATCGGTCAGGTCAAAGGCGGGTTTGGAGAGGTCCAGAAAGGCATAGTCGCCATCGGTCGTTTCAGCGACCAGCAATTGCGGGGCCGCGCCACCGGTGCCGCGGGCGAGACCGGGGGCAAACCGGGCCCGGCCCGTCTCGTCGGTGGTGGCTTGGCCAAGCACGTCATTATTGACCGCAATCAGCCGCACGGTTGCATTGGCCACGGGTTGGGCGTCGGTCAGGCCACGCACAAAGGCATGCACACCGTCATCGCCGGCAATGCTGGTCAGACCCAGATCGGTGATGATGAACCACTGGGTCGCCTTCTCGCTCCAGTATTCGTCGTCGACCTCGCCCTTGATGCGGGCGGTGACGACATAGGCACCGGGTTCCATATTGCCCAGCGCGTCGGCAACGGGAATGGCGGTGGTGGTCAGGATATTGGCCTGACCGCGCGCCAGATCGATTTCGCCGCTCCAGACCTGCTGGCCGACGCGGTCGGCAATGTCCTGGGCGCCATAATCGGTCAGATTGCCCTGAAAAATGCCATCGCGCACGGCAGCGGCAACGCCGCGGTCGCCAATGCGGTAGATTTGCAGTTCGGCCGTATCGGCATTGATCGAGGTGATGGGCAGACCGCCACCCAGACCGGCGGGCATGACATAGGCATTATTGGCAAAGCCGACAAAGGGCGAACGGTCGGGCACATAGATGTCGAGATCGACCTCCTTGCCCAGCGTCTCGCCATCGGCCGAGGGCAGGCCGGCGCGCAGCTTGATGGCATAGCGGCTGCCATGGCTGACGCCCTCCACGCAGATCTGGTCGGCTTCGGTTTCAACCGAGGTCTGGGGCGCATTGGCTACCACGACATAAGCGGACAGATCTGTGCTGCCGAGCGGATCGGAAAACACCGCGCAGATGCGGGGGGCCGCGGCCTCGGCATCGACCACATGATTGACGACGCGGAAGCCATGCTGGGCGACGACGTCTTGCAGATGGGCAGCGACATCATCACTGGGCCACAGTTGCTGGCTCAGACGGTAGGTGGCAATCACCTCGCGCCAGCGCCCACCATATTCCATGCCATTGGCGAGCGCCCGCAGGGCCAGGGCGCGGGCATCGGTCTCCTCGGCCCGCAAAAAGGCATTGAGCGCGGCCGAGACGGCGGTGCGCGCCAGATCGCCGCTATTGTCATTGTCGGCGCCGGCAACGGCTTCGGCGCGGGTCAGGGTGGCAATGGCCAGCGCCTGCCAGACATGGGCGGCATTGGGGTTGATCGCCAGCGCCTGGCGATAGGCGGTGATGGCACCGGCGGGGTTCTGTGCGGCGCTGGCGGCATCGCCATCGGCGACCAGATCGGCGTAACCCACCTTGGGCGGTGGCGCATCGGTCTGGGGCAGTTCATTGGCAAAGCGGCGGGCGGCGTCGATCAGGTCCTGGGCCGGGAAGGGGATTTCGGACTGGCGGATGGCGCTCAGGGCAGCCGGGGAGGGCGCGTGTTCGATTGTACCGGATACCGCGCCCTTGAAGGCGGTGGGTTCGCCAACAGCGCCCTTGAGGAAGCACCAGTTGGATTTCTGGTTGAAGGTGAAGGCCTGGCAGATGCGATCATCGGCACAGCTGGCGCTGCAGGCGTCCAGATCGGTATTTTTAAGGATGGCATAGTCATAGCCGGGCAGGTCAGAATCCTGCAGCAGGGTGATTTTGGGGTCGGCAGCCTGCGCTTGGGCCATACCCAGAGCCAGGATCAGTGCAGCACCCATAAACCGGATAACGCCAAGACCGTGCCGCATGCTGCCCTCCCAAGCTTCATTTGACTGGCGGGGACGATACGCCCGCCCCCATGCCGAGTCCACACACTGCCCCATGCTGGTTTTGGGGTGATGACAGTGGTTTGACACGGGGGCGGCGTGCGAAGCAATTGACCCGCAGGGCTTGGGAGGCATTGCGTGTTGGTTTATGAAATGTTCTCGTCTGGCCGGTGATTCAGACGCAAGCGGGAGAATAGGGATGGAATATCGGTATCTGGGCCGCTCGGGCCTGAAAGTCTCGGTGCTGACCATGGGCACCATGACCTTTGGTGGCTCTGAACGGGTGGGCCATACCGACCAGGCCGATGCCAATCGGCAGATCGATCTGTGCCTGGATGCCGGGATCAATCTGCTCGACACCGCCAATGTCTATAATGCCGGGGTCTCCGAGGAGATGATCGGGGTGGCGTTGCGTGAAAACGGCCGCCGCGAGCGCGCGCTGGTCGCTACCAAGGTGCGCTTCAATATGGGCGATGGCCCCAATGAAGGGGGCCTGTCGCGCCACCACATCATTGCCCAGGCCGAAGCCAGCCTGCGCCGCCTCAAGACCGATGTGATCGATCTCTATCAGGTGCATGAATGGGATGGTCAGACCCCGGTTGATGAGACCATGGCGGCGCTCGACACGCTCGTGCAGCATGGCAAGGTGCGTTATATCGGCTGCTCGAACTATTCGGGCTGGCACATCATGAAGGCACTCCAGGCTGCCGATAAGCGGCAGGCCGAGCGTTTTGTCAGCCAGCAGATCCATTACACGCTGCATTCGCGCGAAGCCGAATATGAGCTGGTGCCGATCAGTCAGGATCAGGGGCTGGGCATGCTGATCTGGTCGCCGCTGGCCGGTGGTCTGCTCTCGGGCAAATATCGCCGCGATGGCGGCCCTCAAAGCGGGCGACATGTCGGTGGTTTCCGCGAGCCCCCGGTTTATGACTGGGACAAGCTCTACGACATTGTCGACGTGATCGTGGCGATTGCCGATGCGCGCGGCGTGTCCGGCGCGCAGGTGGCGCTGGCCTGGACATTGGGTCGCCCCGGTGTCACCTCGGTGATTATTGGCGGGCGCAGCCAGGCGCAGTTCGAGGACAATCTGGCTGCCGCCGATCTCAAGCTGAGCGCCGAGGAACGCGCCCGGCTTGATGCGGTCAGCCAGCCGCCACTTATCTATCCCTACTGGCATCAGACCTTTACGGCCAATGACCGTCTGGGCCCGGTCGATGCCGATCTCCTTGCCCCCTATGTGGAAGAGTTCAAGCGTGGCTGATTTTCTGTTTGCGCCGCATGCGCCCGTCAGTGTGCCGATTGCCCGTGGCGGCCTGTTCGCCGTGCGCCGGGTCTATTGCGTTGGCCGCAATTATGCCGAGCATATCGTCGAAATGGGCAATGATACGCGCGAGCCGCCATTCTTCTTTGCCAAGCCGGCCGATGCGGTTGTGGTGGGCGGCGCGGCCATGCCCTATCCGCCCCAAACGAGCGATCTGCATCATGAGATCGAGCTGGTTGTTGCCATTGGCAAGGATGGCAGCGACATCGCGGTGGGCGATGCGCTGAGCCATGTCTATGGCTATGCGGCGGGGCTGGACATGACGCGGCGTGACCTGCAGGCCCAGGCCAAGAAGGCCGGACGCCCTTGGGAAATGGCCAAGGCCTTTGATTGTTCGGCGCCCATCGGCACCATCGAGCCAGCCCAAACCATCGGCCATCCCGACAAGGGCGCCATCACGCTGTCGGTCAATGGGGTGGAGCGCCAGCGTGGCGATCTGGGCGATCAGATCTGGAGCGTGTCCGAAGCCATCGCCTATCTCAGCGGCTTCGTGACGCTCAAGGCTGGCGATCTGATCATGACCGGCACCCCGGCCGGGGTTGGCGCGGTGGTGGCAGGCGATGTTCTCGAGGGCCAGATTGCCGGTGTCGGCAGCGTGCGGACGACGATCGGCTGATGACGGTTTGGTCTCCCCAGCAGGACGCGGCCCTGGTCGCGGTATCGGAATGGCTCAAGGACCGCGACGGCCCGCAGGTGTTCCGCCTGTTCGGCTGGGCGGGCACCGGCAAGTCGACGCTGGCGGTGCATCTGGCCCAGGATGTGCGCAAGGTGCGGTTTGCCGCTTTTACCGGCAAGGCGGCGCTGGTGATGCGCAAGCGGGGCTGCAAGGGCGCCCAGACCATTCACAGCCTGATCTATACGCTGGTCAGCGAGAAGGAGGGCGAGCCGCGCTTCGTGCTCGATGATGAAAGCCCGGCAGCCGATGCCGACCTGATCGTGATCGACGAGGTCTCGATGGTCGACGAGCAATTGGGTAAGGATCTGCTCAGCTTCGGGGTCAAGATTTTGGTGCTGGGCGATCCGTTCCAGCTGCCGCCGGTACAGGGCGCAGGCTTTTTCACTGCTGACGAGCCTGATGTGATGCTCACCGAAATCCATCGCCAAGCGGCGGACAATCCGATCATTCATCTGTCCATGCAGGTGCGTGAAGGCGGGTTTCTTGAGCGCGGCAGCTATGGCGAGTCCATCGTGGTGGGGCGCGAAAATGTCGACCGCGATGCCGTGCTGGAAGCCGATCAGGTGCTGGTGGGCCGCAACAAGACGCGGCTGCAATACAACGACCGGTTACGCGAACTGAAGGGGCTGCCCTTCCACGAGCCCGTGCTGGGCGATCGCATGGTCTGCCTGCGCAATAATGCCCGCAAGAAGCTGCTCAACGGGCAGATCTGGATTGTCACCGAAGCGACGCGGCGCACCAATGGCAAATGGAGCCTGCTGCTGGGGGCCGATGAGGGCAAGGGCGAGGCCAAGGTGCTTACGCACAAGGCGTTCTTTTCGGGCGAAGAGGATGCGATGAGCTGGCCCGAACGGCGGCAGTTCGACGAGTTCACCTTTGGCTATTGCCTGACCGTGCACAAGGCGCAGGGTAGCCAGTGGGACAGCGTCTATCTGTTCGATGAGAGCTTTGTGTTCCGCGAAGAGCGGGCGCGCTGGCTCTATACCGGCATCACCCGCGCCGCCGAAAAGATCACCGTGGTTTCCTAATCCTGCGTGCTGACCGCGTCGGTGGTCCATTCGGCGCTGGTGTTCTGGTCCAGTGCATTGGCCCAGACATAAACGTTCTGCGGATTGACCGCGCCAAAGATGGTGGCAAAGGCGGTGTCGGCGGCGTCACGGCCACAGGCTATGCGCACCATGCCGTCAAGCGTGGCCATCCGCGTTGGGTCGAACAGATACCAACGGTCGCCCAGATAGGCTTCAAACACCGCGTGAAAATCCTGCGGTTCGAGCTGCCAGGCGTAGCAGCTGACAAACCGCGCCGGGATGCCCAGGGCGCGGCAGAAGGTAATGCCGAGATGGGCGAAATCGCGGCACACGCCAGCGCGCGTCGAGAACGTGCCGGCGGCGGTGGTGGCGCTGTCGCTGGTGCCAAACTGGTAATCGACTTCGGCATTGATCCAGTTGCAGATTTCCACCACGCGGCCAAAGCCAGGCGCGATATTGCCGAATTCGCGGACGGCGAACCGGGCCAGTTGGTCCGAGGGGCAATAGCGTGACGGATTGAGGAAGGGCAGGGTTTCGAGCGGCAGCGTGGCCACTGGTACCTCACCGATAAAGGCCGGTGCGCGGTGCAGCGGATCGAGCTCGATCTCGGCAGTATAGCGAACATGCAGATAGCCGGGCGGTGCGGTCAGCCGCAGATAGCGATTGCCGCTTTCATGGGCGGTCTTTTCATCGGCCGTGACATTGGGCGAGATCACCAATTGTTCGTTGAGCACCTGCTGGCGCCCGCCGCGCATGGCTTCAATATTGAAGATCAGCGTAGCTGTCTCGAGCACGTCATAGCCGACTTCGCATCCCAGAGATAAACGCACGGCGCATCCTTTATGGTCGGGTGTCAAACGCGGCACCAACGATCTGGTTCATCGAGCCGGCCAAATAGTTGGCTTGAGGATGCAGGCCCGACCAACTCAGCTTGGACCAGTGCGGGCGCAGAACAAAGACAATCTTGCCAGATCGCCGCAATCTTGACCGCTTGTGCGGCCAAGTCAGTCGAATTGCTTAACTTTCGGTCCGCCGTGCCGCTTGCGCATGGGGAACGGATACTCCATTTTATCACTAGAGATTTAGCGGCAACGCTTTTTCAACGCACGCAGGAGACAAGATGCACCACGACACCCCCCTGATCACTACGATCGTCGCGGGTCTGGTGCTGGCCTATATCTTCGGCATGATTGCGCATCGGCTCAAGATGCCACCATTGGTGGGCTATCTGTTCGCAGGCGTGCTGGCGGGTCCCTACACACCCGGATTTGTCGCCGATCAGGCGCTCGGCGCCGAGCTGGCCGAGCTGGGTGTCATCCTGCTGATGTTTGGTGTGGGCCTGCATTTCTCGCTCAAGGATCTGATGAGCGTGCGCGCTCTGGCCATTCCGGGTGCGCTGGCACAAATCGCGCTGGCGACCCTGCTGGGGCTGGGTCTGGCGCTGATCCTGGGTTGGGGCGTGGGGGCCGGCATTCTGTTCGGTCTGGCGCTGTCGGTCGCTTCGACCGTGGTGTTGCTCAAGGCATTGCAGGATCGTCGCCTGATCGAGACCGAACGCGGTCGCATCGCGGTGGGCTGGCTGATCGTGGAAGATCTGGCCATGGTGCTGGCGCTGGTTCTGGTGCCCGCCATTGCCAGCCTGGGCGGCAATGACAGTGGCGTGCATGATCCATTCGTGTCCTTTGTCAGCCGCATGGCCGGGATTGAGCTGGGTATCTGGGGCGTACTCAGCCTGACCCTGGTCAAGGTCGCGGCCTTTGTCGGCTTCATGCTCATTGTCGGACGCCGGATCATTCCATGGGCGCTGCATGGCACCGCACACACCGGCAGCCGCGAACTGTTCCGTCTGGCGGTGCTGGCCATTGCGCTGGGCGTGGCGCTGGGTTCGGCACTGCTGTTTGGCGTCTCGCTGGCGCTGGGTGCCTTCTTTGCAGGGATGATCCTGTCGGAAAGCGAATTGTCTCATCGTGCGGCGCAGGAAACCCTGCCGCTGCGCGACGCTTTTGCCGTGCTGTTCTTTGTGTCGGTCGGCATGCTGTTCGATCCCATGATCATCATCACCAACCCCCTGCCGGTGCTGGCCACGGTGTTCATCATCATTATCGGCAAGTCTGCCGCGGCGTTCGGCATTGTGCTGCTGTTCAAGCGGCCCATCGCCACCGCGCTGACCATTTCGGCGTCGCTGGCGCAGATCGGTGAATTCTCGTTCATTCTGGCCAGCATGGGCGTGGCGCTCGCCATTCTGCCGCGCGAGGGACAGGATCTGATCCTGGCCGGTGCGCTGATTTCCATCGTGCTCAACCCGGTGGTGTTCTGGGCCATTGATCTGGCCAAGCCAAAGCTGGAAGCCAAGTCGGCGCGCCGCAAGGCCGCGCGCGCCGAGCGCAATGGCGAGCGGATTGAACCTGATAGTGTCGAGCCCACCGAAGCGGTTGCCAGCGAAGAGGTCACCGAGGCCGATGTGCTCGAACTGGTCGAAGAAGATGTCATCGAGCCATCGCAAAAGACCGGCCACACCGTCCTGGTGGGCTTTGGTCGCGTGGGCAAGGTGGTGGGCGAGAGCCTGCATAGCGCTGGCGCGCCGCTGGTGCTGATCGAAGACACCGACCATTTCGTGGCGGTGGCGCGCGAAATGGGCATTGAAACCGTGCTGGGCAATGCCGCCAGCGAACAGGTGCTCGAGCTGGCCAATCTGGCGGCGGCGGAATGCCTGCTGATCGCCATTCCAGACGGCTTTGAAGCCGGTACGGTGTGCGAAGTGGGGCGCAAGCTCAGCCCCTCGATCCGCATTATTGCGCGGGCGCATTCAGCTGAAGAAGAAGAGCATCTGCGCAGCCTGGGCGCGGATGTGGTGATCATGGGCGAGCACGAAATCGGCATGGGCATGCTGGCCTGGCTGCGCGGCGAGCGTGTCGCGCCGGTTGTGGCCGAGGCGGTGGTTGTCGAGCCCAAGCTGGCGCCGGTCGATAATCTGCTGGCGAAGGCGGCCACGACACCTGCCGCGGTGGCTTCTGCCGTCGCCACCACCGATGAGAGGGAAACGCCTGAAACAGCAGAACGGACGACCGAGACTGAGCCTGAAGGCGAAATCCCCGTGCTCGAAGCTGTTGTTGTCGATGATGTCATCGAGCTGGCGCCCCCGGCCGAGCAAGCCGACACACCAGCGTCCCAGGACGATGCTGCCGAAGTCACGGTGGACGAGGTCGGCGCGGACGCGGCAGCGGAACTGGATGAGCAGAAGGCCGATGAGGTCAGCGAAGGCGGCCCGGCACCCGCAAGTGAGGATGCCGATACCGCTGAAGACGGGGTGGCGCCAGAGGTGCAGCCCGAGCCCAAGAGCTGACAGCTTGCGGGCGGGCAATGTTGGCTGGCGCTGTATTTTGGCGCAAGCTGGAGGGGTGCGCCGCGTCAGGGCGCAAGGAGTAGTTTGGTTAGATGATTTCGCAAAAGGCCAAATACGCGCTGCGGGCGCTGGTATCGCTGGCACGCGTGGATCGTGGTGAGACCATGATGATTGGCGAGATTTCCAAGGCGCAGTCGATCCCCAAGAAATTCCTCGAACAGATCCTGCTTGAACTCAAGCGGGCCGGGTTCGTCGCCAGCCGGCGGGGCCGCTCGGGGGGGTATGAACTGATCAAGGCGCCCGAGGAGATCATGTTCGGCGAAGTGCTGCGCCTGATCGACGGGCCCATCGCGCCGCTGCCCTGTCTGTCCAAGATTGCCTACAAGAAATGCGCCGATTGCCAGGACGAGGGTGCCTGCGAAATCCGCCACGTCTTCGAGCGCGTGACACTGGCCACTCGCGCCGTGCTCGACAGCACCACACTGGCCGATTCCCTGCGGCTTGAGGATTTGCCGGTTTAGGTTTTGGCGCTGTCGTGCGCAAAGCATGCGGCCCATTCGGCGCTGATGCCGTCGGCCAGGCGGGCGGTCTGGGGCTTTAACTGATCGGCCAAAGCCGGGTTGCGTCCGAGTGCATTGAGCACGCCGCGCAGCGCCGTTTTGGGATCGGCCGCCAGTTTCTCATAGGTGATGGCATGCGGGGTAATGCCATGTCTGGCAAACCAATTGTTCCAGGCATGGTCATCGGCCTGAGCCGCAGCGATGAAGCCTTGCAGTGCCGCAAAGTCATAAACTGGCTGTCCGGGCGTGTCGCTGCCCTCGCGCACACTGCCATCGGCGGCGCGGTGCCACAGCCCGCTCTGCTCGGCCTTGAGCCGGGAGATGGCCTGAGCCAGTTTGTCGCCGCGTGACAGGTGCAGATAGGTTACCGACCCCAAGGCGGCTTCAAGCAGGCCTCGATCACGGGATTGATCGGGGTAAATCAGCGCGAGCCGGGACAGGAGTTCGGCCAGAGACCCATACATTAGGCGCAGGCCAAAAGTGCCCGTGCCATTGCTGGCGTAACGCTTGAGGGCCTCGAGATAGGCGCGCTCAAATGCGGGGCCGTCCGGCAGGCCAGCAGGCACCTGCATCTGGTCAGCCCAATAGGTGATGTCCTGAGCGCGATAATATGATGCGGGGCGACCGGCGACGTGTGTTGCGGTCAGCAAATCACACAGCATGGTGCTGCCCGAGCGCGGTGTGGCGCAGATGATGTAGGACGATGCCGACATGGCGTTATCCTTTCTGTCTGCATCCGAGATCAAACTAGCCCACCAGACCAGCGAGGCCGTCGAGCATGGCGCGGCGCATCTCCGGATTACTCCAGAGCACGAAGCCGCCAATGATCAGGGCGGCCAACACCGCCAGACCCACGACCTTCTTGAGCAGCGAGAATGCCAGCCAGACGACGAACAGCCCGGCCAGACCAAGGCCGATCAACGTCATATCATCTGTGGGCATTACCAATATCCTGAATAGTTGGCTGTCGCGCGCTAGCCGAAGACGACGGTCTTCTTGCCGTTGAGCATGACCCGGTTTTCCAGGTGCAGCTTGACGGCGCGGGCCAGCACGCGGCTTTCGATGTCGCGACCGGCGGCCACCAGATCCTCGGCACTCATGGCGTGGGTGACGCGAGCGGTTTCCTGCTCGATGATCGGGCCTTCATCGAGATCGGGGGTCACATAATGCGCGGTGGCGCCGATGATCTTGACGCCGCGCTCATGGGCCTGGTGATAGGGCTTGGCGCCCTTGAAGCTGGGCAGGAACGAATGATGGATGTTGATGACCTGCCCGAACAGCCGGGTCGACAGGTCATTGGAGAGCACCTGCATATAGCGCGCCAGCACCACCAGATCGGCCCCGGCCTTCTGGATGATCTCGAGCACCTGCGCCTCCTGGGCGGCCTTGGTGTCCTTGGTCACAGGCAGCAGGTGATAGGGGATGCCGGCGTCCTCGGCGATCTTGCGCGCATCGGGGTGGTTGGAAATGATCGCGGCGACGTCCGCATCGAGCCAGCCCACGCGAATCTGGTAGAGCAGATGGAGCAGAGTGTGGTCAAATTTGGAGACCAGAATGACGATACGCTTGCGCTGGCTTTCGCCCACCAGGCTGGTCTTCATGGAAAACCGTTCAATCGGCGCCTTGAGCGCGCGTTCAATGGCGTCGCGGCCCACGCCCTGGGGCGCGGTAAAGGCCAGGCGCATGAAAAAGCGGCCGGTTTCGCGATCCCAGAACTGGTTGGATTCAGCGATATTGGCGCTCAGCGCGGCCAGCTCGGTGGTAACCGCGGCGACGATGCCGGGGCGATCGGCGCAGGACAGGGTCAGGACAAAATTGGCCGCGGACATTGTGCAAACTCCAGAAATCTCGCCAGCGGTATCAATGGCTTGGGCGCTCGCGTCAAGGGTGCACGTCGGGGCAGGCGCGCCGATGCGAAAAAGGGCCGCCCTTGCGGACGGCCCTTTCCGAGCTTAACGGCCTCGAGTGCCGAGGAGATGGGTGCTAGTCGAGATCACTCCCGCTCGCTACCAAATATCCAAGACCTGCTTCGAGAACCACAACCTCAAAAGACACTGGATCACCTCCTATTCGTTCGTTGAACATGAGGGGATGGTGCGCCGATTTTTCGCGTCTGTCTAGAGCGGCGACTTTTTGGGACGACTGCGCAATTGCACCAGGGTTGCGGCGAACACGCCCAGCGCCACCAGACCGATAATGATGGTGGCCAGTGCGTTGACGTCGGGCGACACCCCCAGCTTGACCTTGGAGAAGATCACCATTGGCAGGGTGGAAGAGCCGGGGCCCGATACGAAGCTGGCGATCACCAGATCATCAAGCGAGAGTGTAAAGGCCAGCAGCCAGCCCGAAATTAGCGCCGGGGCGATGATGGGCAGGGTGATGTCAAAGAATACCCGGACCGGGGTGGCGCCCAGATCCATGGCAGCTTCTTCCAGGCTGAGATCGAGATCGGAGAGGCGCGACTGCACCACGACGACCACATAGGCCATGCAGAATACCGAATGGGCGATGATGATGGTCATCAGGCCGCGCCCGGCAGGCCAGCCAATGGCGCTTTCCATGGCCACAAAAAGCAACAGTAGCGCCAGGCCGGTGATCACGTCGGGCATCACCAGCGGGGCCGAGACGGTGGCCGCCAGGGCGGTGCGCCCGCGGAAACGGCGGAAGCGGACCAGCGCAACGGCACACAGCGTGCCCAGCACCAGCGCAATGGTGGCAGCGGTGAAGGCCACCTGAATGGAGAGCCAGGCGGCGTCGATCAGCTGTGGATCGGCGAAGACCTCGGCGTACCATTTGGTCGAAAAGCCCGACCACACGGTCACCAACCGGTTCTCGTTGAACGAGAAGATCACCAGCGACATGATCGGCGCGTACAGGAAGGCAAAGCCCAATACGGTAGCGGTGAGGAGCAGGCCGTTGCGGCGCATCAATTGGCCCTTTCCTTGTCCAGCGTGCTGTCCTGTGCCCGCTGCAACAGCATGATCGGGATCACGACAACCACCAGCATGGCGATCGCCACGGCAGCCGCGCGCGGCCAGTTGGAATTGGCGAAGAACTCGTCCCACAGGACGCGCCCGATCATCAGCGTGCCGGGCCCGCCGAGCAGGGAGGGAATGACGAATTCGCCGATGGCGGGAATGAAGACCAGCATGGAGCCGGCAATTATGCCGGGTATGGAGAGCGGCAGGGTGATCGAGAGGAAGGTGCGCCAGGGCCTGGCGCCCAGATCGGCGGATGCCTCGAGCAGGGCGCCGTCCAGCTTCACCAGATTGGTGTAGAGCGGCAGGATCATGAAAGGCAGATAGGTATAGACGATGCCGACATATACAGCGAAATCGGTCTGCATCATCACCAACGGCTCGATGCCAAACAGGCCCAGAAACTGGTTGATGACACCATTGCCGCGCATGAAGCCGCTGAGCGCATAGACCCGCAGCAGGAACGAGGTCCAGAATGGCAGGATAACCAGCATGAGCAGGATATTGCGCCACTGATCGGGGGCGCGCGCCACCGTATAGGCCATCGGATAGCCAATGAGCAGGGCGATGATGGTGGAGATCAGCGCGATTTTGATCGAGCTGAGATAGGCCGCGACATAGAGCGCGTCAGTGAACAAATAGAGATAGTTGTTCAGGTGCAGCGTCAGCTGCAGCGTGCCGTCTTCATTAGTCAGCAGCGGCGAATAGGGTGGGCGCCCGAACTGCTTGACGGTCAGCGAAATGCCGAACACCACCGCCAGCGGCACCAGAAAGAACAGTGTCAGCCAGATGGCGGGGGCAAAAATCACAAGCGCCCGGCCGGACAGGCCCATGGCCGCCAGCGTGCGTTCAACACCGGACCAGACACGGCGCTTGGGCAGCGGTGTATCGCCCTCAAAGCTGCTCATACCGTCAGCACCGAACCAGAACTGTCGCCCCAGGTCACATAGACCTGCTCATCCCAGGAGATGGCGTCGGGGTTGGATCGGGTGGTGTTGGTCTGGGTCACGCGCAGGCGTTTGCCGCTCTGCAGCACCACGCGATAGACGCTGACATCGCCGAGATAGCCAATATCCTCGACCACGCCCTGGGTGACATTGGCGCCATGGGCGTTGTCGGGTTTTTCGCGGCTGAGCATCA
This sequence comes from Devosia litorisediminis, assembly GCF_018334155.1. Lineage (NCBI taxonomy): Bacteria > Pseudomonadati > Pseudomonadota > Alphaproteobacteria > Hyphomicrobiales > Devosiaceae > Devosia > Devosia litorisediminis. Next base: position 155,690 of record NZ_JAGXTP010000003.1, on the reverse strand, counting down.
GTTTTTCGGGGCGAATGGCCCAACTCAGGCGCTGGTCGGGGGCGCATTCCACGCCGTGGCCGACATAGATATCGCAGCCCAGTTCTTCGGAGCGGATGCGGATATAGGCGTCCTCATCCTCGGTAACCACGCCGTCAACCAGATTGACCGAGCCGATAAAGCCGGCCACGAATTTGGAGTTGGGGAATTCGTAGATGTCGGTGGGCTCACCGATCATGGCGATTTCGCCCTGGTTCATCACCCCGATGCGGGTGGCCAGGCTCATCGCCTCTTCCTGATCATGGGTCACCACGATGAAGGTAACGCCAAGTGTCTCCTGGATCTTGACCAGTTCGAACTGGGTTTCCTCGCGCAGCTTCTTGTCGAGCGCGCCAAGGGGTTCATCGAGCAGCAGCAGTTTGGGGCGCTTGGCCAGCGAACGGGCCAGCGCCACGCGCTGGCGCTGGCCGCCGGACAGCTGGTGCGGTTTGCGCCGACCATAATCAGCCAGCTTGACCAGGCTGAGCAGTTCAGCGACGCGGTCATTGATTTCGGCGCGGGGCAGGCCATCGCGCTTGAGGCCATAGGCAATATTCTGCTCGACATTCATATGCGGGAACAGCGCATAGGACTGGAACATCATGTTTACGGGGCGGTTATAGGGCGGGACATGAGACATGTCCTGACCGTCGATTTCGATGGTGCCGGCGCTGGGTTCTTCAAAGCCGGCCAGCATGCGCAGCAGGGTCGATTTGCCCGAGCCCGATCCGCCCAGCAGGCAGAACAGTTCGCCCTTATAGATATCGAGCGAGACGTCGGACACGGCGAACACGTCGCCAAACCGCTTGGTGACATTGGCGATGCGGACGAAGGGTTTGGCATCGCTTTTGCGCCAGGGGCGGGTATCAGCGGCGATTTCGGGCTTTTTGGCCATGTCAGTCCTGGTGGTGGAAGCGGGGCGAAGTTGTGGCTTCGCCCCGTTTGCAGTGAGCGCTTACAGACCGGTCTTGATGCGGGTCCAGGAGCGGGTCATCAACTCGCTGAATTCAGGCGAGGTGGCCTTGCGCGGGTAGAGCTTGGCGGCGACATCGGCAGGTGGGTAGATCGCCGGATCGTTCTTGATCTCGTCATCAATGAACTCGACAGCGGCCGCATTGCCCGAGGCATAGAACACGTAGTTGGTGTTGGCTGCGGCCACTTCGGCTTTCATCATGTAGTCGATGAACTTGTGGGCGTTGTCGGGGTGTGGTGCGTCACCGGGAATGGCGAACAGGTCGAACCACTGCAGCGCGCCTTCCTTGGGAATGAAGTAGGCCACTTCAACGCCCTGGGCAGCTTCGGCAGCGGCATCGCGGGCGATGAACACGTCGCCGGAATAGCCCACGGCCAGGCAGATTTCGCCATTGCCCAGATCGTCAATGTACTGCGAGGAGTGGAAGTAGCGGACATAGGGGCGCACGCCCTGCACCAGCTCTTCGGCCTTGGCCAGATCGTCAGCACTTTCCGAATTGGGGTCGATGCCCAGATAGTTCAGTGCCGCGGCAAAGATCTCATTGGGTGCGTCGAGCATGGCAATGCCGCAATCGGCCAGCTTGGCGGCCAGTTCGGGCTTGAACACGATATCCCAGGTGTCGATGGGCTGATCGGCGCCCAGCGCTTCGGTAACCTTGCCAACATTGTAGCCAATGCCGGTGGTGCCCCACATATAGTCGATGGAGTGGGCATTGTCGGGGTCATGGGCGGCGGTGCGCTCCATCACGCCGGGGTCCATATTGCCCAGATTGGTCAGCTTGGACTTGTCGAGTTCCTGATACAGGCCCGCCTGCACCTGGCGCTCCAGGAAGAAGCCGGAGGGGACCACGATGTCATAGCCCGAATTGCCGGCCAGCAGCTTGGCTTCGACGACTTCATTGTTGTCGTAGACGTCGTAATTGACCTTGATGCCGGTCTCCGCCTCGAAATTGGCGATGGTGTCTTCGGCGATATAGTCGGACCAGTTGTAAACGTTGAGGACGGCTTCTTCCTGGGCCAGCGCGGGGCTGGCGACCATGAGGGCGCCGAGGGCAAGTGCGAGCGACTTGTTCATCTGGACGGGAGCTCCTGTTGGGGTCGTTTTGGTCTTTTTGGTTTTGGGTGTGCGGCACAGGCGTGCGGCTGGGCGTTGGTCCACCCCACCGGGGCAGACAGGCTCGAAAAGCCAGGGCTTATCTTTCAAGGCCCGGCTGATGGGGCGCAAAATCACTCTGCGGTGCAGAAAAGGAGCGCTCGGAAGCGCTGGACAACTCGACTGAACGGGGCCCGGTGGGGGGCGCATATCGATCTGCGGCCATGGCAAGATCAACGATGAAGGTGTTCAGCGAAGTGCCCTTTCTCGGTTCGAGGTAAGCCAAAGCGTAAATTGAAATGCCCCGGTGGACAAGGGATTTACCGCCATGGTCTGGTAGGGGTTGACGCTTTGCCGCATCAGGGCGCAAAACCCGCGCCGACAAAGGCCCGCGGGCCTGCATGACCATAGCAGTGAAAAGCAATTATATGACCGCCAAGGCCTATCTTTCGATCACCCCTGAAGTTGCACAGGCATTGGCCGACGGTCAGCCCGTGGTGGCGCTGGAATCCACCATCATCACCCATGGCATGCCTTATCCGCAAAATCTGGAGATGGCCAAGAATGTCGAGGCGGTGATCCGCCAGAACGGCGCCATCCCGGCAACCATTGCCATCATGGATTCCAAGTTCTGTGTCGGGGTGTCGGGCGATGATCTGGAGCGGCTGGCGCTTGAAGGCGGCAAGGCTGCCAAGGCAAGCCGGCGCGATGTCAGCGCGCTGCTGGTCAAGGGCGCCATTGCCGGCACCACTGTTGCCACCACCATGCAGATTGCCGCGCTGGCGGGCATCAAGGTGTTTGCCACGGGCGGTATTGGCGGCGTGCATCGCGGTGCCGAAGAAACCTTCGATATTTCGGCCGATTTGCAGGAGCTCAGCCGCACGCCAGTGGCGGTGGTCTGTGCCGGTGCCAAGTCGATCCTGGATATCGCCAAGACGCTTGAAGTGCTTGAGAGCAATGGCGTGCCGGTGCTGGGTTATGGCACCGATGAATTCCCCGCCTTCTGGGCGCGTCAGAGCGGCCACAAGGTCGATCACCGGTTTGACGATGCCGCCGATATTGCCAAGGTGATTGCCCATCAGGTGGCGCTGGGCATGGGCGGCGTGCTGGTCGCCAATCCGATCCCCGAAGCCGATGCGCTTGAGCCCGCTGCCATTGAGGCGCGGATTGCCGAAGCCATTGCGGGCGCTGAAGCCGAAGGCGTCTCGCGCAAGGATCTGACGCCATTCCTGCTCAAGCGCATCTTTGAATTGACCGATGGCAAGTCGCTGGTCGCCAATATTGCGCTGGTGGAAAACAACGCCAAGGTTGCTGCCAGGATTGCGGTGGCCCTGGCAGCAGACGCGGCATGAGCGGCAAAATTCTGGTCGTCGGGGATGTGATGACCGATGTCATCGTGGTCCCCGAAGGCCCTATGGTCAAAGGCAGTGACCGGCGCGCCACCGTGCGCAGCCGGCCCGGTGGGTCGGGCGCCAATCAGGCGGTCTGGCTGGGTGCCATGGCGGCCGATGTGGTGTTTGCCGCGCGGGTCGGGCAGTCCGACCGGGCCATGTATGAGAACTATTTCCGCGGGCTCAGCGTGGTGCCGGTACTGGCCGGTGACGCCGAGCAACCCTCGGGCGTGCTGGTGACCATTGTCGATACCGATGGCGAGCGCAGCTTCCTGACCGACCGGGGCGCCAATCTCAATCTGAGCGCCGATGATCTGCCCGACAGCCTGCTCGACGAGGTCAGCATGATCATGGTGTCGGGCTACAGCTTTTTTGCGCCCGGCCCGCGTGCGGCGGTGCAGTCGCTGTTTGCCGCCGCCAAGGATCGCGACATTGCTATCGCGATTGATCCCGCTTCGGTGGGGTTTCTGGCAGAGGTTGGCGCTGATCAGTTTCTGGACTGGACGAACGGGGCTGACTGGCTGTTTGCCAATGCCGATGAGGCGGCCCTGCTGACCGGGCTGGATGATTATCAGGCGCAGATGGTGGCGCTGGGCGCCCACTATGGGAATGTCGTGATCAAGCGTGGACGGGATGGTGCGGCGCTGGGCGGGCAGGCCGGTCTGCGCGTCGAACTGCCCGCGCCCAGCGTCACCGTGGTGGATTCCACCGGGGCGGGCGATGCGTTTGCGGCGGGCTTTCTGGCGGCGCTGCTCGATGGCGAAGATGAAGCCTCGGCAATGGCCGAAGGCATCGCTTCGGGGGCCAAGGCCGTGCAGACCATTGGCGGCCAGCCGGGCTAGCCAAATCCCTGGGCCACCGTTACATCTGCGGCCAATCGAGGGAGACAGATATGAGCGGCAAGAAAGTGCGTTGGGGCATTCTGTCCACGGCCAATATCGGCATGGCCAAGGTCACGCCCGGCATCCAGAAATCAGCGCATTCCGAGGTGGTGGCGATTGCCTCGCGCGATTTGGGCAAGGCGCAGGCGGCAGCCGACAGGCTGGGCATTGCCAGGGCCTATGGCTCCTATGAGGAGCTGTTCGCCGATCCGGAAATCGACGCGATCTACAATTGCCTGCCCAATCATCTGCATGTGCCCATGACGGTGGCGGCGGCCAAGGCGGGCAAGCATGTGCTGTGCGAAAAGCCCATCGCGCTGAACGCGGCCGATGCCGAAGCCCTGCGCGAGTGTCCGGCCGACCGGATTGTGCTCGAGGCCTTCATGGTGCGGTTCCATCCGCAGTGGGAGCGCGCCCGCGCGATCATTGCCTCAGGCGAGCTGGGTGATATCCGCTCGATCAATGCGGTGTTCACCTATTTCAACGCCGACCCCAATAATGTGCGCAACAAGGCCGATATTGGCGGTGGCGGCATCATGGATATTGGCTGCTATCCGATCACCGCGGCGCGCTATCTGTTCGAGGCCGAGCCGACGCGCGTGGTGTCGCTGATCGAGCGCGATGCCAATTTCGGTACCGACCGGCTGGCCAGCGTGATGGCCGATTTCGGCGGCGGGCGGCAGCTCAATTTCACCTGCTCGACCCAGACCGTGCCGCATCAGCGGGTGCAGGTGTTCGGGTCCAAGGGCAAGCTCGAGATCATCATCCCGTTCAATGCGCCCGCCGATACGCCAACGGCGATCACGGTCGATACTGCCGCGGCGCTTGATGGCTCGCTGGCGCGGCGCGAAATCCTGCCGGCGGTCGATCAATATACCGCGCAGGCCGAAGCCTTCGCGCTGGCCGTGCTGGGCGAGAAGCCGCTGGCCTGGGGGATTGAGGATGCGATTGCCAGCATGAAGGTGATCGACGCGATCTTTGCCAGCGAAAAGAGCGGCGGCTGGGCGAACGTCTAGGCGATCTCGGGGGCAATCAGCCGTTCGCACAGCATCATAATGCCGGCGCGGACGGCGGCTTCGTCGATCAGCTTTTGCGCCACGCCATAGCAGGCGGCCTGGACCACACGGCTCAACTCGGTGGGTTCGGCCACCCCGGCCGCGCGCAGGGCATCGACGATCTGCGCATTGGTATTGGTATCGAGCGCGCGCAGGCGGTCCGAGATGCGGCCATGGCTGCTGAACAGTTCCTGGGCGAAGGGCGAGCCCTCAACGATGGCGGCGATGACGCCATATTTGCCGGCCATGGCGGCGCCGATGCGCCGGGGCAGCGGGCCCGGCCCGGCCATGCCGGCGTCAAAGGCCTCGGTCAGCGCCCCGGTCAGTTCATCGAGAATGCCGGCGAACACGGCTTCCTTGTCGGGATACTGGGCGTAGAGCGTGGCCTTGGCGATGCCGGCCTGGCGGGCAATGGCTTCCATGGTGGTGCCGCGCAGGCCATCGCGCAGCATCAGAAAACGCGCTGCATCAAGGATGCGACGGCGTTTTTCGGCAGCTCTGGCATCGGCGGCGGCACTCAAAATAAAGGCGCTCCACTTGAACGAACTGAACGAATAACATATCTATCGTTCAATTGATAACGGAGACTGACATGTCTGATCGCGTTTTGCTCACCGGGGTTTCCGGCTTTCTGGGCGGCCATGTCGCTCTCCAATTGCTCAATGCTGGCTACACCGTTCGCGGCAGTGTGCGCAAGCTGGCCAAGGCCGACAAGGTCCGCGCCACGCTGGCCAGGGCGGGTGCCGATATCTCCCGGCTGGAATTGGTGGCGCTAGACCTGCTCAGCGATGATGGCTGGGCCGAGGCGATGGTCGATGTGCGCTATGTGCAGCATACCGCCTCGCCCTTCGTGCTCAACACACCCAGCGATCCGCAGGAGCTGATCCGCCCCGCCGTCGAAGGCACGCGCCGCGCCATTGCTGCGGCCCTGGCGGCCAAGGTCGAGCGCATTGTGCTGACCTCCTCGATTGCCGCGATCCAGTATGGCCAGAGCGATACCAGCCGCGCCTTTACCGAGGCCGACTGGAGCAATGTCGACAGTCCCCATATCGGCGCCTATGCCCAGTCCAAGACGCTGGCCGAGCGCGCCGCCTGGGAGATGATGGAGGCCGCCGGTCGGCATGATGATCTGGCGGTAATCAATCCGGCGGGGATTTTCGGGCCGCTGCTCGATGAGGATCCCGGCACGTCTTCAATGCTGGTGCAGCGCCTGCTCGATGGCAAGTTGCCTGCGGTGCCCAAGCTGGCCATGTCGATGGTGGATGTGCGCGATGTGGCGGCCCTGCAGGTTGATGCCATGACCAACCCGGCAGCGGGCGGGCAGCGCTGCATCGCCTCGGAGGGCACCTATATGATGGCCGAAGTGGGCAAGATGCTGGTTCCAGCCTTTCCCGATCGCCGCGTGCCCACGGCCGAGCTGCCCAATTGGGTGGTACGCATCGTGGCGCTGTTTGATCGCGATGTGCGCGACAACATGCATGAAATGGGCACCGTCAAACATGTCGATGGCAAACGCGGCAGCGAACGCCTCGGCCGCCCCCTGATCGGCACCGACGTGTCCAGCATCGCGACGGGCAAGAGCCTGGTGGAACACGGGCTGGTCTAGCATCGAAACGCAGCTGCAACGCGGAATGGCGTCAGGGTGACACTCCCGGCCATCCCCTTGCAGGGCACAACCGCGCGGTTCTATCATCTTGCCTGTGTGGGGCTGTAGCTCAGTTGGGAGAGCGCGTCGTTCGCAATGACGAGGTCAGCGGTTCGATCCCGCTCAGCTCCACCATGTTTCACAGATCATGGCAAAGCACCGTACTACTGCGGCCAGTTTTTGAGAGGGCGGTCGATGTCGGAGTTCGTATCATGGCGGGACTACTGGATATTTGCATCGGACGTTATCCAAAAACGTCGGTTCTTGCGAACTGATAGAGGAGAAGCCTTCCTAGCTGCAGTCACGGAGAGCAGCAAGAAACGAGTCAACTTGATGCCAGCCGGCACGGAGCTTTGGCGGGCGCAACGTGGATGCAACTATGCACCTGATTCTGACAGTGGAACAGAAAGACCAGTTCCGTTCCCTGCAGAACGTATGAAGCCTCTCGCCGATAGGGCGCAAGAAGGACGAGTGAACCCAAAGGGAATTGCGTGCCTATATCTCGCAAATGGTCCAGACACAGCCATTTCGGAAACACGTGCGGGCATAGGCGAGCGTGTCTCGCTTGCCAACTTTAGGACGAAGGCCGATTCGCGGCTTGTTGACTGTATTCACCAGCAGGAAGAGCCCCTCTATCTTGATGAGCCAGACAGTGCGTCGAAGGAGCGTGCTGTTTGGTCATATATGAACCGGGCATTCTCAAGCCCGGTTGGCCGCGCTGAAGATCGGGCCGACTATGCGCCAACCCAGGTACTCGCAGAAGTCTTCAAGGGTCTTGGCTTTGACGGGATCATCTATAGGAGTGCGTTTGGAACAGACGGGTACAATCTCGCACTATTCGACCTGGACTCCGCAGACCCTGTGGGCAGATGGGTCTACAGGGTCGATGATGTAGCATACAAAGTCTCAATCGACCGCTAGGAGAACTGGCGTCCTCAGTCTTCAGCAGGAATCGCGATGCAAGCTTATTGCCATCGCCCTCACCGCGCCTTCATCTGCCGATCCAGCCCCTCTGAAATCACCGCCTTCATCGCCACGCGTGCTTCTTCGGCGTCGCCGGCCTGAATGGCTTGGGCGATGCGGCTATGGGCCTTGACGGTAGCGGCCATGGCCGTGGGGTCCTTGATGGGCGAACTGATGGTGAAGGCGGCGGTCAGGGCCAGCTCGACCAGCGTGCTGATCGAGGCCATGAAGGGGTTGGCCGAGGCCTGGGCGACGGTGCGGTGGAATTCGAGATCGGTGCGGGCAAAGTCTTCGGGCGTGGTGGTTTCGCCCATCGCCCTTGCGCAGTCGATCAGCGCCTGCGCCTGCTCATCGGTGCGGCGCAGCGCGGCCAGCGCGGCGGATTCCAGCTCCACCCCGATGCGGATTTCGGCCAGGCTGCGCAAAAAGGCTTCATCCGGCCCGGTCTCGAAATGCCAGGCCAGCACATCGGAATCGAACAGGTTCCAGCGGGCGCGCGGCAGCACGCGGGTGCCGATGCGGGCGCGGGCCTCGATCATGCCCTTGGCGGCCAGCGTTTTGAGCGCTTCGCGCAGCACGGTGCGCGAGACGGCAAAGCGCTGCAGCAATTCGGCATCGGATGGTAGAATGCTGCCCTCGGGAAAATCGCCGCCGACAATGGCCACGCCGAGCTGCCAGAGCACCTGGGAATGCAGATTGCGCATGGGCACGCGGCCGGCGATCGAGGCGATCAAATCACCCGATGTTCGTGGTCGCGCGGTGCGCAGTGTCATGCCGGTATCCTCCGCCCGATGGGGCGGTTGACCTAAGCATGGTGCCATTAGTGTTACAATATGAATTGCCGCCTTGCCCTGCCCTAAGGCATGCAGGCTCTGGACAGCGTCATGCGGCTTGGCCAAGGGTAGCGGCAAAAAGGAATCGCCCCCATGACCGACCATGTCACACCCGATCAGATCGACGCCGTTCTGGCCCATGTCGATGCCGGGCTCGATAGCAGCCTTGAGCGGCTTTATGCGCTGCTGCGCATCAAATCGATCTCGACCGATCCCGCCTTCAAGGCAGAATGCCAGCAGGCGGCCGACTGGATTGTCGGCGAGCTCAAGACCATTGGTTTTGATGCGGCCGCGCACGCCACCGAGGGGCATCCGGTGGTCTGGGCCAGGGGCCCCGAGCAGACCGGCGCCCATGTGCTGTTTTATGCTCACTACGATGTGCAGCCGGTTGATCCGCTCAATCTGTGGCACAGCGATCCGTTCGAGCCGGTGCTGAAAACCGATGCGCAGGGCCGCAAGATCATCGTGGCGCGGGGCGCCTCCGATGACAAAGGCCAGATGATGACCTTCATCGAAGCCTGCCGCGCCTGGCAGGCGGTGACCGGCAGTTTGCCGGTCAAGATTTCGCTGATGCTCGAAGGCGAGGAAGAAAGCGGCGGCAAGAACCTGCCGCCCTTCATGGAAGCCCACAAGGCGCAATTGGGCGCTGCCGATATCGCGCTGGTCTGCGACACCGATATGTGGGACCGCCAGACCCCCTCGATCACCACCATGCTGCGCGGCATGGTGGGCGAAGAGATCGAGATCACCTGCGCCAACAAGGATCTGCATTCGGGCATGTTCGGCAATGCCGCACGCAATCCCAACCAGTTGCTGGCCGAGATCATCGCCAGCCTGCGCGCGCCCGATGGCAGCGTGACGCTGGAAGGGTTTTATGACGACGTCGCCGAGGTCAGCCCCGAGATCAAGGCGCAATGGGCGTCGCTGGGTTTTGACGAGGCCGCCTATATGGGCGAAGCGGGGCTGTCGATCCCCGCTGGGGAAGCGAACCGCAGCCTGCTCGAAATGCTGTGGGCGCGCCCGACCTGCGAAATCAACGGCATGAGCGGGGGCTATACCGGCGATGGTTTCAAGACCGTCATTCCGGCCAAGGCCAGCGCCAAGATTTCGTTCCGGCTGGTGTCGGGCATGGACCCCGACAAGATCCGCGCCGCCTTCCGCAGCCATGTGCAGGCGATGATCCCGGCCGACTGTTCGGTCCGGTTCACCAGCCATGGCGGCGCGCCCGCCATCACCGTGCCCAGCGATGGCACGCATTTGCAGCAGGCGCTGAACGGGCTCAGCAGTGAATGGGGCAAGCCTGCGGTGATCACCGGCTCGGGCGGTTCAATCCCGGTGGCCGGGGATTTCAAGCGCATTCTGGGGCTCGATACGCTGCTGATCGGTTTTGCCCAGATCGACGATGCGATCCACAGCCCCAATGAAAAATACGATCTGGCCAGCTATCACCGCGGCATCCGCTCCTGGGTCCGCGTGCTGGCGGCTTTTGCCGGCTGATTGTCTGGCTCTTGCTGGAGAGAGGCGGCCTAGCCCCGATCTCTGCGCATCCACCGAACGCCACCTCCCCCTTGATGGGGGAGGCCGGGAGGGGGTGCCCGCTTCACCCGGTTACGCGATGTCAGGCGAACATCAGCGCCAGCATGGCGATGACCGCCGGTACGGTCTGGATGAACAGGATCTTCCGGCTGGCGGTGGCGGCACCAAAGATGCCGGCAATGGCAATGCAGGCCAGAAAGAACATCTGGATCTGCCAGGCAAAGCCGGGCAGCGGATAAATCAGCCCCCAGATCAGCCCGGCGGCAAGGAAGCCGTTATAGAGACCCTGATTGGCCGCCATTGTCTTGGTCTGAACCGCAAAATCGGGCTTGAGGCCAAATGCCTTGGCAGCGCGCGGCGTGGTCCACAAAAACATCTCGAGCACGAGAATGTAGATGTGCAGCAGCGCAATCAGGGCGACGAGAAGCGTGGCGATCAAGCTCATGGGACAGGCCTTTTGTGGGGCGTGACGCCGATCGAGCCGAGCGGCGTCCAGAGGGGATTGGCCTCCCTCATCTCACGCCGGCACGGCTCAGAGCAAGCGCGTGAGACCTAATGGTCTTCCTGCGCGTCGGCAGTACCCAGCAGCCAGTAGCCCGCGGCCTTGACATATTCAGGGTCAAAGCCACGGTCGTCGGTCAGGTGCGCACGAACCGCCTTGCTCATGGAGGCCTCGCCCGCGACATAGGCATAGGCGACCCCATCGGGGAAGCTGGTGGCCTTGATGCGGTCCAGGATCAGGCTGGTGCTGCCCGCCGGGGCGCCGTTGCGATAGACATAGCTCAGGCTGACATCGGCAGCGCCGGGGAAGGGCTGGTGTTCGTCCGGGTTGTCCACCTCGATCACCGCGATCACCCTGGCATCCTGGGGTAGCTCGGCAATGCGACGGGCCAGCGCGGGGATGGCGGTTTCATCGCCCGCCAGCAGATACCAGTCAAACGCGGTCGGCACGATCAGCGAACCGCGCGGGCCCCCGATCACCAGCTTGTCGCCCGGACTGACCTGCGCGGCCCAACTCGAGGCAGGGCCATCGCCATGCAGCACGAAATCAATATCGAGGGTGCCGGCACCGACATCATATTGGCGGGGGGTGTAGTCGCGCATTTCGGGGCGCTCGCCCTCGGCGAATTCGGCACCGCGCGGGCCGATCGGCACGATCTTGGGTTCAACGCCCTCGGGAAAGAAGAACGCCTTGATGTGGTCGGCATGGCCGGGCGCGGCAAAGCCGGTCATGTCACCCTTGAAACTGATGCGGCGCATTGTGGGGGTGATGTCGGTCACGCCGGTCACTTCGAGCAGGCGCATACGGGTTTCGTGGCGAACGCGCTGGGGTGCGCGCGGATCAGAGGTCACATCCATGGCTTGTATCCTGATTAATTTAGTCAGGATTTAGCGGTGGCGGAACGGAAAATCAAGGCATGTGCCGTTCGATGCGCACAGTGTGTGCACCAGTTCGGCCCTGATGCTACATCAATCCGAGCATGGCATCCTGCGCCTGGCGCAGCGCAAACAGCCGCGTGGAGGTGTCCGGCTGGCTGTTGAACTGGGTCAGCAACTCGCCCTTTTTGACCGCCGCAGTGACCTTGCCGCCCTCGAGCAAACCGACCGGAACGGCCCTGGCAGCGCGGCTGTCGGTGATGGTCATGGTGTAGCTGCGATAGCAGGTTTCCCCAATGGCATCAAAGGTTTCGCCTGCCTTGAGGTCGCGCTTGGCGACCGCGCAGACCTCGGCAACCGGGCTGGGCAGCGGCACCATGTCGGGCTTGCCATGCAGCATGATGCGGGCGCAGGTCAGCGGCACTTCCAGGCTGGTCAGATGATAGGGCCGGAAGAAGGCATAGTATGGCCCGTGCCCGATATGGAGATCATCCATCCGCTCGATGATCCGCGGATGCTCCGCCTTGACGATCACGAACACGCCCGGCGCGACGCCCTTGCCGACGGTAAAATCGACCACGCCGCTCTTGTTGAGAATTCCGCCATCTGCCTTTGGAATCAACACCTTGGCCATGTCGTCGCGGTCTGTTCTGGGGCCGTGCATGCCCGGTACGTCGGGCACCAGCCCGGTGGCATTGGCGATGGCGGCCATCTCGACCATGGTCTTGGAGCCATCGACAAACTCGACCAGCATGCGCGGGTTCATGTTCCGGCGCGTCGCCTCGGCGCGGTAGTCATCGGGTACCGCATCATGCTTGAGCGGGTTGTTCTTGCCCTTGCCGGCGGCGACGATGGGCAGACCCAAAGCGCTAACAAATTCAATCAGTTCCATGCAGGAGCTGGGTTCATCACCCGCGCCGACCGAATAGACAACACCAAGCCGATCGGCCTGTGCCTTGAGATAGGGGCCGATGGTGACATCGGCTTCGACATTCATCATCACCAGATGCTTGCCGTGTTCCATGGCCAGCAAATCGTAGTCGGCAGCCACGCCGGGCTTGCCCGTGGCGTCGATGACAACATCAATGTTGGGCGTGGTGACCAGAGTTTCGGCTGAGGTGATGGCGATCTTGCCCGCTTCGATGGCGGCAGTGGCCTGGCTGGGCGAGTCCGCCACGCGGCCTTTTGAATCCTCGCCATAGGCAATGGTCATGGCATCCAGCGCGGTGTGCGGGCGGCGGGTGGCAATGGCCGCCATCTCGATGCCCTGCATCAGCGACATCTGGGTGACCAGGTCGGTCCCCATTTCGCCGGACCCGATAACCCCCACGCGAATCGGCTTGCCGGAGTCGGCGCGCTGGGCAAGTTCGCGCGCCAGGCCAGTGAGGGCGATTGGATTGGTCATGGTGGGTCCGTTCTCGTCTCGTGCCCCTGCGTTACCCCTCAGCCGAGGATCAAGGCAAGTGAAACAGCAGGTTAAGAAGTCAGCGCGCCAGAGGAGAATGAAATCTCCCGCAGCGGAACTTTATTGTCAAAATGACCATATTGCGTGGGTTGAGCGCACCCCGGCTGGGCAATTTTAGCACTTCTTAAACCGTTCGAGTGGAAACTGAGGCTTGGAGAAACCTCCCGGGGCACACGTAAGACATGAGCACTAAGGCCGATAACACCATCGCATTGCCAGCGGTCATCGACCTTGATTCGCTTGACGGCATCAGGGACGGGCTCCTTGACGCCATCGAAACGGGCCCGGTGACGATCGCAGCGAGCGCGGTTGAGCGTGTCAGCACAAACGCGCTGTTCATGCTGATCAGCGCGGCTGAGACGGCCCGGAGAAACCATTTCGAGTTCGCTATTGAACAGCCGAGCGCGGCCATGACCAGCGCAATTGAGCGTCTGGGCCTTGGCGCTCAGTTTTCGGAAATGATGAGAGGATGACGACTTTGCGGGTTCTAACCGTGGACGATTCGAGGACTATCCTCGCCATGCTGCACCATACCTTGAGCAATGCGGGATTTGAGGTCCTGCAAGCTGAAGATGGCCAGCAGGGTCTTGATGTACTCAAGACTGAAACCGTTGATGTGGTGATCACCGACATCAACATGCCGGTGATGGATGGTATCGAGTTCATCAAGAATGTCCGGGCAACCGGTAATCACCAGAGCTTGCCGATCCTGATCCTGACGACGGAAACGTCGCAGGACAAGCGTGATCAGGGCAAGGCAGCCGGAGGGACCGGCTGGATCGTCAAACCATTCGATCCTGAAAAGCTGATCTCCGTCATTCACCGCGTGGTGCACTAACAGCAAGCCCAGAACGGTTGGACTTTCCCGTATGAGCGATCTCGACGACTTCAAAGCCACCTATTTCGACGAATGCTCCGAGCTCCTCAACGAGCTGGAAGAGCAATTTGCTGCGATCGAGGCGGGCGAACGCGATGCGGACCGGCTCAATGCGGTGTTCCGTGCCATCCACTCGATCAAGGGCGGTGCCGGGGCATTCGGCTTCTCGGCGCTGGTGGGCTTTGCCCATGCCTATGAAACCCTGCTCGATTATGTGCGCGATGGCCGGGTTGAGCTGACCGATGATGTGGTGGTGCTGTGCATCCGCGCCAATGACATCATCGCTGACCATGTCAATGCAGCTCAGACCGGGGAAGCCCTGGCGGCTGACTACGGCATGGAAGAAAAGAACCGTTTTGATGCCCTGGCGCGTGGCGACAAGGGCGAAGACGAAGATCTCGGCGGCGAGATGGTCGAGGAATTCGACCTCGATTTCACCCCCGTGATGGTCAATCTTGGTGGCGATGACGCCGCTGAAGACTCGGCGGACGAAACGGCCATGGCGCTCGATAGCGACCTGACCAGTGCGCTCGACGAGACGCCGATTGCAGCCGAACCGACTGCTGGCGTTGCAGACGAAGTGGCGCCCGATGACGCCTTTGATGCGTCGCCGATGCAGATTGAATCGGGCCATTGGGAAATCAAGTTCACCCCGCATCGCGCGCTTTATGCACGGGCCAATGATCCGCTGCTGCTGTTCCGCGAACTGGCTGTGCTGGGCGAATTTCACGTGCGCGCTGTTCTTGGCGACGTGCCACCGCTTTCCGATTTCGAACCGTTTGCCGTTTATTGCAGCTGGGAAATCACGCTGGTTTCTTCGACGCTGAACGAAGCCATGATCCGCGAGGTCTTCGAGTTCGTCGAGGGCGATTGCGATATCTCGGTGGCGCAGCTTGGTGCCAGCGTCATGCTGGATGTCGAAGATGAAGAGGCCAGTTTGCCAGACGCAGAAGCGCCGGCACAAGCGGCCGATCCGGCCAATGATGCCGATGATCTGCTTGCGCTTGCCGATGATGAAGTCGCCGGCCTGCTTGATTTCGATCAGGAGGAGACGCCAGAGCCGACACTGGCCGCGACCGCTCAGGACAGTTTTGAGGAGCCACCGGCTCTCAGCTTTGCCGAACTGGCGGCCTCGATTGCGCCGACACCGGTTGCCAAGGCGCCGCCGCCACCAAAGCCCGTTGCACCTGCTGCCCCGGCCTCGGCCGAAGGCGAGGAAAGCAGCGGCCGCAGCGTTGGCGTGCAGTCAATCCGCGTTGATCTGGACAAGGTTGACCGTGTGGTGAACATGGTCGGTGAACTGGTGATCACCCAGTCCATGCTGACCCAGCAGATGGATGAGAATTTGCGCGTGCGCTACACCGAACTGGTGCGCGGGCTCGAAGTGCTGGCCCAGACCACGCGTGGTCTGCAGGACTCGGTGATGGCGATCCGCGCGCAGCCGGTCAAATCGGTGTTCTCGCGCATGCCCCGCCTGGTGCGTGAGCTGGCCACTAAGACCGAAAAGAAGATCAAGCTCGAGACGATCGGTGAGAACACCGAAATCGACAAGACGGTGATCGAGCAACTCAGCGATCCGCTGACCCACATGATCCGCAACTCGGCTGACCACGGCATTGAGAGCCCGGAAAAGCGCGCGGCCAACGGCAAGAGCGAGATCGGCACCATCCGGTTGTCAGCCGAGCAGGCTGGCGGCAATATTCTGATCATCGTCGAGGACGATGGTGGTGGCATTAATCGTGAGCGCGTGCTGCAGGTTGCACGCGACAAGGGCATTGTGGCGCCGGATTCCAATCCATCCGAGGAGCAGATCGACCAGTTGATCTTTGCCCCGGGCTTCTCCACTGCCAGCGAAGTCAGCGATCTGTCCGGCCGTGGCGTCGGCATGGACGTGGTGCTGAGCAATATCAAGAAGATCGGTGGTTCGGTGCATGTGCGCAGCTGGACTGGCAAGGGTACGCGGATGACGCTGCGCCTGCCGCTGACGCTGGCTGTGCTCGATGTCATGCTGGTGCGGGTGGGTGGCAGCCCTTATGTGGTGCCGCTGTCCTCGATCGTGGAAACCATTCAGTGCTCGCGTGCCAGCTTTGAGCGCGTGCCCAGCGGTGGTCAGGTGCTGCAGGTTCGGGGCGAATACGTTCAGGTCATCGATCTGGTCGAGCGCTTCGAGCTGGTCTCCGATACACCCGAAGAGAACCGCTTTGTGGTCCTGTGCGAAGCTGAAGGCAGCCACAAGGTTGCTTTGGTGGTCGATGACATCATTGGTCAGCAGCAGGTCGTTATCAAATCTCTGGAAGAGAACTTCCAGAGCGTGGAAGGCGTCGCCGGCGGCACAATCCTGGGTGACGGCAATGTTGCACTGATTGTTGACGTTCAGGGCCTAAAGTCCACGATAGTGCATAAGAATGCAGCCTAAGGGCTGATTGTAAAAGTGTAGGTCGTCCAGAACAGGCGACAGAAAGGCTAGAGAATATGGAAGCGCTTGGTATGCGCGACGAAATCGGCGACAAGGCCGCCGTCGCCGCTCACAATTCCCTGCAGTTGATCGCTTTCTCGATCGGCGAACAGACTTATGGGGTGGAAATCACCACAGTGCGCGAAATCCGCGCCTGGAATGGCGCTACGCCGCTCCCCAACACCCGTGAGTTCGTTCGTGGTGTGATCAATCTGCGCGGCACCATCGTGCCGATCTTTGACCTGCGCGCCCGCTTTGGCGACGGCCCGACTTCGCCCACCAAGAACCACGTTGTGGTGGTGATGAGTGTTGGCGACAAATGGGTTGGCATTCTGGTCGACGCCGTCAGTGATATCCTGACCGTGTCGCGCGATGACATCCACAATGTCCCCGAAGGTAATTCGGTTGATACCGAATTGCTCAACGGCATTGTCACCCACGACAGCCGCATGGTTGGTCTGATCGATCTGCACGCAGTGGTCAGCGGCGCCAAGCTGGACGGCTAGTCCGCCCGATATTCGTGATTGTGTTGAAGGGCGCCGCGAGCGCCCTTTTTCGCGTCTGGCCAATGCGGACCCAAAACGCTTTTTACCGCGACGCGGCAGCGGCCGGGTGCGGTGGATCAGTCTGGTAATGTGGGGAAGGTGGGCCCTGGTACGTATCGCGGCGGCAAATCAAAAACCAGATCAGCCATTCCGGATAGGCGGTGGGCGGTGCCAGCGCGGCTGGCAGACAGATCAGAACAGCTCGGCGTCGCCGTGGTTCTGGTGTGCCGCGATGCCCGAAAGCGAGGGGACGCGAAGTTCGTCAAGCGTCAGGGTCGACCAGATTTCGTTATAGACACTCTCGGGGGCCGATGCTGGCAGCAGCGCAAATTGCCGCGTCGCCAGCGCCATGTTGTGGCACCTTTGCTCGATGCGATCCTGACCCTGCAATGCTGTGATGATGACCGCAACGGCATCGCGCACCGAGGGGTCCTTGTTGAGTTTGCCATCAGCAAGAATCTCGAGAGCCTCGGTGATGCCTTCCAGCATCGAAGCCGATTGGCGCGCGGTCTCGTCGAGTTCTTTGGCGAGTTTATGCAGTGACATACAATCTTTCCCTAGCCCTGAGGTCGCAGACTAACGCGGGATTCCTAAAGCAGTTCTTGCAAAGGACCGTTCTTATTTCGTCCTTGGTCTTTGTGGTTAGCGATTGGCTAACGAGTTTACCGCTACGATCGGAACAATAAGGACCACTGGGGTACGAGCGCGATAGATGGCACTGGCGAATTCATTACCGCCCGAATTTGATCGCGGCGTGGTCACAACCGTCCATCAGGGCGACTGTCATGTTTCCAACGCAACGGACCTGACGTTCTCCACGGTGTTGGGTTCGTGCATCTCTGCCTGCGTGCGCGATGTTGTCGCCAATGTGGGTGGGATGAACCACTTCCTGCTCGCCGAACAGTCCGGAGCCGCCAAGGATCGCTACGGCGCATCGGCGCGCTATGGTGCGTTCGCCATGGAGCAATTGATCAACAAGGTGCTCAGCCAGGGCAGCGGCCGCAAGGGAAACCTGGAAATCAAGGTGTTTGGGGGCGGCAAAATCAATGCGGCGCTCGACGATGTCGGGCTCAAGAATATCGAGTTCGTGCATGAGTTTCTGGCAGCAGAAGGTTATACGGCTGCCAGCAAGGATCTGGGCGGCACCTACGCGCGTCGCGTATTGTTCAAGCCACATTCGGGTCGCGCCTTCGTCAAACGCCTGGATAGCGATTCCGGTGCCAATGTGGCGCGCGAGGAAATCGCACTGGCCAAGCGTCGTGTGGTCATTCCGGCACCGGTGGACGATATCGAATTGTTCTGATTGTCGCGCTGGTTGCCCTCCGAGGCAGACCGCGCGCCCTTCGTTTTCCAAGTTATGGCACTAAACGGGTCAGCGGCAATTGTCGCTGGCCCGTTGTTGTGTCTGACCCGGGCTGTATCAAAATGAGCCAAGTGTTCAGCTTCTGACAATCTGCGTTAGCAAAGCCTTTCAAGCAGGTGCCGGCCGATAGATTTGGTTAACCATTGCGCGCGTATGGTTGTTCATGTTGCCACGCGCCCTGCCAACCCCTGTTTCAGGCATGTCATGCCCAGCCTGCGTCTAGTCCTGATATCCGCCGCGATCTGGCTTGGTGCCGGCGCGCTGGGGCTTGGCTTCGCTGGCGCATTCGAGCCTGGCTGGCAGCAGATCAGCTTTGTTGCGGTGCTGGTGCTGATTGCTGTGGTGGCAAGTCTGGCAGTTGCGATCCGTGCCGATATGGCTGCAGCCAATGCGCTGGCCGCCATTACCCGCGCGGCAGGTCTGGCAGAACGCGCGGGCGAGGTGCTGTCCATGGGCGAGATCGTTACTCGCCTGGGCACGCGTCTGGAGCGGGCACATCAGTTCAAGCTGGCAGTTTCGGCCATTCACCAGCCTCTGGTGGTGGTTGATGAAGGCGGGCAGATAGTGGTGGCCAGTCTGGGCATTACGCGGCTTGTTCGCGAAGCCGTCGAGGGGGCGTCACTCGATGCCCTGTTTGGCGAGGGCTATCTCAGTGCGGGTGGTGGCGCGCCCGAGCAAAGCCTGGTGCTGCTGGCCGATCAGCGTTTCGAGGTGCGGCGCCATCCTTATGCAGCGAAACGATTTTTACTTGAGTTTATTCCCGCGGGCACTTTTGTGCAGGACGATGATCTTGATGCCTTTGTTGGGGCGCTGGGCAGCGGCCAGACCGGCTTTCGATTCGAGGCCAAAGCCGTGGCTGCCAACCCGGCGCTGGCAGCGCTCAATGGTGGGCTGGCCGAACTTGATGGCGGGCTGCATCAGCTTGAAAGCCTGATCAGGGCGGGTGGCGAACTTCCCGACGCGCTGGATGGGCCCTTGGGCGCCCTGGCGCAGCAGATCGACGACTTCGCCCGTTCGATGGATGATCAGCTCGAGCAGGAACGCCAGACGCGGGTGCGTCTCGAGGCGAGGCTGGTGCAGATCGGGCAACTGGTCGAGCGGTTTGAGACGCGCATGGCCGCGATCAATGGTGCGGCGGCCGATAATCTCAGCGATGCCCAGGAGGCCAATGCGGCGCTCAAATCGGGCGGTGCGCAACTGCAGCGCGCGCGCACGATTGGCCATAATGCACACAACCTGGTGGGCGCCGCCGATCAATCTGCCCAGCAGACCCATCTGGTGGTCAGCGAGGTCGACAGAATGACCAGCGAAATCGACAAGATGGTGCAGGCGATCGAGGACGTTTCTTTCCGCACGAACCTGCTGGCGCTCAATGCTGCGGTGGAGGCTGCGCGGGCTGGCGAGAAGGGCGCGGGGTTCGCTGTTGTTGCCGACGAAGTGCGCCAACTGGCCCAGCTGATCAACCGTTCGGCCAAGGATATCCGCGCCGTGGTCAGTCGAGGTCGTGTTCAAGCGGAAAATGGGGTCAATGAATCCAAGACCTTACAGAAAATGATTGCCGATCTTGAGGTCCATTTACGCAATCTAAGTAATGAAACCGACACTATTACAACGACCCTGAGCCTGGGCGAGACGGCGATGAGCCGATTGAGTGGGCGAATGGGGTCGTTCGGCGACGTCGCTACAGTCGAAACCCGACCGCAGCGACGCGCGAGCGCTTAGACAGGCGTCCAGTAGGGGCGTCTGGGGCAATTGGGGTAGTCTGTATGGAACAGGGGGAAATCTCCCTTAGCGAACGTGAATTCGCGCGGATCAAAGGCCGCGTGTATCAGGTCGCGGGAATATCGCTGAGTGATGCCAAGCGCACGCTGGTCATCTCACGCTTGTCCAAGATTGTGCGCGCGCTGGGTCTGCCCAGTTTTGACGCCTATATCGATTTTCTCGAGCGCAAGGGAACGGCCCAGGAAGGCCAGGAATTCGTCAATGCGCTGACCACGAACCTGACGCGCTTTTATCGCGAAGACCATCACTTCGATCATCTGCGCAAGCATATCGAGGCGCTGGTGGCATCCAAGCCACGTGGCAGCCGTCTGCGTATCTGGTCCGCCGGATGCTCGACCGGGCAGGAGCCCTATACGATCGGTATGGATCTGCTGGGGGCCTTTCCCGAGCTCAAGCGCTGGGACTTCAAGATACTGGCCACCGATATTGATACGGCCGTGATCGAGAAGGCCGCGCGGGGCATCTATCCCGAAAATGAACTCAACGGTCTGTCGCGTGAACGCGCCGCGCCGTTTGGCAAGCCGGGAGACGGGACCATCGTGATCCCCGAGGCGGTGCGCAATCTGGTGTCGTTCAAGCCGCTCAATCTGATCGGGCCTTGGCCGATGAAAGGGCCATTCGATGCCGTGTTCTGCCGCAATGTGGCGATCTATTTCGACAAGCCAACGCAGGGCGAAGTGTTCGGCCGGTTCAGCAAGCTGATGGCGCCCGAAGGCTATCTCTATATCGGCCACTCGGAGAATCTGGGCTCGGGTGGTGATGGGTTCCGTCTGGTTGGCAAGACCATCTACCAATCCAAACTGAAACTGAACAAGCAGGAAGCGGCATGAGCATCAAGGTCCTTGTCGTCGACGATTCGGCGCTAATCCGTGAAGTCCTGACGCGCATGCTGTCGCGTGACGGGGACATTGAGGTGGTGGACACCGCCACCGATCCCATTGATGCGCGCCAGAAGATCAAGGACCTCAATCCTGATGTCGTGACGCTCGATATTGAAATGCCCAATATGAACGGGCTGCAGTTTCTCGAAAAGCTGATGCGGTTGCGTCCGACACCGGTAATCATGGTGTCGACCCTGACCAAGAAGGGGGCCAGCGAGACCCTGCTGGCGCTTGAACTGGGCGCGGTCGATTTTGTGGCCAAGCCCAGTGCCGAGTTTGCTGGCGGTATCGAGGCGTTTGGTGTCGGTCTGCGCGAAAAGATCCGCGCCGCCGCCAAATCCGATGTTCGTGGTCGTTCAGCCAGCCGGGCCGAGCCGCCCAAGCTGGCCGTCAAAACGGCCGCGGCGCCAAATGGTGCGCTGATTGCAATCGGGGCATCGACCGGTGGCGTTGAGGCCATCCGTGCCGTTCTCTCGCAAATGCCTGCTGACTGTCCGCCAATCGTGATCGCCCAGCACATGCCGCCAGGCTTTACCGGTCGCTTTGCGGCGCGCCTGGATGAAGTATGCGCGATCAAGGTGATTGAAGCCGAAGACCGCATGCCTTTGCTGCCGGGCCATGCCTATGTGGCCAAGGGCGATTTCCACCTGCGGGTGGAGCGTTCCTCAGGCCAGCTCAAATGTCGCCTGACCCAGGACGAACTGACCTCGGGCCATCGCCCCAGTGTCGACATCCTGTTTGAGTCAGTGGCCAAGACCGTGGGCAATATGGCCGTCGGGGCCATCCTGACCGGTATGGGCCGCGATGGGGCGCGGGGGCTCAAGCTGATGCGCGATGCCGGCGCCTACACTGTTGGCCAGTCCAAAAGCTCGGCCCTGGTGTACGGAATGCCGCGAGTCGCGTTCGAAGAAGGGGCCGTCGTCGAGCAGGCGCCGGTCGAAGATATTGCGAGCCGTCTGGCTAACGCCTTGGTACGGCTCAAATCTGCAGCGTAAGGGCCAGGGTATACAATCACTCAATGCGGATTGAGAGATTTGTAACGCTTCTTGCCTAGTGTTTGATGCAAGCCCGGGGTTGGTATTTCCCCGGCACCAGGAAGGTGAATTCGAACATGCCTAAAGCCAGCGCAGTCAGTGTTCTCATCGTCGATGATCAGCAGTCCATGCGCGGTATCTGCAAGTACATCCTCACGCAGCTCGGCTTCAAAGACATCATTGAGGCCAAGAGTGGCCGTGATGCCTTGGGAAAGCTCGAAAAAGCCAATGTCGATCTGATCATTTCCGACTGGAACATGGAAGACATTGACGGGCTGACCCTGCTCAAGGTGATCCGCAAGCATCCGCGTACTCAGGGCATGCCATTCATCATGGCAACGGGCCGTTCCGACAAGGAGCAGGTCAAGGAAGCCATTACGTGTGGCGTGAACAATTATATCATCAAGCCATTCGACGCTTCGACCATGAAGAAGCGTATCGAGGCCGTGATCGGGGCACTGAGCTAGTTCAGCAGCCGCGCCTACTACAAGCCTGAAGTTGAGCCCCCGCCCCCCACAAGGGTCGGGGGCTCAACTGTTTTCGGCTGCTTCGCCGCGCGTAAGAAGTGGTTAATGGAGCAGGAGTATCGTTTCCACAGATCGGCCTGATCCGGTCTGGGGAGGACTGCCGCTATACCCGTCAATTGCCGATGGGGCCCGATGACGCGATTACGCGCCGGGCATGGCAGTCATTGAGGAAAGCTGGAGTGTTCAATGGGATTTCTGCCACAGTTGAAGATCGCCCAAAAGTTGCCACTGGCGCTGGTCGGGTCGGCCTTGTTGGTCAGCGTTGGCGTGGGGATCGCCAGTTACCTGATTGGATCGGCAACGGTCGATCAATTGTCGCGGCGGCAGATCGATACCATTGCCCGAAATTCAGCCTCCGAGCTTGAAGCCTATTTCAGCAGCATTGCCGAGGATCTGGTGATCACCGCGACCACTGAATCCACGCAGACGGTCCTGCGCGACTTTAACATTACCTGGGGTCAATTCCTGACGGCAAAGCCGCCACAGGAACCCAAAGATGCGCTGCAGATGGCCTACATCACCAACAACCCTGACCCGGAGCAGCGCGAACTGCTCGATGTCTCGCTCGAGACCAAGCGGACCAATTACGACTTTGCACATTCCAAGGTGCACCCGGCATTCCGGCGCCAGCAGGATGCGCGTGGCTATGCCGACCTGATGCTGATCGATCCCGATGGCAATTTGATCTATTCGGTCAAGAAACGCGACGATTTCGCCACCAATCTGGCGAGCGGTGATGGCGCCGCGTCCGGTCTTGGTCGTGCTTACCAAGCTGCAGCTGCCATGACTGAAGCAGGGCAGGTGGCGTTTGTGGACTTCTCGCCCTATGCCGCGGCAGCCGGGGCGCCGGAAAGCTTTGTGGCGACACCTGTTTTCAACAACCGCGACAAGCTGGTTGGGGTGCTGGCGGCGGCCCTGTCGACGGCCTCGGTTGATGCGATCATGGCCAAGTCTGATGGGTTGGGTGAAACCGGCGAGAGCTTCTTTGTCGGTGCCGATTATCTGATGCGTTCGGATTCCCGTTTTTCCGATACGCCAGACGCCCTGATCACCAAGTTCGAGAACCCCGTGATCACAACCGCGCTTGGCGGTACCGCAGCCAGCGGCGTGTCGAGCGATTATCGCGACATGAATTTGATCCTGACGGCTCAGCCGCTCAGTTTTGGTGGGGTTAACTGGGCCGTGGTGACGGCAATCGGCGAGGACGAGGCCTATGCCCCGATCACCGATATGCGCAACATGATGCTGGCCATTGGTGGCGGCCTGTTGGCTATTGCTGCCATTGCCGGGTACTTCTTTGCCCGCTCGGTCAGCGGCCCGATCAGCCGGCTGACCACGACCATGGAAACACTGGCCGAGGGTGATCTGGCCGCCGAGGTGCGCGGGGCAAACCGCACTGACGAAATTGGCGCGATGGCCCGCGCGGTCGAAGTGTTCCGCGAGAATGGTTTGAAAGTCGCGCAGATGACGGAGGCCGAAGCGGCCCAGATCGTGCGCAGTCAGGCCGAGCGCGCCGCCATGATGCAGGACTTGCAGCGCGCCTTTGGTGCGGTAGTCGATGCGGCCATTGCAGGTGACTTCAGCAAGCAGGTGGACGCTCAATTCCCCGATGATGAGCTCAATACGCTGGCTCGCTCGGTCAATAATCTGGTGGCCACGGTCAACCGCGGCGTTGGCGAAACCGGCGACGTTCTCGCCGCCCTGGCCAATACCGATCTGACGCAGCGCATGACGGGTGATTATGAGGGGGCGTTTGCCAAACTCAAGGTCGACACCAATGCGGTGGCCGACAAGCTCACTGAAGTGGTGGGCCAGCTCAAGGATACCTCGCGGACGCTCAAGGCCGCCACGGGCGAAATCCTCAGTGGTGCCAACGATCTGAGCGAGCGGACCACCAAGCAGGCTGCCACGATTGAAGAAACTTCGGCGACCATGGAGCAGCTGGCAGCAACAGTGCTGGCCAATGCCGAGCGGGCCAGCGAGGCTTCCACAGTGGCGTCGAGCGTGACACGCACCGCCGAAGAGGGTGGTCAGGTGATGCACCAGGCCACGGAGGCCATGGCGCGCATCACCGATAGCTCGGCCAAGATCTCCAATATCATCGGCATGATCGACGACATCGCCTTTCAGACCAATCTGCTGGCGCTGAACGCCTCGGTGGAAGCAGCCCGTGCTGGTGACGCAGGCAAGGGATTTGCTGTGGTGGCCGTGGAAGTGCGGCGCCTGGCGCAGTCGGCGGCTTCGGCCTCGGCGGATGTAAAGGTGCTTGTCGAGCAGTCGGCGAACGAAGTGCAGGGCGGCTCGCGTCTGGTGGCCGATGCGGCGGTCAAGCTGGAGTCCATGCTCAGCGAAGCGCGGTCCTCCAATGCGCTGATGAACGGAATTGCCAAGGAAAGCCGCGAACAGGCCTCCTCGATTGACGAGGTCAATACAGCGGTCCGCACTATGGACGAGATGACCCAGCACAATGCGGCTCTGGTCGAGGAGATCAATGCCGCCATCGAGCAGACCGAAGCGCAGGCCACCGAACTGGACCGCATCGTGGACATTTTTGCCATTGATGAGGCATCGGCCAAACAGCACAGCCGGGCGCCAATGGCACCTGCGGGTCAGGCGGCCCCGGGCAATGGTTTTGCCGAAGGCGCACGCGGGCTGCAGAACAAGCTCAAATCGGTGGCCAAGTCATACCTGTCCAACGGCAGCGCTGCGGTGGACCGCGACTGGAATGAATTCTAGGGGCGCATAACTGGAGATCACGTAACGGGGCCCGCGGGCCCCGTTGTCATGACGGCCTTTGCAACCGGTTTCGGGCGGCAACCTGACGTTAAGAACCCTTGGCTTAACTTGTCTACCATACAAGTCGACGTGTTTTTTCGTCGGGGGGAGCGAGACGTTTTATGAAAGCCATTTCCGGATTTTGGGGTAACATCAAGCTGACAACGGCGATTGCCGGGCTGGTGTTGATGAGCATCACGGTCACCATCGTGGCCTATTCGGTCAACGGCTATTTTGATCTGCGCAAGCAGTCGGTCAATCAGATGATCGCGCAGCAGGACGCCAATTTGCAGGTGGCCGGCACGATCCTGGAAAAGCGCCTGTCCGGGTCGGTTGTCACCTGGGCCGAGGACGGCTCCATTGAGGCGTTCCAGACCTACAACATCCCGTTCTTCCATGATACTGGCGCCATCGACTCGGTGACGCGCATCACCGACGGTGAAGCCGTGATCTTCGGGCTCGACACCGAGACCAATCAGTTCATCGCCAAGTCCACCAGCTTTGAAGCCGAAGACGGCTCGCGGGTGATTGATTTTGCGCTCGATACGAGTTCGCCCGAGCACGCAGCACTGGCGGCCGCTGAACCCTATTTCGGCACAGTGACGATGCAGGGTACCCGCTTCTTCGGCGCTTTCGAGCCTATCAGCAATCTCAAGGGTGATCTGCTGGGCGGTTTCTTTGTGGGCAGTGATGCAGCACTCGCCGAGGCCGCCGCCAATAGTGCCGTGCCCGGCATGGTGGTGATGGGGCTGGTCCTGATCGCGGTGATGGGCGCAATTTGTCTGGTGATCACACGCCTGCTGATGCGCCCCATTCCCCGAATCGCGGCAGCCATGGAGTCCATTGCTGATGGCGATTTTGCCACCGAAGTGCCCTATGTGACCCGCGGCAATGAGCTGGGCGCCATGGCCCGTGCCGTTGAAGTGTTCCGGGCCAATGGCCTTCGGGTGAGCGAAATGACCGAGGCCGAGGCGGCACGGATCATCGCCGATCAGAAAGATCGTCAGGCGATGATGACCGAGTTGCAGTCCGCCTTCGGTCAGGTGGTTGATGCCGCCGTCGCCGGCGATTTCAGCAAGCAGGTGGAAGTCGAATTCCCCGATCCCGAACTGAACGGACTGGCGCGCAGCGTCAATTCGCTGGTCAAGACATTCAATCGTGGTGTGGTGGGCATCGGCCAGGTGCTGGGCGCATTGGCCAATACCGATCTGACCCACCGCATGGAAGGCGAGTATGAGGGCGCCTTTGCCACGCTGAAATCGGACGTCAATGCCGTTGCCGACAAGCTCAATGAAGTGGTTGGCCAGTTGCGCGAGACCTCGGGTACGCTCAAGACAGCGACCGGAGAAATCCTCAGTGGCGCCAATGATCTGAGCGAGCGCACCACCAAGCAGGCTGCCACAATCGAGGAAACCTCCGCCACTATGGAGCAGCTCGCGGCCACGGTTCTGGAAAACGCCCGCAAGGCCGATGAGGCCAGCCGCAAGTCGCAGACTGTTTCGCACACCGCTGAAGAGGGTGGTGCGGTGATGAGCCAGGCGACCGGCGCAATGGAAAAGATCACCAGCTCGTCGGGCAAGATTTCCAACATTATCGGCATGATCGACGACATTGCCTTCCAGACCAATCTGCTGGCTCTGAACGCCTCGGTGGAAGCGGCCCGTGCTGGCGACGCCGGCAAGGGCTTTGCCGTGGTGGCCGTGGAAGTGCGTCGCCTGGCACAATCAGCGGCCTCGGCTTCGGCTGATGTGAAGGTGTTGATCGAGCAGAGTGCCAGCGAAGTTGCTGGCGGCTCCAAGCTGGTGGCCGATGCCGCTGGCAAGCTAGAGGCCATTCTTGAAGGCATTCGTGAGAACAGTCTGGTGATGGAAGGGATTGCACACGACAGCAAGGAACAGGCGTCTTCGATCGAGGAAGTCACTGTTGCCGTGCGGCAGATGGATGAGATGACCCAGCACAATGCGGCGCTGGTCGAGGAGATCAATGCCGCCATTGAGCAGACCGAAGCGCAGGCCGTCGAGCTTGACCGGATCGTTGACGTGTTCGCTGTTGGTGATGATGGCATCCGCCACGTGCGTGCGCCAGAACGCCATCGCGCGTCCGAGCGCCGTGTTGAAGCGACCCCGGTGCGGCAGAAGGCGGCGGCCAAAGCCTATCTCAGTCATGGCAGTGTGGCCATTGATCAGGACTGGAACGAGTTCTGATAGCACCCAGCAACCAAAACGACTTCAAGGGCGCCCACTGGGCGCCCTTTTGACGTTCACGCCAAGTCGATCTGCCGCGCGATGCAGACGTTGCGACGAAAGACCAAGATGAAAACAACTCCAGGTACGACTGAATTGCGAAATGCAATCGTTTGCGGCGCGTTGTGGACAACGAACAGTTAATGCCTGTGTCGTATTTTGCGGTCTGAGGGTTTAATCTACGGGCGCTGTCGAGCGCCGTTTCAGCCCGGTCCGGGGGGGATTTGACATGCGTAAATTTAGCCAGATTTTTGGCAATATCAAAATGACCACAGCAATTGCGGCGCTGGTCATCACATCCATCATTGGCTCGATTGCCGTTGTCTCGGGGGCGATCTATCTCAATCTTCATGCCCAATCGGTCGTCGACAGCGAATTGCAGCAGGATTCCAATCTGGCCGTTGCTTCGACAATTCTGGAGCGGCGTATTTCCGGCTCGGTGCTGAACTGGGCCGAGGACGGGACGATTGATGGCTTCCAGAGCTGGGCCATCCCGCCATTCTACGACAGTGAAATCATTGACTCGGTGACGCGTGTCACCAAGCAGGATGCCACCATTTATGTGCTGGATTCAGCCGCCAACACCATGGTCAGCAAGACCACCAGCCTGACTGCCCCTGACGGCGAGCGCGTCGCGGATATGGTGCTCGATGAAGGCAACCCGGCCTATGCGCCGCTGATGGCTGGCCAACGCTATGTTGGCGAACTGAGCGTCAACGGGGTCGAGTATTTTGGGGCCCTGCAGCCGATCGAGAAAATGAGCGGCGAAATCATGGGTGCCATATTTGTTGGCACGCCAATGGCTGCGGTGCAGGCGACGGCAAATGGTGTGCTCACGCTGATCCTGATCGTGGGCGGTGCGGTTACCGTGGCGCTCAGCCTGGTGGGGCTTGTGGCCTCGCACCTGATCACCCGATCCATTCCACGCCTGGGCGGTTCGATGGATGCGATTGCCGAAGGCAATTTCGAGGTTGATGTTCCCTATACCGAGATGGGCAATGAAGTGGGCAATATGGCTCGCGCCGTCGAGGTGTTCCGCCAGAACGGGTTGCGCGTCAGCGAAATGACCGAGGCCGAGGCGGCCCGCATTATCGTGGACCAGGAAAACCGCCAGAAAATGATGAGCGAGCTGCAGGACGCCTTTGGCGTGGTGGTGGACGCCGCCGTCGCGGGCGATTTCACCAAGCAGGTCACCGTCGAATTTCCCGATCCGGAGCTGAACGGGCTGGCCTCGGGCGTCAACAATCTGGTGTCGACGTTCAATCGCGGTGTGGCGGAAATGGGTGAGGTGCTTGGCGCCATGGCCAATACCGACCTGACCGAACGGATGGAAGGCGACTATGAAGGCGCGTTTGCGACCCTAAAGACCAACATCAATGCTGTCGCTGACAAGCTGACCGAGGTGATCAGTCAGCTGCGTCATACATCGGGCTCGCTCAAGACGGCGACCGGCGAGATACTGTCGGGTGCCAATGATCTGAGCGAACGCACCACCAAGCAGGCCGCGACAATCGAGGAAACCTCGGCTGCCATGGAACAGCTGGCGACCACTGTGCTCAAGAATGCTGATCGGGCCAAGGAAGCCAGCAGCAATGCGGCGCAGGTTACCCGTACCGCTGAAGAAGGCGGCGAGGTGATGGACAACGCGACGCTGGCCATGGAGCGGATCACCGAATCCTCGGGCAAGATCTCCAACATTATCGGCATGATCGACGACATCGCCTTCCAGACCAATCTGCTGGCGCTGAACGCCTCGGTTGAAGCGGCCCGCGCTGGTGATGCGGGCAAGGGCTTTGCCGTGGTGGCCGTGGAAGTGCGCCGTCTGGCGCAGTCGGCGGCCAGCGCATCGAGCGAAGTCAAAGTGCTCATCGAGCAGTCGGCGGACGAAGTCAGTTCTGGCTCAAGGCTGGTCAGCGATGCTGCCGGCAAGCTGCGCAGCATGCTTGAAGCGGCCCGTGGCAATAACAGCCTGCTGGAATCGATCTCCAATGACAGCCGTGAACAGGCGTCAGCGATCGAGGAAGTGACCACCGCGGTGCGGACCATGGACGAGATGACCCAGCACAATGCGGCACTTGTCGAGCAGACCAATGCGGCGATTGAGCAGACCGAGGCGCAGGCAACCGAGCTGGATCGCATCGTGGAGGTGTTTCAGATCGGACCCCTGCAGGGTCAGGGCGCGCAGCGCGAGCCGCAGGACGCGCGGGCCCTGCAGAACCGTCTGGTCTCTGCTTCTCCTCATCTGGGTACACACGGCAATGCCGCCCTGGCAGAGGATTGGGACGAAATCTGACCGCTCCAACAATTGCACGATGATCGTCCCCGTTATGCCTCAGGCATGGCGGGGATTTTCTTTTGAGGCCAAGTCTTTCGGAATTATTTGTTTTTTGCCAGCACGATAGAGCGCTGCTTGCGCGCGCTAGCCGTATTAAACACTCAGTTAATCGGGACCTGATAATTTTGCACATTAATTAGGCGCGACACTTGAGTGCAGCGCGCAGGTTTTAGGGCAAATGGTATGATCAAGCGCGTTGGCCAATTCTTTGGCAATATCAAGTTGACCACCATGATCGCTGCTTTGGTGATTTCAGCGATTATCGTTTCGGTGTCGGTTGTTTCGGCGGCGATATACATCAATCTGAGCGCGTCGACCAATGATACGGCGATGGCGCAGCAGATCACCAATCTCAAGGCGGCGGCAACCATTCTTGAGGGCAGTCTGCCGGGCGCAGAAGTGCAATGGGCCGAGAACGGCGATCTTGCCGGGATCCAGACCTGGAGCATGCCGCGCCGCTTTATCGATAACGGGCTGGTGGATTCCATCGCCCGGGTGACAGGCGAGGCTGCCACGATCTTTGGCTGGGATGAAACCGAGCAGGATTTCATCCGCATGACCACGACCATTGAAGATGCCGCTGGCGAGCGCATTCTGGGTACGCCGCTGGGCAAGGATGGTGCTGTCTATAAATCGATGATGGAAGGCGTCACCTATTTCGGCGAGGCTTCGATTGTCGGGCGCCCCTATTTTACCGCCTATCAGCCGATCCTTGATCAGGGTGGCGTGGTTTCGGGCATCCTGTTTGTTGGTATCGACAAGGCTGCGGTTGAAGCGGTGATCTACGATACGCTCAACGTCTTGCTGGTGGTTGGCTTGGCCGCGCTAGTGGTGCTTGGCGCGATTGGCTACATGCTCTCGCGCCTGATGATGGCGCCGGTGCCACGCCTGGCAAAGACCATGAAAATTGTTGCCGATGGCGATTTCGCTGCCGAAGTCGCCTATGCCGACCGCGGCAATGAAATTGGCGAGATGGCCCGGGCCGTCGAGATATTCCGTCAGAACGGTCTCAAGATGAGCGAAATGACTGAAGAAGAGCGGGCCGCCTCAGTGCGTCGCCGCGAAGAGCGGACGGACATGATGGTGGCGCTGCAGGCGGCGTTTGGCGAAGTGGTCGATGCCGCTATTGCGGGCGACTTTTCCAAGCGCGTGCATGCCCAGTTCCCCGATGAGGAGCTCAACTCGCTGGCGACCAGCGTTAACAGCCTGGTTGAGACAGTGGATCGCGGTATTGGCGAGACCGGCACAGTGCTCGGCGCCCTGGCCAATACGGACCTGACCAAGCGCATGACCGGCACCTATAACGGCGCCTTTGCGCGGTTGCAGACCGACACCAATGCGGTAAGCGAAAAACTCACCGAGGTGGTTGGCAATGCCAAGCAGATTTCGGGTGCGCTCAAGCAGGCCACGGGTGAAATCCTTTCGGGTATGAACGATCTGAGTGAGCGGACCACCAAGCAGGCCGCGACCATTGAGGAAACCTCGGCCGCCATGGAGCAATTGGCTGCGACGGTATCTGAAAATGCCCGCATGGCCGAAGACGCCAACAGCAAGGCACAGACAGTGTCAGGCAGTGCGACCCAGAGCGGCGAGACAATGGCTGAGGCCAATGCGGCCATGGAGCGGATCACCAATTCGTCGGCCAAGATCTCCAACATTATCGGCATGATCGACGACATCGCTTTCCAGACCAATCTGCTGGCGCTGAACGCCTCGGTGGAAGCGGCACGGGCTGGCGATGCCGGCAAGGGTTTTGCCGTGGTGGCCGTGGAAGTGCGTCGTCTGGCGCAGTCGGCCGCCAGCGCATCGGCCGACGTCAAGGCATTGGTGGAGCAGAGCGCCAGCGAGGTTTCCGGCGGCTCCAAGCTGGTGTCCAATGCGGCCAACCAGCTGACCGCCATGCTCGATGCTGTCAACGAGAACGCAGCGCTGATGCAGGCCATAGCCAAGGCCAGCCGCGACCAGGCTTCGGCCATTGACGAGGTGTCGGTTGCTGTGCGGACCATGGATGAAATGACCCAGCACAATGCGGCGCTGGTTGAGCAGACCAATGCGGCGATTGAGCAGACCGAGGCTCAGGCCAGTGAACTGGACCGGGTCGTGGATGTGTTCACCATCGTGGAGGGTACGGCGCGACCGGTGGTCCGCAACTCCAGGACAGATACAGTGGCGCCGACGGGCATCGTGGACAAGGTCCGTTCGGCGGCGCAGTCCTATCTCAGCAATGGCAATGCGGCGATCGCCAAAGACTGGAACGAGTTCTGATTACCCTACATATGACTGCACGAATTATGGGCGCCGCGAGGCGCCCATTTTTTTTGCCCTATTACCACGTGGTTTACCCAGCCTTAATACCGCCGTGGAATATTTAGCAAGATGAATTTCATGATCCTACTGACCAAGTAACCTCCCGGTATGAAGGCAGAGTAGGCGGCAGCGGTGCCGAAGACTGGAGAACAGCATTGACACAATTATTCACTGGCAGCATTGGACGCCGCCTTTCCAGTCTTCTAATTATGTTTGCCCTGGGTTTGACGGGTATCGTGGCCTACCAGCTGGTCTCCCTGCGCTCCAATCTCGGTGACTTCAAACGCACCGAAATTCAGAGCGTGGTGCAGGCCGCCGTCGGTGTTGTTGAGAGCTATTACGCCCTTGCCGAGAGTGGCACTTTACCTGTCGAAACAGCCCAGAACGGTGCACTCGATGCGCTGCGCAGCATGCGCTACCAGGGTGATGAGTACCTGTTTGTCGACAACTATGACTACATCAATGTCATGCATGCCTATCAGCCGGCCAAGGAAGGCACTGAACGTCGCGACGTTACCGACGGTAACGGTAAGCGCTACATGGAAGAGATGATCAACGGCGCCAAGGCCGACGGCAGCTACTTTGTGAACTATGCGTTCAAAGACAAGGATGGCGTGTTCAAGGACAAGGTAACCTATGCTCAGGCGTTTGAGCCCTGGGGTTGGACGATTGCCTCGGGTGTGTTGTTGACCACGGTTGATACCATCTTCTGGGAATCTGCTCTGACCAGTGCGGGCATCGCAACGGGTGTGATGGTACTCGTACTGGCGTTGGGATGGTTGATCGGACGCTCAATCAGCAAGCCAGTGGCAATGCTGACCACCAATATGGAACGGCTTGCTAATAATGACTTCGATATTGATCTCGAAGGCGACAAACGCGCCGACGAAATCGGCAATATGGTGCGCGCCGTTGCGGTGTTCCGTGAACAGGGGCTCAAGGTCAGTCAAATGACCGAAGCCGAAGCTGCCCGCATTGTCGCCGACGAAGCGCAGCGCCGGACCATGATGACCGAGTTGCAGGGTGCCTTTGGTGATGTGGTGGACTCCGCGATTGCGGGCGATTTCACCAAGCGGGTGGATGCGGAATTCCCGGATCCCGAACTGAACACGCTGGCAGGCAGCGTCAACAGCCTGGTGGCGACAGTCGAGCGTGGTCTGAACGAAACGGGCCACGTGCTCAAGGCTTTGGCCAATACCGATCTGACCGAACGCATGACCGGTGACTACAAGGGTGCCTTTGCGGCGCTGCAGTCTGACACCAATGCGGTGGCTGATCGGTTGACCGATGTGGTTGATCGTCTGCGCAATACTTCGCAGTCGCTGCGTACGGCAACGGGCGAGATCCTGGCCGGTGCCAATGATCTGAGCGAACGCACCACCAAGCAGGCTGCTACCATTGAAGAAACCTCGGCCGCCATGGAACAGCTGGCCAGCACCGTGCTGCAGAATGCCGATCGCGCCAAGGATGCCAGCGTCAATGCGAGCAAGGTCACCCAGACTGCCGAAGAGGGTGGTCAGGTGATGGAAAAGGCCAACCAGGCCATGACGGCGATCGAGACCAGCTCGGGCAAGATCTCCAACATTATCGGCATGATTGACGATATCGCCTTCCAGACCAATCTGCTGGCGCTGAACGCTTCGGTTGAAGCGGCACGGGCTGGTGATGCAGGCAAGGGCTTTGCCGTGGTGGCCGTTGAAGTGCGCCGTCTGGCGCAGTCGGCGGCCTCGGCTTCGGCTGATGTGAAGGTGCTGATCGAACAGTCGGCTGGCGAAGTGGATCTGGGTTCGCGCCTGGTGTCGGATGCGGCAGCGCGACTGACCAGCATGCTGGATGCGGCCCGCGCCAATAACCAGCTGATGGAAGGCATTGCCCGCGAAAGCCGCGAACAGGCCTCGGCCATTGAAGAGGTCACCGTTGCCGTCCGGTTGATGGACGAGATGACCCAGCACAATGCGGCGCTGGTGGAAGAAACCAATGCGGCCATCGAGCAGACCGAAGGTCAGGCGAGCGAGCTCGACGAGATCGTAGCAGTATTCACCACTGCCGGCTCATCAGCCAAGCGCGTCACGCCCAAACTGGCACCTGCAAGCAAGGCGCCACCGAGGGCGGAGGCGCCGGTCCGCAAGGCCGCAG
Source organism: Devosia litorisediminis (assembly GCF_018334155.1). NCBI lineage: Bacteria > Pseudomonadati > Pseudomonadota > Alphaproteobacteria > Hyphomicrobiales > Devosiaceae > Devosia > Devosia litorisediminis. The sequence continues at coordinate 121,201 of NZ_JAGXTP010000003.1, read as the reverse complement.
CGCAATATCTCAGCCACGGCAACGCTGCAGTGTCCACGGACTGGAACGAGTTCTAGGGTCGGTCCAGACCAGAGCATTTTCAGTGGGCGCCGACAGGCGCCCACCTTTTTTTTGCGGAGAGCCAGAGTTTACCGGGATTTAAGGCGGATTCGATAAATTGTTCCCGAGGGGAAATTTAAACGTCGGTGTTCAGCCGGTTCGTGTCAGTTGCGACCCTTGTCGTGAATGTCGCCGACTGCGGTGGGCCCTCGCAACTCAAAGTCTGAACCGAATGCCAAAACTCAGTATCGTCAGCCGAATTTATGCTTTGGTGGCGCTTTCGCTCGTCACCCTGGGCCTGATGGCCTTCATGGGCACCAGCCAGCTCAACTCCACGCGCGAAGATCTGCGCCATGCCGAGCTGGAATCCATCACCGAGGCGGCGATGTCGATCGTCAAATCACAGTACGAACTGAGTGAGTCTGGCGCGGTCAGCGTCGAGCTTGCCCAGGCCACCGCAAAGGAAGCCGTACGCGCCATGCGCTATCGCGGCACCGAATACCTGTTCATTTTTGATGATGCTGGCCAGTTGGTGATGCACCCAATCGCTCCGCAATTGGAGGGCACCAGCCAGCTTGAGCTGGAAGACCCCACCGGCAAGCGGTTCTTCGCCGAGATCCTCGCCAAGACCAAGGCCAACGGCACCGCGTTTGTCGATTATCTCTATACCCGTGGGCAAGAGGAAGAACCTGTCGAAAAGGTGACCTATGCGTCCCATTTCAAGCCCTGGGGCTGGTCGATCGCGACCGGTATCTACGTCGATGATCTTAAGGAAGCTGCCTTGGAAACCAATGTGATGCAGGGCGCCATTGGCGGCAGTATCTCGTTGATTGTTCTGCTGGTAGCCGGGTTGATCGGACGCTCGATCACCAAGCCACTCTCAAAGCTGACCAAGACCATGCGCTCGCTGGTGGCCGGTGACTTCAGTGTTGAAGTTGAAGGCCAGACACGCGGTGACGAAGTCGGCGATATGGCGCGGGCGGTGGAAGTGTTCCGTGAGAATGGCCTGAAGGTTAGTGAGATGACCGAGGCGGAAGCGGCGCGTATTGTCGCCGACGAAGCCCAGCGCCGCACCATGATGACTGAATTGCAGGGCGCCTTTGGTGAAGTTGTGGATTCCGCGATTGCTGGTGACTTCAGCAAGCGCGTGAACGCTGAATTCCCCGATCCCGAGCTGAACACGCTGGCGGGCAGCGTCAATAGCCTGGTGGCGACCGTCGAACGCGGTCTGGACGAAACCGGTCACGTGCTCAAGGCACTGGCCAATACCGATCTGACCGAACGCATGAGTGGTGAATATCAGGGCGCTTTTGCTGCCCTGCAGTCTGACACCAATGCGGTGGCTGATCGCCTCACCGATGTGGTGGATCGCCTCAAGAGCACCTCGCAGTCGCTGCGCACGGCAACAGGCGAAATCCTGGCTGGTGCCAACGATCTGAGCGAGCGCACGACCAAGCAGGCGGCGACCATCGAGGAAACCTCTGCGACCATGGAACAGCTGGCCAGCACCGTGCTGCAGAATGCTGATCGCGCCAAGGATGCCAGTGCCAATGCCAGCGCAGTTACCCGTACCGCTGAGGAAAGCGGCGAGGTGATGCAGAAGGCCAATGAGGCGATGACGGCGATCGAAACCAGCTCGGGCAAGATCTCCAACATTATCGGCATGATTGATGACATCGCCTTCCAGACCAATCTGCTGGCGCTGAACGCTTCGGTTGAAGCGGCGCGCGCTGGTGATGCGGGCAAGGGTTTTGCCGTGGTTGCTGTCGAAGTGCGCCGCCTGGCGCAGTCGGCAGCGGCCGCATCGGCTGACGTGAAGGTGCTGATCGAGCAGTCGGCTGGTGAAGTCGGCCTGGGTTCGCGTCTGGTTTCCGATGCAGCTGGTCGTCTGACCAGCATGCTGGAAGGCGCTCGCGCCAATAACCAGCTGATGGAAGGCATTGCCCGCGAAAGCCGCGAACAGGCCTCGGCCATTGAAGAGGTCAATGTCGCTGTCCGGCTGATGGACGAGATGACCCAGCACAATGCGGCACTGGTTGAAGAAACCAATGCGGCAATCGAGCAGACCGAAGGTCAGGCGAGCGAGCTCGACCAGATCGTGGCGGTGTTCACGACGGCGGGCTCGTCCGCTCAGCGGATGGCGCCAAAGCCAACTGCCGCACCAAAGGGAGCGCCTCGCGCTGCCGCGCCTGCCCGCAAGGCTGCCGCGCAGTATCTCAGTCACGGCAACGCAGCGGTTTCGGCCGACTGGAACGAATTCTAGACTGATCGAAAATTTGACCTGACGGGCGGCGGTTGTGGATATCCACAGCCGCCGTTTTTCGTTTGTTTTGTGATGGTTGGCTGACAAAGCTGAAAGCGCTTCGTTAACCAATAGCTGAGTAGAGTTTTAGACGACATGACCGCGGAGAGGAGCTGCGGGCATGCCTTGTTACAAGGCAGTATTGCCGCAACTCCGGAAGTCTCCATGCCCCAGTTGAAACTTGCCTTCAAATTGCCCGCCATGGTGGTGATCATCGCTTTGGCGACAGGTGCCGGTCTGGGTCTGGCGGCCTATTTTGCTGGCAATGCCATTGTCACTCAGCAGGCTGAGCAGCGTCTGTCGGCGGCCGCGTCAAATGCGACGTCGGCGCTGTCGGCCTATCTCAAGGAAGTCTCCGAGGATCTGACGCTGTTTGCGGGGCGTGCCGAAATCGCTGCCAATATCGATCTGTTCTCCGGCGCCATGCGCTCGCTCAAAGGTCAGGGTGAACCGACTGAGCTGCTGCAGGATGCCTATATTACGCAGAACCCAAACGCCGCTGGCGAACGCCTGCTGCTCGATAGTTCGGACAAGTTGCCGGTCTATGATCTGCACCACCGCGCGCTGCATTCCGATTTCCGCGACTTGCTGCTCAAGCGCGGCTACTACGACATTTTCCTGTTTGATACCGATTTCAACAATGTCTATTCGGTCACCAAGGAAGCCGATTTCGGCACCAATTTTGCCGAGAACGGTGGGCCATGGGCTGAATCTGGATTGGGCAAGGTGGTGCGCGCCGCCATGGCCGCAGAGGCCGGTCAGGTCTTCCTGACCGATTTTGCGGCCTATGGTCCGAGTGCGGGAGCGCCAGCAAGCTTTATCGCGACGCCGGTTTACGATCAGGGCTGGCTGATCGGGGTGATCGCCTATCAAATGTCCTCAACCCGTATTGGCGCGGTGCTGAACCGTACGCAGGGGCTTGGCGAAACCGGTGAAATGTTCCTGGTTGGCCAGGACAATCTGGTGCGCAATGACGCGCCGGGCACGCCTGAGAATGACGTGTTTACGCTCAAGCTCGAAGGCTCTGCGGTCACTGCGGCCCTTGGGGGCACGGCGGCAATGGCGCCGCTCGAGCATCATCAGGGCGCTGCCTATGTGGCGGCCAGTGAACCGCTGAGCTTTGGCGGCGTTGACTGGGCTGTCGTGGCGCTTGAAAGCCAGGCCGATATTGCGGCGCCTTCGGCGGGTCTGCGCAATACCATGCTGGGGATTGGCGCGATCATGCTGGTGCTGGCGGCCATTGTGAGCGTGCTGCTGGCCCGCACCATTACCCGGCCTGTTTCGCGCCTGACGGATGCCATGGCTGAGATTGCCGATGACAAGTTCGAGCTGGTCGTGCCCGGTCTCGAGCGCGCCGATGAGCTGGGCTATATGGCTGAAGCGGTCGAAGTGTTCCGCAGCAATGGCCTCAAGATGCGCGATCTGCGCGCGGCCGAGCTGGACATGAGCGACGAACGCGCCGGTCAGGTGCGGGTTATCCAGAATCTGCAGCGCGATATCGGTGTTGTGGTCAGTGCTGCGATTGATGGCGACTTTTCACAGCGTCTGGCGGCTGATCAGACTGACGCCGATCTGCGCCAGCTGGCCAGTAACGTCAACGCGCTGGTCGATACGGTCGACCGTGGTCTGAATGAAACCGGCACCGTGCTGGCGGCACTGGCCCGTGCCGACCTCAGCGTGCGGATGCATGGCGAGTACAAGGGTGCTTTTGGTCAGCTCAAGTCGGACACCAATGCCGTGGCCGAGCAGCTGAGCGATATCGTCATGCAATTGCGTGACACCTCGGGTGCACTCAAGACGGCGACAGGTGAAATTCTATCCGGTGCCAATGATCTTTCCGAGCGCACGACGCGTCAGGCAGCGACTATTGAAGAAACCTCAGCGGCGATCGAGCAGCTCAGCCGCACCGTGCTGGACAACGCCAATGAGGCCGATGCGGCCAGCCGTCAGGCACATTCGGTTTCCGGCGATGCGGAAGCCAGTGGCGCGGTGATGGGGCAGGCGACGGCCGCGATGGATCGCATCACGCAGTCTTCGGCCAAGATTTCCAACATTATCGGCATGATCGACGATATCGCTTTCCAGACCAATCTGCTGGCGCTGAACGCGTCGGTTGAAGCGGCCCGCGCTGGCGATGCCGGTAAGGGTTTTGCCGTGGTGGCGGTGGAAGTGCGGCGTCTGGCACAGTCGGCAGCGTCCGCTTCGGCTGACGTCAAGGCACTGATCGAACAGAGTGCTGTCGAAGTCGATGGCGGGTCGCGTCTGGTGGGTGATGCCGCTGAACGTCTGGTGGCAGTCCAGGAAGCGATCAAGTCCAACGCCCTCTTGCTGCAGGGTATCGCCCGCGCCAGCCGCGAGCAGGCGTCCTCGATCGACGAAGTCACGGTCGCGGTGCGGCAGATGGACGAAATGACCCAGCACAATGCGGCGCTGGTTGAGGAAACCAACGCGGCCATCGAGCAGACCGAAGCCCAGGCCAGCGAGCTCGATCGGGTGATCAGCGTGTTCACGCTGGAGCCACGGGTTGGTGATGAACATGGCTACGCACCGCCACCGCGCCTCAAATTTGCCTCGGGTGGCTAATCACCAGCGCGCGTTCTGAACGACTTAAAGGGTGCCTTGGGCACCCTTTACTTTTGTCTGCTACCGGCGCCTTCACTGAACATTAACCACGCTGCAATAGCTTTCATGGTGGACGCAGATCTTATCGCTGCGCAGGTCGCCCTGCGCTTACGGATCGATCGTTCATGCTCAATCCAATGCCGATACAAGCCAAAGCCCACCGGACAGTATTTCGTCCGGCGGCCCGTCATGACGCGCTGGCGGCGCGGATCCTATTTCATAGCTATTCGATTTTCTTGGACCGGTTGACGCGCCAGTGCTTGTCGGCGGCCGGGGGCTGGAGGGCCTGTAATGAATGGACTTTTTTCGCGTATCAACAATGACGAACGCGCCAAGGTTGACGCGATCATGCGCAGCCAGGCGGTTATCGAATTCCAGCTGGATGGGACGATATTGAGCGCCAACGAGAATTTCCTCGGCGCGCTTGGCTACAGGCTCGATGAGATCGTCGGCAAGCATCACCGCATGTTTGTTGATCCAGACGATGCGAAATCAGCAGCGTACAAGCAATTCTGGAGTGATCTGGCAGCGGGAAAGTTCCAGTCTGCAGCCTATAAGCGGATTGCCAAAGGTGGCCGCGAGATCTGGATTCAGGCGACCTATAACCCGGTTCTGGACAAGGCGGGCAAGCCGATCAAGGTCATCAAGTTCGCCACCGACATTACGGAACAGACCAACCGCGCCGCAGACCATGAAGCGCAGATTGCGGCCATCTCGCGCGTACAGGCCGTGATCGAGTTCAATCTTGATGGCAGCGTGCGCAACGCCAATGAGAATTTTCTCCAGACGGTGGGTTATGGTCTCACCGAAATTGTTGGCAAGCACCACAGCATGTTTTGTGACCCAGGCTACGCCAAGTCGCCGGAATACAAGCAATTCTGGGAGCGATTGCGTGCCGGCGAATATGTGGCGGCCGAGTTCCAGCGCTTTGGCAAAGGGGGGCGGGAAGTCTGGATCCAGGCGTCTTACAACCCGGTCCTGGATGCACGCGGCAAGCCGGTCAAGGTGATCAAGTTTGCCACTGACATCACGGCCCGCAAACGCGATGAACGCATCTGCGGTGAACTCACCAGCAGTCTGACCAAGATGGCGGAAGGCGATCTGACGGGGCGGATCGATACCCAGTTCTCGGGCCAGTTCGAGCAATTGCGATTGGCCTTCAACCAGTCGCTGATGCGTCTGACCGATATTGTCGTCAGTCTGCGTGGGACATCGAGGGCACTCAAGACCGCGACCAGCGAAATTCTCAGTGGTGCCAATGACCTGTCTGAACGCACCACCCGGCAGGCAGCCACAATTGAGCAGACATCGGCCTCGGTTGAGCAGCTTTCGGCTGTCGTGCTCGACAATGCCAAACGGGCAGCTACGGCTAGCCAGAAAGCACGAGACGTTTCGAGCAATGCCACCCAGGGCGGCGCGGTTATGAAGGATGCCAATGGGGCAATGGCGGCCATTGAGCTAAGTTCAGGCAAGATCTCCAACATTATCGGCATGATCGACGATATCGCCTTCCAGACCAATCTACTGGCGCTGAACGCGTCGGTTGAAGCGGCGCGTGCCGGTGATGCCGGCAAGGGCTTTGCGGTGGTGGCTGTCGAAGTGCGCCGGCTTGCGCAATCGGCAGCTGATGCGTCCAACGACGTCAAAGCACTGATCGAGGCGAGCGCCAAAGAGGTCTCGACTGGCTCGCGGCTAGTTGGTCAGGCCGCCGAGAAGTTGCTCGATATTCTGAACGGGGCGCAGGAAAGCTCAGCGTTGATCGATTCCATCGCGCAGGCCAATCAGGCGCAGTCGTCCTCTTTGGACGAGGTCTCGATTGCGGTACGTCAGATGGACGAAATGACCCAACACAACGCTGCACTGGTCGAGCAGACCAATGCGGCGATCGAGCAGACCGAAGCCCAGGCCAGTGAGTTGGACGTTATCGTCGACGTTTTCAAAATGGCTGACAGTGCCCGCTCGGCTTCACGCAAGCCACGCTCGATCGCGGCATAGGCAGGGCAGATGCCAACCGGCGCTGTTGCTGACAGGTCTTGTCAGCAGCGGCGTTGGAGGGTGAGATGCGGTCAGTAGCGCCGCGTTCCGTCCAAGCCGGGAGCACCTGTCATGCTGACCACTGTTGTCGACCCGGTCTATTCCGATGATTTTGCCTGCCTGGTGGCGCCGCTGCCGCCCGCCATCATTGAGCGAACGGCGCGACTGGTTGCAGTGATCGCCGCCCATCCGGGGTTGAGCGGCAAGGTGATGAAGGGCTGGAAGTCGGTCAATTTCCGTCACGCGATTGCAGGGCATGTCTGTTCGGTGTTTCCCCACGATGATCGGGTGTCGCTGTATTTCGAACATGGGCGCCAACTCGACCGGGCAGAGGGGTTGCTGGAAGGGGACGGGCTCAGGAAGGGGCGCTATCTGCGGCTGATGCCCGATGATGACATTCCCGTCGATGCCATCGGCATTCTGCTCAGCGAAGCCATTGCCCTGTTTGCCTGAAGCTGCTTGAACAGCGTCATACGCTGGAGGATGGCATGGCAAAGATTGGTCTGGTGGCGCATGACGACAAGAAGGACGAATTGTGCGTCTGGGCGGCGCGTCACAAAAGGAAGCTCTCCGAGCACCAATTGTGGGGCACCGGTACAACCGGCAGCCGGATCATCGAAGCCACGGGTCTGCCGGTAGGCCTGCTCAAGAGCGGTCCACTGGGCGGCGATCAGCAATTGGGTGCGATGATTGCCGAGGGACGGCTGGACGTTCTGATCTTCTTTATCGACCCGCTATCGGCTCAGCCGCACGATGTCGACGTCAAGGCACTGACCCGCCTGGCGACCCTTTACGACGTGATGTGTGCCAATAATGAAGCCACTGCCAACGCTGTGCTGGCGTATCTGTGACCACAACCCCCCGGTTTGCGCTGGCTTTAGGTTGACCGTTTGTCCGCCTTATGAGCAGATGCCGCAAAATCGCCCGGATTAAACCGGGCACCCTTGGCTTCAGGAATCGGGACGGATTTGGTGTCCTCTGACTTGGTTATCGACGTTCGCAACGTCACGAAACATTTCGGCGGCCTCACCGCCGTCAACAATTGCTCGCTCTCGGTGCGGCGCGGATCAGTCACCGGACTGATCGGGCCCAATGGCGCGGGCAAGTCCACGTTGTTCAACATCGTGGCCGGCAATATCGTACCTGATGAAGGCGCGGTGATCTTTGACGGCGCTGATGTAACCGGCCTGGCGCCGCATGAGCTATTCCGCACCGGCATGCTGCGCACCTTCCAGATTGCGCATGAGTTTTCCAATATGACGGCGCTGGAAAACCTGATGATGGTGCCCGGCGATCAGCCTGGCGAGTATCTGGGCAATGCCTGGTTCCGTCCCGGCATTTCCAAATCGCGCGAGACCGAAGTGCGCAAGAAAGCGCTCGACGTCATCGACTTCCTCAAGCTGGGCCATGTGCGCAACGAGCTGGCAGGTAATCTGTCGGGCGGGCAGAAGAAGCTGCTTGAGCTGGGGCGCACCATGATGGTGGACGCCAAGGTGGTGCTGCTCGACGAGGTGGCCGCTGGCGTCAACCGCACGTTGCTTAATGATCTGGCAGCCAATATCGAGCGGATGAACCGCGAGCTGGGCTACACCTTCTTTGTCATCGAGCATGACATGGATCTGATCGGGCGGCTTTGCGACCCAGTGATCGTGATGGCGCAGGGTGAGAAGATCGCCGAGGGCCCGATGGCCGAAATCCGCGCCAACCCGGCCATTGTCGAGGCCTATTTCGGCACCCCGGTGGAGACTGCGTAATGGCGTTGATTGAACTCAAGCACGTCGTTGGCGGGTATGGCGGCGCGCCGATCCTCAATGGCGTGGACATGGCTATCGACCAGTCCGATATCGGCGTGATCGTGGGGCCCAATGGCGCGGGCAAGTCCACCACGCTCAAAGCAATCTTTGGCCTGCTCAAGGTGACTGGCGGAACGATTGAATTTGATGGCGAGGATGTCGCCAATTCGCTGCCCGACAAGCTGGTGCCCAAGGGGCTGAGCTTTGTGCCGCAGGAAAAGAACGTGTTCACCTCCATGAGCGTGGAAGAAAACCTTGAAATGGGTGCCTTCACACGGCGGGACAGTTTCGCCGAGACCATGGAATGGGTCTACGAGATGTTCCCCGTGTTGGCCGAGAAGCGGCGCCAGCCAGCGGGCGAACTTTCAGGCGGACAGCGGCAGATGGTGGCCATGGGCCGCGCTTTGATGAGCAAGCCGCGTCTGCTGATGCTCGATGAACCCTCTGCGGGCCTATCACCGCGCTATGTCATCGAAATTTTCGAGACCATTGTGCGCGTCAATGCCGAAGGCGTCGGCATCCTCATGGTCGAGCAGAATGCGCGCCAGGCGCTGGCATTTGCCTCCAAGGGCTTCGTCCTTGCGGGCGGGCAAAACCGTTTCACCGGCACGGGGGCTGAACTCATCGCCGATCCCGAAGTCGCCAAAAGTTTCCTCGGGGGCTGAGCCGTGACCGAATTTATCTTCTTTCTCAATCAGGTGGTGATTTCCGGCGCCGTGCTGGGCTGCATCTATGCGCTGGGCGCGGTGGGGATCACGCTGATTTTCGGCATTCTGCGGTTCGCCCATTTTGCCCATTCCGAGCTGATGACGTCAGGCGCGTTCTTTGCCTTTCTGCTGGCCGGGCTGTTTGCCAGTTGGGGTATTGTTACGCCCATTCCAACCGGCTTCGTCGTGCTGCCGCTGGCCATGGCGCTGACGGCTCTGCTGGCTCTGGGGATCGACAAGGGCTTTTATGCGCCGTTGCGCAAGCGGGGCGCCAAGCCCGTCATCCTGCTGATCGCCTCGATCGGCGTGACGCTGATGGTGCAGGGCCTGATCCGCCTGTTCTTTGGTGCCGGCAGCTATTCGTTCTTTGAAAACGAGAGCAAGGAAATCTTCCGCATCGATACCAGCTTCCTGGGGTCCACCCGGCCTCTGGTGATGACCGAGCCTCAGGTGCTGATGATCGTGGTCACCATCATCTCGGTGCTGGCGCTGCATCTGTTCCTGACGCGCTCGCGTCTGGGCAAGGCAATGCGCGCCATGGCAGACAATGCCGATCTGGCCCAGGTGTCAGGCATCAACACCGCGCTGGTCGTGCGGGTAACGTGGATCGTGGCGGGCGCTCTGGCCTGTATGGCTGGAACCATGCTGGCGCTGGACGTGACGCTGAAGCCCGATCTGGCCTTCAACATCATCATTCCAATCTTTGCCGCGGCCATCGTTGGTGGCCTTGGTCAGGCCTATGGCGCCATTGCCGGTGGCCTGCTGATCGGCTTTGCGGAATCGCTGGCGGTGTTCAACTGGACCATGGTGCTGCGGCCGCTCAACGGGGTGCTGCCGGACTGGCTGCAATTGCCCAATACGCTGGCGCTGGTGCCGACTGAGTACAAGCTGACCGTCGCCTTCGTTATTCTGGTGGTTGTGCTGCTGGTGCGCCCCACGGGTATCTTCAAGGGAGCCTCGTCATGATGCGGCGTTCGCTGACCCTGTTTGCCGGCCTGTTCGTGTTGATCCTGGTGATCGGCTGGATGATGGGCCTGCCCTTCACCTCAAGCCGGCTGGTGGAAGCCACCGCCTACTCGCTGATCGCGCTGGGCCTGAATATCCAATGGGGTTATGGCGGGCTGTTCAACTTCGGCATTATGGGTTTTCTGATGCTGGGCGGGTTTGCCGTCACCTTCATCTCCTATCCCATCAATCCTGATTTCTGGGGCTCGGATGGCCCCATGATGCTGGGCCGGGCAGCGCTCGCATTCGGCGCCGGTGCCTTGCTGATCTATGGCGCGCGGCAGAGCCATCGTCTTGGCGTGCGCGGCGGCTGGAAGACTTTTGTGACCGTGCTGGCATGGTTTGTTGCCTATTGCGTCTATCGTAGCCAGATCGACCCGGCAGCGGCCTATATTGAAGACACGGCGGGCTTTGTCGGCGGCCTTGGCATCAATCCGGTCGTTGGCTGGCTGTTCGGTGGCGTCCTTGCTGCTGGCGTGGCTTATATCGTGGGCAAGATCGCGCTGGGTCTGCGTACCGACTATCTGGCCATTGCCACGATCGGCATTTCGGAAATCATCCGTGCGCTGATCAAGAACATGGACTGGCTGACCCGCGGTACGCTGACCGTGTCGCCGGTGCCCTGGCCCACGCCATTGCCACAGGATTATCAGGCCAGTGGTGTTGATCAGATCAGCGCGCTGCTGCTGGCGCGCGGTGGCTATCTGGCGCTGGGGCTGGTGGTGCTGGCCGCAGTCATCTGGCTGGTGTCACGTGCCTATGCAGGTCCCTGGGGCCGCATGATGCGGGCCATTCGTGACAACCACATTGCTGCAGCGTCGATGGGCAAGAATATCAAGGCGCGGCAGCTCGAGATCTTCATCCTTGGCTCGGTGCTGATGGGTATCGGCGGAGCCATGCTGGTCAGCTTTACGCAGATATTTGATCCGTCGAGCTATCAGCCGATCAACCACACCTTTCTGATCTGGGTCATGATCATTGTCGGCGGTGCTGGCAATAATTGGGGCGCGGTCTTTGGTGCGGTGCTGATCTGGATGGTCTGGGTGATTTCCGAACCCCTGGCCAAGGCGATCTTTGAGACCGTCAGCTTCTGGTCCACCAGCATGGGCTGGCCCGAGATCCCGGAAATCGAGTCACGCTCAGCGCAGATGCGGGTGTTCGTGCTGGGGCTGGTGATTACCATCGCCCTGCGCTACGCGCCAAAGGGTCTGATCCCCGAACAGGTGCGGCGCGAGGGCTAAGGCCCTGGCGCGCCCGCTACGCGCGGGCACTCACCCAAAGCCAGCTCGTTGGCAGCTTGTCATAGCCGCTGCCAGGGCGTGCGCTGATGCTCAGGCTTTGCCAATTGGCGGCCGCTTGGAAGTGGCTCTCAAGCGTGGCTTGGTCGGGATAGTTGTAATAGCGCCCGAACTTATCACGACCTTCGCCAGTACCGGCCTTGAAGCTGGAAACAAACAATCCGCCTGGTTTGAGGGCGCGGTGAATCCGCGTCAGATCCTCGGTGAGTTCATCTGCTGGTGCGTGCAATAGGCAGGCATTGGCCCAGACCCCGTCGTAGCAGGCGGTCGCTGCCAATTGATCAAAGCGCATAATGGAGACGGGCTGGCCGATACGGCGTTCCGCCTCGGCGGCCAGTTCTGGCGAGCCGTCGGTAGCATCAATCGCGATGCCCTGGCCCAGCATGAAAGCGGCATCGCGGCCCCCGCCTGTGCCCAGTTCAAGAACCTTGGCGCCAGTGGGCAATGCGACAATGAAATCACGCAGGTTCTGGTCGGGCTCGTCCGAGCCATGCTGGGCATAGGCTGGCGCGGTCTCGGCATAAAACTTCAGCGTTTGGGCGTCTGCGATGACCTTGCTCCAAAACAAAAGGCCCGGGCTTACTGCCCGGGCCTTCGTATTCATACAGGTTGATCGGAATTAGTCGATCAGGCCCTTTTCGACGAACTTGCCGCCTTCAACGGTGAGCTCGACAATGATGCCGTCAACGTCGCCTGCTGCGTCAAAATCGAGAACGCCACCGGCGCCTTCATAGTCGATGTCGGTGCCGGCCTTGATCAGCTCGACAGCCTTGCTCCATTCGCCGGGCAGGATCTTTTCGCCGGGTGCGGAAGCAACTTCACGCAGGGCAGCGGAGAGACCTTCGCGCGAAGCCGAACCGTTCTTCTCGATGGCCAGAGCCATCAGGAAGGCCGCGTCATAGGCCTGTGGGGCATAGGTTGCGTTGGCGGTGAAGCCGTCGCTATCGAAGCCGTTATAGATGTCGACGGCTTCGCCGCTGGGGGCGCCAGCGCGGGTTGCGATCAGGCCATCAACCGAAGCGGCGTCGATGCCGGTGAGCAGGTCGTCGCCAACCATGCCGTCGCCACCGATATAGGTGGTGAAGTTGCCGGACTCGACTGCCTGACGCAGGATCGTGTTACCCGAAGAGTTGGCATAGGCCAGGATCACCAGGTTCTGCGAGGCAACGAGGTTGCCCAGCTCGGCGCGGTAGTCAGCCTTGCTGTCTTCGTGGGAAACGTTGGCTGCAACAGTACCGCCACCGGCGGTGTAGGCAGCTTCCAGCGCTTCAGCGAAGCCCTTGCCGTAGTCGTTGTTCACGTAGGTGACGGCAATGTCGGTGATACCCTTGGCCAGCAGCAGGTTGGCCAGCTTCACACCCTGGAGCGCGTCCGAAGGGGTGGTGCGGTAAACGAGGTCGTTGTCCTCAAGGGTGGTCAATGCTGGTGCGGACGATGCTGGCGAGATGAACACTACGCCGCCGGACAGACCCGAACCGTTGAATGCGCCAATAGTTTCGCCGGTGCACAGAGCACCCACAATACCGGTGACGTTGTCGGTGTTGATCAGCTTGTCGGCAGCAGCCGCAGCAGCGGTTGCGTCGCATGCGCCGTCAGCGGAGATCAGGTTCAGTTCGCCGCCCAGGATACCGCCCTGTTCGTTGACCTGCTTCACGACCAGTTCAGCACCAGCGAAGATAGGTGGAGTCAGCGATTCAATGGGGCCGGTGAAGCCGCCGATGAAACCGATGGTCGCGCCGGTGTCCTGTGCGATGGCTGGCGCTGCTGCAACCAGAGTGGTAGCGGCCGCGGCCAGGGTCAGCGTTTTCTTGAGATTGAACATGTACGTCCCTCTGCTTGGTTGTTCCGTGGAGCGGCCCTTGCTTGGACCGTCTTGCCAGGCGAAACAACGCGTAAAAGGGGGCGCAACCCGCGCCCCGCTGGGCAGACTGTTGCACATATCGGGCTGGTGAGTCACCGGGTATCGCGCTGATATCGGCGTGGTCGTTGCTGTTGCTTAACGGGGGCGCTTTTTGCATAGATTGAACTGTTGAAGGGGAGCGCGTGGTGCACACAGCAGGCCGAACGAAGTTTGTCGCATTGCTGTTGCTGGGTCTGATGAGCGCGCCGGCGCTGGCGCAGTTCACCGTGCTCGATCAGGCGCAGGACAATCTGGGGTCGGGCGTGACCGACACCAGCACGCCGCCGCCCTGCGGAACCCAGACCATCAGTATCGCCAGTATGAACTGGCCGTCGGCGCAATTGCTTGCCGAAATCCATGCGCAACTGCTCGCCGAGACATACGGGTGTGCTGTGCGCGTGACGCCTGGCGATCTGGCGTCGACCGGCTCGTCCATGGGCTCAAGCGGACAACCGGCCGTAGCCCCGGAGATGTGGCCAACCCGCGTCGCCGATGTGTGGAACACGGGTATCAGTGCGCAGATGTTGCGCCCCGCGGCCTCCACCTATGTCGAGGCAGGTTTTGAGGGCTGGTTTGTCGCCAATGCGATTGTGCAGGCCCGCCCGGCCTTGCAGCGCGCAGCCGATCTGGCGGCGGTGCTGCCCATGCTCAATGCTGGCCGTAAAGTGCAGTTCATTTCCTGCCCGGCGGACTGGGCCTGCGCCGTGATCAATCGCAATCTGCTCGCGGCCCATGGGGTGAGCGAAATGGTGAAACTGGTCGAGCCGGGAAACCGGTTCGAGATGGACTCCCTGATCGCCGAAGCAGTCAGCCTGCGTGAGCCAGTGCTGTTCTATTACTGGCAACCCAACGCGGTTCTGGCGCAGCTGGATCTGTTTGCGCTCGATATGGGCGAGTACGATGCCGAGGCTGCCAAATGCCTGGCGCAGCGAGTTTGTGCGACGCCGCAGCCCAGTGCCTTTCCGCCGGAGACCGTTCTGGTAGCGCTTAGCGAGTGGGTGTTCACCGACATTCCGGCGATCGCGGGCTATTTTCAGCGCAGCAGCCTGCCGCTGGCCGAGATGAACGCCTTGCTGGCCCAGCTCAATGCGCCGGGCGCGACGGTGGCCAGTGTGGCCGAGAGATTTGTCGCAGAACGCGACGATATCTGGCGAAACTGGACAGGGGCTGGCGCGCCATAATGGTCAAGAGCGGCCGGCGGGCAGATGTCATCGCTGTCATTGCTCTGTCACAGAGCGCGGCTAGTTTGTCTGGTTCTGTAGCCGTTTCCGTGTAACTGTTTGGTAAATAACGGCTTTTATTGTATGACTTTACGGATTGTTCACCTCTGAGGGCCAGTTTTGCGGTGGACCCGGCTGTATCGGGCCGGACCGGATAAGTTTGCCATGCGCCGCAACCCTGCGCTTTCCAGAATTCTCGACGGCTATCGCAGTATCGCGATCGTGGCCGCGATGGTGGTCATTGCCATTTTTACGGGCAGCGTGATGGCGCTGCTGGGCATGATGCCCAGCGTGGGCGTGACACTGCCGGTTGCCTCGCTGATGTGTGGTGTGCTGCTGCTTGGGCTGCTGGCGGGCGGGCACCGCATGGTGCGACTGCGCATCGCGGCGGCCAGCCAGGCGTCCTATGATGTTCTGGCCTCGGTGCACCGCGATGCGTTGACGGGGCTGGCAACCCGCTCGTTCTTTCTCGAAACGCTGAACAACGAAGTCTATCATGGTTCCAAGCGGGCGGTGGGCTATCTGCAGCTCGACATGGACAATCTGAAAATTCTCAATGATAGCGCGGGTCACGGTGCCGGTGATGCGGCGCTGGTGCATCTGGCGGCAACCATTCGCGAAATGCTGCCCGATGCGCTGGTTGGCCGGCTGGGTGGCGATGAGTTCGGCATTGCGGTGTTCGGGCATGACAATCGTCCGGCGCTGCGCCGGCTAGGCGAAGAACTGCTGCGGCGGCTGGAGCGGCCCGTTGGCATTGCGGGGCGCCCGGTGCGCCTGGCTGCCACGATCGGGATTGCCCTTGCCCCGCTTGATGCCACCGATGTCGACGAGCTGATCTCCAAGGCAGATCTGGCGCTCTACAAGGGCAAGCGCAGCGGTCGCAATGTGGTGGTGCCATTTGATCCCGACATGCTGGGCGACGAGCGTCATCGGCGTTTTGTCGAACGAGAATTGCGCGCCGCGCTGCTGCTTGACGAGCTTGAGCTGTATTATCAGCCGGTGTTTGATGCAGACCGCAAGGTCCGCTCGCACGAGGCGCTGGTGCGCTGGCGCCACCGCGTGCGTGGCATTATCTCGCCGGCCCAATTCATTGCCATCGCCGAAGAGAGCGATCTGATCGACAAGGTCGGCGAATGGGTGGTACGGCGGGCCTGCATTGATTTACCGCAACTGGGCACGCCGGTGGCGGTCAACGTGTCGCCAGCGCAATTGCGACATGCCGATTTTGCGCCCCGCTTCGCCGCCCTGCTGGCACAAAGCAATACCGACCCCGCCAGCATCATTGTCGAGATCACCGAGACCGTGCCTTTGCAGGCCAGGGGAATCGAACTGGCCAATGTCGATGCGCTGCGGGCGCTGGGCGTGCGGATTGCCATTGATGATTTCGGCGCTGGCCACGCCAGCCTGCAATATCTGCGCAGCTTCAGTTTCGATGTGATCAAGATAGATCGCACCTATGTGTCCAATCTGGGTGATAGCCGGATCGACGCCATCATTGTTTCGGCCATCTGTGACATTGCGCGATCACTGCCCGTTGATGTGGTCGCCGAAGGGATCGAGACCGAGGAGCAGTTCGCCCTGCTGCGCGAGGCGGGCTGCACGCGGTTCCAGGGTTTTCTGCTGGGACGGCCGCGTCCGCTGGACGAACTGCACGTCGCCAGCGCTGCCTGATCATCCCTTTGCCAGTCACAAGTTGACAGCTTGGCGACAGCTTCTGCGTTGTCGCAGTTGCGTCACGTGCCAGCGCACGGATATAAGGGGCTGGGGAAGCCTTTGCTGGCAACGGGAGTAGTGACTTGGACTTGAAGCGGATCAACGATCACGTCAGCGTATCGGGGCAAATTCGGCCCGAGGACGTCGCAGCGCTCAAAGCCGCGGGTTTCGTCGCCATTGTCAATAATCGCCCGGACGGGGAATCCCCCGACCAACCGGCAGGCGCCGAAATCGAAGCGGCAGCAAAAGAGGCCGGAATGGCCTATCACAGCATTCCGCTGGGACGCGAAGGCGTCTCTCCCGAAATGGTAGAACAGACCAAAGCTGTGCTCGAGGGGAGCGCAGGGCCGGTGTTCTGCTATTGTCGATCGGGAACGCGTTCGACCACCCTGTGGGCGCTGAGCCAGGCTGGACAGCGTGATGCCAGTGAGATCATCGCGCAGGCGGCTGATGCCGGCTACGATATGAGCCATCTCGCAGGCCATCTGAGCCGCCGTTAGATATCTTTTTTCGCCGGCGCAGGCGGGAAACCGTCCGTGCTGGATGCATATAGCTGAGCCGGACCGTCAAGGTCCTCCACCCCTCCTGCTCGGACGGACATAAATGACCATCAAGAAAATTCTCGTCGCCAATCGCAGCGAAATCGCCATTCGCGTTTTCCGCGCCGCCAATGAACTTGGCCTCAAGACGGTGGCCGCCTATGCCGAGGAAGACAAGCTGGCGCTGCATCGGTTCAAGGCCGATGAAGCCTATCTGATCGGCAAGGGCAAAGGGCCGGTCGAAGCCTATCTGCAGATTGACGAATATATCCGTATTGCGCGGATTTCAGGCGCAGATGCGATCCATCCCGGCTATGGCCTGCTCTCGGAAAGCCCCGAGTTTGTTGACGCCTGCGAAGATGCGGGCCTGATCTTTATCGGCCCCAAGGCGCAGACCATGCGCGATCTGGGCAATAAGGTCGCTGCCCGCAACATGGCCATCGCCTCTGATGTACCCGTGGTGCCGGCCACGGAGCCACTGCCCGACGATCCGGCCCTGATCAAGTCAATGGCCGCCGAGATCGGCTATCCGCTGATGCTCAAGGCAAGCTGGGGCGGCGGTGGTCGCGGCATGCGCCGAATCATGGACGAATCCACGCTGCTTTCGGAGGTGTCCGAGGGCAAGCGCGAGGCCAAGGCGGCGTTCGGCAAGGACGAGATGTATCTCGAAAAGCTGGTCGAGCGGGCCCGCCATGTCGAAGTGCAGCTGATCGGCGACGATCATGGCAATCTGGTGCACCTGTTCGAGCGCGACTGC
This sequence comes from Devosia litorisediminis, assembly GCF_018334155.1. Lineage (NCBI taxonomy): Bacteria > Pseudomonadati > Pseudomonadota > Alphaproteobacteria > Hyphomicrobiales > Devosiaceae > Devosia > Devosia litorisediminis. The sequence continues at coordinate 103,272 of NZ_JAGXTP010000003.1, read as the reverse complement.
TCGGTGCAGCGACGCAATCAGAAGGTGGTCGAGCGCGCGCCGGCCCCCTATCTCAGCGACGAAGTGCGCAAGGATCTGACCGATGCCGCGGTGCGGCTGGGCAAGGCGGCCAATTATCGTGGCGCCGGCACGGTCGAGTTCCTGATGGATGCCGATACCGACAAGTTCTACTTCATTGAAGTGAACCCGCGCATTCAGGTCGAGCACACCGTCACCGAAGAGGTCACCGGTATCGACATCGTAAAGGCGCAGATTCATCTGCTTGACGGTGCCGTGATCGGCACACCAGAGTCGGGCGTGCCCGATCAGGCAGACATCAGGCTGAACGGCAATGCCATCCAGTGCCGGGTGACGACCGAGGATCCCGAAGAGAACTTCATTCCCGATTATGGCCGCATCACCGCCTATCGCGGCGCGACCGGGTTCGGCGTGCGGCTCGATGGCGGCACGGCCTATGCCGGTGCCATCATCACCCGGTTCTACGATCCGCTGCTCGAAAAGGTGACCTGCTGGGCGCCGTCGGCCGAAGAGGCGATCGCGCGTATGCACCGCGCCCTGCGCGAATTCCGCATTCGCGGCGTGTCGACCAATCTGGCGTTCCTTGAGAACATCATCACCCATCCCGACTTTGTCGAGAACCGCTACACAACGCGTTTCATCGACACCACGCCCGAGCTGTTCAACTTCAAGCCGCGCAAGGATCGTGCGACCAAGCTGCTCAGCTATATCGCGGATGTGACGGTCAATGGTCATCCCGAAGTGCGTGACCGGCCCCGCCCGCCTGCCGAGGCAGCCGAACCCATGGTGCCCGAATTTGGCGTGCTGACCGAGATCGATGGTAGCCGCCAGGTGCTTGAGCGTGACGGTCCGGCCGGTCTGGCGCAGTGGATGAAAGACCAGTCGCGGGTGTTGATCACCGACACCACCATGCGCGACGCGCATCAGAGCCTGTTGGCCACGCGCATGCGCAGCTTCGATATCACGCGCATTGCCCAAGCCTATTCGAACGGCCTGCCCAATCTGTTCAGTCTGGAATGCTGGGGCGGGGCGACGTTCGACGTGTCGATGCGCTTCCTCAACGAAGACCCCTGGGAGCGCCTGGCCAAGGTGCGCGAAGGCGCACCCAATATCCTGACCCAGATGCTGCTACGTGGCAGCAATGGCGTGGGCTACACCAATTATCCCGACAATGTGGTCAAGTACTTCGTAGCTCAGGCAGCCAAGGGCGGTGTCGACATTTTCCGCGTGTTCGATTGCCTGAACTGGGTCGAGAACATGCGCGTCTCGCTCGATGCGGTGGTCGAGGCCGGCAAGGTGGCCGAGGGCGTCATCTGCTATACCGGCGACATGCTGGACCCCGATCGGGCCAAGTATGATCTGAAATATTATGTCCGTCTGGCCAAGGAGCTGGAAAAGGCTGGCGCGCATGTGCTGGGCCTCAAGGATATGGCGGGTCTACTAAAGCCTGCTGCGGCCAAGAAGCTGATTGCGACGCTGCGCGAAGAAATCGGTCTGCCGATCCATCTTCATACCCATGACACTTCGGGTGCGGCGTCAGCCACGGTGCTGGCAGCGGTAGATGCCGGGGTTGATGCGGTCGATGTGGCGATGGACGCACTGAGCGGTACGACCAGCCAGCCAACGCTCGGCTCGATCGTGGCAGCGCTGCGTGACGGTGACCGCGACCCGCTGCTGGACGCCGGGGCCATTCGCCAGATCTCGTTTTATTGGGAAGCGGTGCGGACGCAGTACCGCGCCTTCGAGAGTGATCTCAAGGGCGGCGCGTCGGAAGTCTATCTGCACGAAATGCCCGGTGGTCAGTTCACCAATCTCAAGGAACAGGCCCGCTCGCTGGGACTGGAAACGCGCTGGCACGAAGTCGCCCAGACCTATGCTGACGTCAACCAGATGTTCGGCGATATCGTCAAGGTGACGCCAAGCTCCAAGGTGGTGGGCGACATGGCTCTGGCCATGGTGTCGGCCGGCCTCAAGCGTGCAGATGTGGAAGACCCCAATCGCGACATCGCCTTCCCCGATTCGGTCGTGGGCTTTTTTGCCGGTGATCTTGGACAGCCTCCAGGCGGCTTTCCGCAGGCGCTGCAAAAGAAGGTACTCAAGGGCAAGGAAGCGCTCACCGAGCGCCCGGGCTCCTATCTCAAGGATGTTGATCTTGAGGCCGAGCGCGCCAAGGTCGCCGAGGAAGTGGGTCATGAGATCGATGATTACCGGCTCGCCTCCTATCTGATGTACCCCAAGGTCTTCACCGATTTCGAGAAGACCCAGGAGCTTTATGGCCCCACCGAGGTGTTGCCGACGCCGGTCTATTTCTACGGGCTGAGCGAGGGCGACGAGATCCTGGTCGATATCGAGAAGGGCAAGACGCTGGTCCTGCAATATCTCGGCCGGGCGCCGACCAACGATAAGGGCGAAGTGCGCGTGTTCTTTGACCTCAATGGTCAGCCGCGCACCATCGTGGTACCCGATCGCCTCAAGGCCGGGGATATCAAGGTGCGTGCCAAGGCGGCGCTGGGCGATGCCAAGCAGGTGGGGGCCCCGATGCCGGGCGTTGTCTCGTCCTTGCACGTCAAGGAAGGCCAGAACGTTGCGGCGGGCGATGTGATCTGCTCGATCGAAGCGATGAAAATGGAAACTGCCATTCATGCCGAGACGGATGGCGTGGTCGCCGAAGTGCTGGTCAAGCCGGGCGATCAGATCGACTCCAAGGACCTGCTGGTCCGCTTTGAATAGACAAAAGGCCCGGAGAGATCCGGGCCTTTTTCCTGTCAGCGGGCGTTGAGCTTGACGCTGATACTGCCGTCGCTTTCGAGCACCAGAAACTGCACGTCGGCGATATCGCGTCCCCCCTGGGCGCGCACCACGCTGAGCGCTTCGTCGCGCGTGACGCGTTGACTGGTCAGGGCCGATTGGCAGAAGCGGCCGTCCTTGGCCAGCAGGGTGGGCTCGCTGCGTACGATCTGGGCAAAACGACTGGAGCGGACCGAAAAGAAAGTCACGAGGAACTGGGCAAAGATCAGCAGGGCCAGTGCGACGGCTCCTTCGGCCAGCGAGATCGATTCCTGGAGCAGAATTGCCGACAGGGTCGAGCCCAGAGCCACGGTGACGACAAGATCAAAGGCATTGAGCTTTGCCAGCGTGCGCTTGCCCGAAATGCGCAGGAACAGCACCAGCACGATATAGGCCAGCGTGCCGACGATCAGGGTCCGCACGATATCCTGCATGTCCTGAAAGAACATTTCTGACCAATCCATGGCGGCCTCCGCTGCAAAAACAAAAGGACACCGGGTGAGCGGTGTCCTTTGTATGCAACGTCAGATCGTCGGGATGGTTCAGTCCGGCAACGGCCCGTTTCTAGCGGCGGCGCGCGGTGCCATCGATAGTGGGGCCGTTGCGGTCATTACGCTCGCGGTGATCGGCGCGGGCCTTGATGGGCAGGCGCGCCACGATCCAGCTGACCATCAGCGGCACCAGAATGATGTCATCAACCCAGCCCAGGAACGGGATCAGATCGGGAATCAGATCAAACGGGTTCACCAGATAGAACGCCACGAACGCAGTGGCGGCCTTGAGGTAGAACGGTGTTTCGGGGGCAAAGAAAGCCTGCCAGAGTTGGACAACTTCCTTGCGGAACAGAACGATACGGGGGAGGAGCGTTTTGAACATGATCTATAAATGGTCAGTGCTGGCGCAGGTTCAAGATCGCGCTGATCACATTATTGCATATCAAAGACTGATGAGCCCGAGTGGCGCTCTTCGTTGCGATCACGCAAGCGTAACATTGCTCTTCTAGCCTCGGCAGCCTATCTCTCCGGTGAGAAAAGCAAGAGGTGTTTGATGGCTGGCCCGGCAATGCGCAGGCAATCAATTGGTGTCAATGTTGGCGGCGTGATGGTGGGCGGTGGTGCCCCCATTGTCGTGCAGTCCATGACCAATACCGATACCGCCGATATTGATGCGACCGTCAAGCAGGTCATGCAGTTGTCGCGCGCCGGCTCGGAAATCGTGCGCATCACGGTGGACCGCGACGAGTCTGCGGCGGCCGTGCCGATCATCCGCGACCGGCTGGCGGTGCTGGGCTATGACGTGCCGCTGGTGGGTGACTTCCACTATATCGGCCACAAGCTGCTGACCGATCACCCAGCCTGCGCCGAGGCGCTGGCCAAATATCGCATCAATCCGGGCAATGTCGGCTTCAAGGCCAAGCGTGACACGCAGTTCTCGACCTTGATCGAGCTGGCGCTGAAATATGACAAGCCGGTGCGCATTGGGGTGAACTGGGGTTCGCTCGATGAAGAACTGCTCACCAGACTGATGGATGAAAACGCCGCGGCCGGGAGCCCGTTGGGTGCTGCTGCCGTGCAGCGCGAAGCAATCATTCAGTCGGCGCTGATGTCAGCCCAGCGCGCCGAAGAGATCGGGCTGGGCCGCGACAAGATCATCCTGTCCACCAAGGTCAGCGATGTGCAGCATCTGATTGCGGTCTATCAGGATCTGGCGGCACGTTGTGACTATGCGCTGCATCTGGGCCTGACCGAGGCTGGCATGGGCACCAAGGGTGTGGTGGCGTCCTCGGCCGCGCTGGGCATTTTGCTGCAGCAGGGCATTGGCGACACGATCCGGATTTCGCTGACGCCCGAGCCGGGTGGTGATCGCACCACCGAGGTCAAGGTGGCGCAGGAATTGCTGCAGACCATGGGCTTCCGCCAGTTCGTGCCGGTTGTGGCAGCGTGCCCGGGTTGCGGCCGCACCACCTCGACCACCTTCCAGTCGCTGGCCAAGGATATCGAAGAGCATCTGTCGAGCTCGATGCCCGAGTGGAAAGAGCGCTATCCCGGCGTCGAAACGCTATCGGTGGCGGTAATGGGCTGCATCGTCAACGGCCCCGGGGAATCCAAGCACGCCAATATCGGCATTTCACTGCCGGGCACGGGCGAGACACCTGCTGCACCTGTGTTTGTCGACGGCCAGAAGGTTGCCACGCTGCGCGGGGCCGATGTGGCGGATCAGTTCAAGGTGATGGTAGCCGACTATATCGAAAAAAAGTTCGGCACCGGCGAACAGAGTGCCGCCGAGTAGCTACTCGGTCGGCACCGTCGGCGGCAGATCAGGCGCGTTTTGCGGCACCGGGTTGTTCTCCAGATCCGCGATCAGCGCTTTCATCTCGGCAATCTCGCGCACCTGCGCCTCGATAATGTCATCGGCGAGTTCGCGCACCCGCGGATCGCGGATATGGGCGCGACTGCTGGTCATGATGGCAATGGAGTGGTGCGGGATCATGGCTTTCATATAGTCGATGTCGCTGACGGTTTCCTGGCTGCGGACCAGCCAGAGCGAGCCGGCAAACACAGCAATGGCGCCCACGAAAATGGCGATATTGGCGGTACGATTCTTGTACATTGCGAGCATGAACGCGAGCATGATGATCGCCATGACGGCGCCCATGAGCAGCGCCATCCACATGCGGGTCTGGCTGAACAAAATATGATCGAGCGCGAAGGTGTTGAGGTACATCAGGCCGAACATGACAATGGTGGACACCACGATCATGGCGGCAAAGCGCATATAGGACATGGGCGTTCTCCTTGTTGGTGACCCAACGAGTGAGTGCGCGCTTGGTTCAGTCCCTAGGGACCACACCTGACCAGCTAGCCGGTCGTCAGCCTGTCGCGACCGCTCGATTTGGACGTGTAGAGCAGCTGATCGGCCCGGTCGTAGATGGTGTCGAGGTCTTCGCCAGAAGTTGGGCTGGTGGCGCCGATGCTGATGGTGAGGGGGGCAGCCTCGCCGGGTGACAGAGCGATATCGCTGACGCGCCCGCGCAATGCCTCGAGCACGGGGCGGGCACGGTTCATATTGCAGTCGTAAAGCAGCAGGGCGAATTCCTCGCCGCCAAGGCGGGCTGCCATATCCATGGGGCGGCGTGCCGCCTGGTGGATCACACTGGCCACCTGGCACAGTGCACTGTCGCCAGCGGCGTGGCCGAAGCGGTCGTTGAACGCCTTGAAGTGATCGATGTCGATAATGGCCAGGACGATCTCATGGCCGTTGCGGGCGGCATGGGCAATGGCAGTATCGGCGTGGCGCTCAAACAGGCGTCGATTGGCCAGATCGGTCAATGGATCGGCCTGGGCTTGCCGCGAGAGAATCGCCGTGAGCAGGAACTGGTGACGATGCGCGCGCTCGCGCAGATAGGCGCCGACAGCGCCGACAGGGACAGCAATGAAAAGCATGACCACCTGCCCCAGATGCTGGGTGAACTGGCTGGTGTCGAGCCAGATAATACCTGCCAGTGTGGCGACCACAGCGGGGATCAGTGCGGCAATCAAAGCGGCGTAAAAGGTCATGGCCAGCGGCAGGAAGGCGGCCATCACAACAACTACCAGAGCCGTGTCAGCGGCCTCCATGCCATGCGATTTATAGATGACGGCATTAAGCGCGGCGATCAGACCGACAACCGAGAAGACCCAGAAGGCCACAACGCCCACCGGCAAGCGCTCACGCAGGGGCGTGGACACTGAAATCAGGGCCATGGCGAGCACGAGCAGGACACTCCAGCGGCCAATCAGCAGCAGCCACATATCGGCATAGGCTACACCCTGATTGAAAACGTCGAGCCGGATCAGGTCATAGACGACAAAGCCGGTCCAGATGAACAGGGCGAGCCAGGCGCAGATAATGGCGGGGCCAAGCTGCTCCCTGCCAAGGCTCTGTTGGTATTCGGCTTCAAGTGCCGGCTCGAACCGCAAGGCGCCAAACCCGTCGCTGAGTTGACGGGCATGGGCTTCATCTGGCGCTGGCTGAGACGCCAAAGCGTCCTGGCTGGTCAGGGATTGTAGCACGGCGTATCTCCACGCACCGACCACTGGACAGGTCGGAACGGGCACAAGCTATTGGCAGGGCATTGCCAACAGGTAAATTAGTGTTGTTCTTGAGGTGGTTGGCAGGCATCCACCCACTGATCGCCGCACAATTGGGCGAGCTGGTCGACCGACATGCGCACCGAGGCGTGGGTGTCGCCGCCCGCCGGTATCACCAGATCATAGACCTTGAGCGACACATCGAGCCGAATGGGGAGCGGACCAGGCAGACCAAAGGGGCAAACACCACCGACCCTGTGGCTGGTCAGTTGCTCGACCTCTTCGGCCCCCAGCATGCGCGGCCGCCCGCCAAAGGCAGCCTTGGACTTCTGATTGTCGAGCCGGGCGTCGCCACGGGTCACCAGCAACATCACCTCGCCGCCGATGCGAATGCACAGTGTCTTGGCGATCTGGCCGGGCTCGACGTCGTGCACGATCGCGGCGGTCTGCACGGTGGCGGTGGAATCGGTGGTTACCTCGACGGTGAGGTCGGGCGCGCGTTTGGCGAGGTCATCAGTGACGGATTGCAGGCTCATCGGCATACTTTCAGAACAGGCGGGCGAGGCGGTCTTGATAGTCCTCGCGCGTTTTGTAATGCACAGGCGTGGTCAGCGCCCGGCGCATGAAATCGGGATCGATCTCGCGTCTTCCGTCAAGCGCCATCATTTCGGCCACCGTGATGCGCTCACCAGCAAAGGGCTCATGGCGCACGGGCTCACCGGCATGGAAGGCGCCTTCCTTGATCACCCGGCAATAGGCGCCGGGGCGGCCTGCCTGATGAAAGCGCTTGGCGAATCTGGGGTCACCCATGCGGGCGGCAAAAACCATGCAGGGGGTGCGGTGTGAGGTCACCTCAAGCACCACTTCATCGATGATGAAGCGGTCACCAATGGCGACCTTGCGTCCTTCAACGCCGCCAATGGTCAGGTTCTCGCCGAACACGCCTGGGCCGATTTCGGCGTCCAGTTCCTTGGACCACCAGTCATAGTCGTCGCGAAAGTACAAATAGACCGCCTGATCCTTGCCGCCATGATGCTTGCGGTTGAGAATGGCGTCGCCAACAAGGCCGTCGCGGGTGATGGCGACTTCACCATCAATGGGGCGCTTGAAAATCCCGGTCTTGGCTGACTTGCCCGGAATGGGTTCGGGTTGACCGATATTGATGCTGGCAATGATGGCCATGGCTAGTTTTCCCGGCTGGCGAAATATCGCGCTGTTGCACGCAGCCCGTCGGCCTTGGGGCCAAAGGTGCGTAGCGCTGATAACGCCGATGTCACGGTATCGTTCAGGTGCTGGCGCGCACCGTCAACGCCCAGCGTGGTGACCAGGGTCTGCTTGCCCAGCGCTGCATCCTTGCCGGTGGCCTTGCCCATGGTGGCCGCAGAGGCCGTGACGTCGAGAATGTCATCGGCTAGCTGGAAGGCGCGACCGGCCGCCTCCGCATAGGCGGTCAGTACGGCGAGGGCGCGGGCGTCGGCCCCGCCCAATATGGCCCCCATGCGCACGCTGGCGCGGATCAACGCGCCGGTTTTCATGGCCTGCATGGTAGAAATATCGTCGCCGGAAAAGCCGCCCTGTTCTCCCTCGATATCGCGCATCTGGCCACCCACCATGCCGCCGCCGCCTGACCCCTGTGCCAGTTCACGCACGAGGGCGATGCGTACAGCCGGGTCGGGATGGCAGGCCTGGTCAGCCAGCAAATCAAAGGCGTGGGTCAGCAGCGCATCGCCGGCAAGAATGGCGGTGGCCTCATCGAAGGCCTTGTGTACCGTCGGGCGACCCCGGCGCAGGTCATCATCATCCATGGCGGGCAGGTCGTCGTGGATCAGCGAATAGCAGTGCACCATTTCAACGGCGAGCCCGGCTATCAGGGCGGCATCGGCGGGCACGTGAAAGATCGCGGCGGCCTGACGAACCAGCAAGGGGCGCAGGCGCTTGCCGCCTTCCAGGCTCCCATGGCGCATGGCTTTGACCAGTGTATCGGCGGCCGGACCCGGCCCCGAGAGCTGGGCAACGCTGAGCCGGGTGCCTAGCACTATTTCCACGGCCTTGGCGCAATCGGTCATGTCGGCAGAAAAATCATACATGTGCTGTTGCTAGCCGGTTTGGTGGCGGGGCGGCAAGTCACCTGAGCAAGTCAGCGCACTGCACGAGCTTCATGGCTGTCCAAAGCCGATAATTGTGCCTTTCGTGCGCCTATCTTGATGGCTATGGAATGGCCATGGCACGACGCAAACTCAAAGGCATCTGGGCGCTGCTGCGCAATCTGGGCATTGCGCTGGCCGTGGTGATTGCCATGCCGATCGTGCTGACGCCGCTCTATCTGGTGGTAAACCCGGTTTCGGTGCCCATGGCCTCACGGCTGCTGACGGGGCGGCCGATGGACCGCCAGTGGCGCAATATTGATGACATCTCCGACCGGCTCAAGGCGTCGGTGATCCTGTCCGAGGATGGGCAGTTCTGCCGCCACTGGGGTGTCGATGTAGGGGCGCTGCGCGATGAGGTCGAGCGCTTCATGGCGGGTGAAGATGCGCGTGGCGCCTCCACCATCACCATGCAGGTGGCACGCAATCTGTTCCTGTGGAACCGGCAGAGCGTGGTGCGCAAGGCGCTCGAAGTGCCGCTGGCGGTCTATATAGATCTGGTGCTGCCCAAAAAGCGCATCATGGAAATCTATCTCAATATCGCTGAATGGGGCCCTGAGGGGCAATTCGGCATTGCTGCGGGGGCCGAGCGCGCCTTTGGCATTGAGCCGCAAAACCTGGACTGGCGCACGGCCACACTGCTGGTGACGGCGCTGCCCAATCCAATGTTGCGGCAGCCCGGGCGACCCTCGGCAGGCATGGTGCGAATTGCGGGCATTATCGAGACCCGGGTGCGCGAGTATGGTGCGCGCGCCAGTTGTGTAGGCAAGGACGGGCAATTGGCGCTATAAGGCTGGTGTCGGGTGCCTGTTTGCACTCTTGTTGGATTTGTCGCGCGGAGTCGCCAACAACCCTCTAGCCAAGGGGCCAGAGTTGCTCTATAGAGCCCACCAATCCCTTCAGAGATAAGTCTCTGGGCCGCTCATTGGCGGCGCAACGATATTGAATTCGGAGTACCGACCATGGCAGTGCCAAAACGAAAGACCTCGCCGATGAAGCGCGGCTTCCGCCGCTCGGCCGACGCTCTTGCGAACCCAACCTATGTCGAAGACAAGGATTCGGGCGAGCTGCGCCGTCCGCATCACGTCGACCTCAAGACCGGCATGTATCGCGGTCGTCAGATTTTTGAAGTCAAGAAGTAGTTCTTGAGCCTGGCAGCGCCATGCGCTCCCTTCTGATATGCAAACGGCCGATCCTGTAACGGGGTCGGCCGTTTTTCTTTGCCTTGCCGCCATGAGGAGCGGCCCAATTTTCCGGAGTTTGCCATGACGATGCGCGTTGAATCGGACACTATGGGCACCATCAATGTGCCTGCCGACAAGTATTACGGCGCCCAGACGGCGCGCAGCCTGGCCAATTTCGATATTGGCGGCGAAAAGATGCCCAAGGAAATCGTCACCGCGTTCGGCATTCTGAAAAAGGCCGCGGCACTGGCCAACCACAAGCTGGGCCTGCTTGATGAAGCCACACGCGATCTGATCGTTGCGGCGGCTGACGAAGTCATTTCGGGCAAGCTCGAAGCCCATTTCCCACTGGTGGTATGGCAGACCGGTTCGGGCACGCAGTCCAACATGAACGTCAATGAGGTGATCTCCAACCGCGGCATCGAAATGGCCGGTGGCACCATGGGGTCGAAAAAACCAGTGCACCCCAATGACCACGTCAATATGAGCCAGTCGTCCAACGATACCTATCCAACCGCCATGCACATTGCAGCGGTCGAGGCCGTCGAAGGTTATCTGCTTGAGCGCGTTGGCCTGCTGCGCGATACGCTGGCCGCCAAGGCCGAGCAATATATGGATGTGGTCAAGATCGGGCGCACCCATCTGCAGGATGCAACGCCGCTGACGCTGGGTCAGGAAATTTCCGGCTGGGTTGCCCAGATCGATTACGCGCTGGCCAATATCAAGGTGACGCTGCCCCAGCTCAAGGAACTGGCGCTGGGCGGCACGGCCGTGGGTACGGGTCTGAACGCGCATCCCGACTATGCCGTTGCGGTGGCTAAGGAGATCGCCACGCTGACCGGACGCGATTTTGTGACCGGTCCCAACAAGTTTGCCCTGCTGGCCGGCCACGATGCCTTTGTGGGCTCTTCGGGCGCCCTCAAACAGCTTGCGGTCGCTTTGATGAAGATTGCCAACGACGTGCGCTGGCTGGCCTCGGGCCCGCGTTCTGGTCTGGGTGAAATCACCATTCCGGAAAACGAACCCGGTTCGTCGATCATGCCGGGCAAGGTCAACCCGACCCAGTCCGAAGCCATGACCATGGTTGTGGCGCAGGTGATGGGCAATGACGCAGCGATTGGATTTGCTGCCAGCCAGGGCAATTTCGAGCTGAACGTGTTCAAGCCCGTGATCGCCTACAACTATCTGCAGTCGGTACGGCTGCTGGCTGATGCGGCCAAGTCGTTCAACGATCACTGCGCAGTGGGCATCGAACCGGATCGCGCGCGCATCAATGAACTGGTCAATAAGTCGCTGATGCTGGTGACCGCGCTCAATCGCAAGATCGGCTATGACAATGCCGCCAAGATCGCCAAGACCGCGCACAAGAATGGCACCACGCTGCGCGAGGAAGCCATCGCCCTGGGCCTGCTGACCGGCGAAGAGTTCGATGCCGAGGTCAAGCCAGAACAGATGGTGGGCCCGCTCAAACTCAAGAAGTAGAGCCCCCGTTACAGTCTTGAAATGCCGGAAGGGGCATGCGGGCGCGTCCTGCATGCCCTTTGCGCTTTCAGACAGGTCTGGCATGGTGCGCTGCCGCCAGTGGAGAGCCCTTCAATGACCGAGACCGTGATGATGCCCACCCATAATGCCCCACGCCGCAATGGACGTTTCATCCCGCCGCTGCTCAGCGTGCCGTTCGTACTCTATAACGTAGTGGCGTTTCTGTTCTTCGCTGGCGTGCCGCAGGGCTGGGAGCAGGGGTTGTTTCTGATCCCCATGGTGTCGGGCACGCCCTGGGCGATCACCGCCGGCGATTTCCTGCTGGTGGTTGGCATCATCATGCTGTTTTTCGAGGTGTTGAAATCCACCAATAGCGGGCGCAATTCCATTGTCGAGCATATGCTCTCAATGGTGCTGTTTGTCGCTTTCCTGGTCGAGTTCCTGCTTGTCGGCGCCGCCGCGAGTTCAGTGTTCTTCCTGCTCATGGTCATGGCGCTGATCGATGTTGTCGCCGGTTTCACCGTCTCGATCACCAGCGCCGGGCGCGATGTGACGATGAATTAGTCCTCAGGCCACAACCGTTTTCCGGTATCCAGCAGGCATACGCTTGACCGCGATGCTGGCGCCGCTGGCGTAGGCACCGATGGCGCCTTCGGCACTGGTGCGGCGGCGGGCGCGCTGGGGCGCCATATTGGCGCGCGCTGCCAGCAATTGACTGACAAAAGCAGCACCGGTCTGGGTGCGTTTGAGCGAAGGACGTGGGCGCGATGCTCCGATCAGCATGGGGAGCCCGGGTGTATGTGTCTCATTAACGGCCATAATCGCCTCGTTTGTCTCGAAACGGGCCGGAGTGTCTCAAAATGAAACAGAACAACTGGCCCTATACCCCCTAAGGGGCAATCGGTGTGCCAGATGATAACGGTTTGTTAATGATTGGGGATGCGAACGCTGGGCGTAGTTAACATTAAAGATTCGTGAACAAGGGCTTTGCAAAGCTGAAGACGCGCAAAAACGGCGCCCCGAAGGGCGCCGCTGGCAGGCTCAGATAGTGGAGCGGGTAGCGCTAGAAGTTGTCTTTGCCCTTGCGGATCGCGGCAAACACCTCGGCGGGGTCGGCGCCTTCAAGGCCATAGTGCCTGGCCAAAGCCGGCTCGTCGGCCCGCATGAAGGGGTTGGCGGCCTTGTCCTCACCCAGCGGGAAGGGAATTGTCGGCTTTCCAGCAGCCCGCAATGCTGCGACCTCATTGGCGCGCTTTTGCAGTGCGGTGTTGTCGGGGTCGACCGAGAGCGCGAATTTGGCATTGCTGGCGGTATATTCGTGCCCGCAATAGACGAGCGTGTCGTCGGGCAGGGCGCGCAGCTGCTTGATGCCTTCCCACATCGGGCCGGGCGTTCCCTCAAACATACGGCCCACACCCAGTGAGAACAGTGCGTCGGCACTGAACAGGTGCTTGCCGACAGGATCGTGGAAAACGATGTGACCCAGTGTGTGTCCGGGCGTGTCGTAAATGTCGAAGCTTGTTTCGCCCAGCGTGACCGTGTCGCCGCCGGCCACCAGTACATCGAGATCGGCAATCTTGTCCGCCTCGGCCTTGGGGCCCACCACGCGGGCGCCAAACTCGGCCTTGAGTTCGGGAATGGCTTCGACATGGTCGAGGTGGTGGTGGGTGATGAAGATATCGGTAAGATCCCAGCCGCGACGGGCCAGGGCCGCCTTGATGGCCGCGGTTTCCGGGGCATCGATGGCGGCGGTGCGGCCGCTCGCCGTATCGTGCACGAGATAGCCGAAATTATCGTCTCGCGCGCCAAAGACATCAACGATCACAGCCACTGCACTACTCCGAAAAAGAACCAATTGGTTGAAAGCTAGGGAGCGCGCGACGACATGACAACCAGCGATTAGACAAGTCCGGGGGAAACCGGCAGAGTTGTGATCATGACTGCAGACGTCAACCGCCTCATTGCCTTCTATAAAACGCCTCTTGGCCGGATCTGCCGGGCATTGGTGCGCGAGCAGGTCATGGGGCTGGCCGATGATGTGCGCGGCAAGCGCGTGCTGGGGCTGGGCTTTGCCACCCCCTATCTGCGCTTCACCCTGAGTACGGCCGAACGGGTGCTGGCGTTCATGCCCGCGCGGCAGGGCGCCTCGGCATGGCCGCGTGAGGGTCCGTCGCACACGGTGCTGTGCGATCCGCTCGAAATGCCGCTGACCGATGCAGCGATAGACCTGACCATCGCCATTCACGCGATGGAACATGTGGCAGATGCCGAAGAGCTGATGCGCGAACTGTGGCGGATCACTGCCCCCAATGGCGATCTCATCCTGGTGGTGCCGCGTCGGCGGGGCATCTGGGCGCAGCGGGACAATACCCCGTTTGGACAGGGCAATCCCTATTCGGGCGGACAGCTCGACAGATTGCTGCGCGAATTCGGCTTTGTACCGGTGGCGTGGCGCGATGGCCTGTTCCTGCCGCCGTTTCAGAGTTCGCTGGTGCTCAAGTCCACCCGGTTGTTCGAGCGTGTGGGTCGGCTGTTCGGGCCGGCCATGAGCGGGGTGATCTGTGTGCGGGCGCGCAAGCAGGCGTTCCCGGCGATTCCCCGCCGCAAACGCGCGGAGCGATTCGTTCGCGTGCCCGGCATGAGCGCGGCAACGGCGCGGCAGGGCTGAGGCGGGCGTGTCACTGTGCCGTTCCGGGACAATTAGCACCGATCTGGCAGCGCCATGTTCAGCCTTGATCCAAAAGGGGAACGAACAGGGGGCGAATCGAGCGTCGTGCATAAGTGCTCGTTCGTTCACGGCGATATATGGTGTGCTTGAATGGGGCCGACCACTTGAGCGGCTGTTTCGTTGCGCTGGATCCCGCCGCACAGCCGAAACCGGTTCATCTTGGTAACCAACCCCTTAATTTCGGGCAAAATCGGACAAAGATTGCTGTCTGGTTCCGTCTGAAAAGACGAATTAACTCAGCCCATTAACAGTTCAGGCCCACCAATTGGGGGCCTGAAAGCGATCTGTTAGCAAAACAGCGATTGACCGTCCCGAAGCGGGACTTGGCTGCGGCCTGTCGGGCGCTAGAAACGCATCCCGGTCAGCACCATGGAGAGATCGCCCATATTGGTGCCCAGCAGAACGCGATAGGGGATGAAATAGCCGGTCGGGCCCAGCGGGGCATACCAGATGATGATGCGATCACTGTCTGCCAGGTAATTGGTGATCTCGGAGCTGGTGAAGTGGCCCGAAACAGGGCTGTAGTCGACCGAGCACAGCACAACCGGGCCCTGATAGCCCGTGCGGGCCGAGGTTGCCTTGTCGGTGCCGGCAAAGCGCATGGCAATGTTGAAGCGTTCGACGCCGGTGAAAATGCCGACGCGACGATCGCATAGCGATTTGTCGAGCGCCCCGCCCTTGAAGACAAAGGCCGACAGAAAATCGCTGACCCCGGTCAGGTGCCGGCGCTCCAGCGGAACGCGGTCATAGTTATCAAGAATAGGCGGCTCGACCTTGAACGAGCCGACATCGCGACCCGAGAAGGTCACGTCCACATCGAAGGTGTCGCCATTGGCCCTGGTTTCAAGACTGAAGGCGCGGGCGGCCAGGCGATTGCTGGTGGAACTGCCCGAGGCGCTGGCCTTGGCCGTGCCGCTGGCAACCATGGCGCCCAGCCCGGCCACATTGGCCGACAGGTCCAGGCTGTAGCGCGACCCGTCATCGGTCAGGTCCACATTCATGGTGGCTATATTGATACCACCCAGGGTCAGCACATAGCCGGCCTTGGCGTCGATTTCGGCGGCGCTGGTGGGCAGGCTTGCGAACAGGGCCAGTGCGGCAAGGGTGGCAAATCTAAACTGGGTCAAGGTCGGGCGTCTCTGCAATGGGCGGCGCGAATCAGACTAGGGTTCGAAAGTGCCGTCTGGAATGGTCCTGTGCAAGCCGCTCGCGCTGGATTGAGCCCGCGTTTGTCTTGACGGGGCCCCGCATATTCTCTAAAGAGCCCCCAGATTTCAGGACAAGATAGGCCTGCTGCAGGACATGTTCCCGCAATACAGGCCTTTGCAACAGGATAGAAAACCATGGCACGGCGCTGTGAACTTACTGGCAAGGGCGTTATGGTTGGCAACAACGTTTCGCACGCTCTCAATCGTACCCGTCGCCGGTTCCTCCCGAACCTGCTGAACGTGACGCTGATTTCGGAGGCACTCAACCGCCCCGTCAAGCTGCGCATCTCGGCTTCGGCCCTGCGTACCGTTGAGCACCGCGGTGGTCTGGACGCCTTCCTGCTCAAGCAGAGCGA
This sequence comes from Devosia litorisediminis, assembly GCF_018334155.1. Classification (NCBI taxonomy): domain Bacteria; kingdom Pseudomonadati; phylum Pseudomonadota; class Alphaproteobacteria; order Hyphomicrobiales; family Devosiaceae; genus Devosia; species Devosia litorisediminis. The sequence goes on along the minus strand of NZ_JAGXTP010000003.1, from coordinate 87,295 downwards.
CGACACCATGTCGACGCTGGCTCAGGGCCTCAAGAAGGAAGTTCGCGCAGCTCTGGCTGCCTAAGCGAACGCCTTCATCGACGAATTGACCGCGTGGGGTTATGCTCCACGCGGTTTTTGTTTTGTGCCAATCTCGGCACATCCCGCCCCGGTCTGATGCCGGTTCGCGGTTACATAGAGGTGCATTCTGATGCTGGCTCGTTTTTCGGTGGCTCTGGCCGCCATGGTTGCGGTTGTCGCGGCCTCAAATTTTCTCGTTCAGTTCCCGGTCGATATCCAGATGGGACCGATCCATCTCGGTGATATTCTCACCTGGGGTGCGTTTACCTATCCGGTAGCGTTTCTGATCACCGATCTGACCAATCGCACCTTTGGTCCGGCCCGGGCCCGCGTGGTTGTGATGGCCGGTTTTGCCGTTGCCGTGCTGATTTCGATCTATCTGGCAACGCCGCGTATCGCCATTGCCTCTGGCACGGCGTTCCTGACCGCCCAGTTCCTCGATATCTCGATCTTTGACCGGTTGCGCACCAGCGTGTGGTGGAAGGCCCCTGTGGTCTCCTCACTGATCGGCTCGGCGATCGATACGGTGATCTTCTTCTCGCTGGCCTTTGCGGCGCCCTTCGCGGTGCTCGACAGCCTGTTTGGCCGCGAAGATGGCTCGCTGGCCTTCCCCGCGCCGCTGCTGGGCGTTGGTCCTGAGGTTGAGCTGTGGGTGTCGCTGGGTCTGGGCGACTTCCTGGTCAAGCTGCTGCTCGCAGCACTGCTGCTGGTGCCCTATAAGAGCATCAGGGACTGGCTGGCCGGCCGTGAGGCCGTCGCAGCCTAGATCACAGGTAGGAGGCGGCTGAAGCGATCAGTCGCCTTCGCCGGGCGCTTCGGAGAAGTATTTCTCGAACTTGCCGGATTCGCCGTCCTTGTCCTTGGCCTCTGGCAGCGGATCGCGCCGCTCGGTCAGATTGGGCCAGACGGACGCAAACTTGGTGTTGACCTCGAGCCAGTGATCGAGCCCGCTTTCGGTATCGGGCTTGATGGCCTCTGCCGGACATTCAGGCTCGCACACGCCGCAGTCGATGCACTCGTCGGGGTGGATCACCAGCATGTTCTCGCCCTCATAGAAGCAGTCCACAGGACACACTTCCACGCAGTCGGTGTACTTACAGGCGATGCAGTTATCGGTGACGATGTAGGTCATCTAGGCGGCAATCCCGAACAGGAGCCCGGTCCGCACAAGGGGTCGCGGCGGGGCAAGTCTCAACAGTCCGGTGCTAAACTTTTTTTCCGTGCCCTGCAAGGCTGGCGGGTGGCAGGGTTTGGCGTGATTGGCACGCTAGAAGGCAAAATTTATCAAGCGCTTGGGCTGGGCCAATGCCGAAACACCAGATCTTCGGGGTCCTGACCCCTGGCGTCAGGGTCGTGCATGGCGCCCATGCGCCGGGCAAGCGCGATCGAGCGCGTATTGTCTTGGTCGATATAGCTGACCAGATTGGGTAACCCCAGATGCTCAAACGCCCAGTCGCGCAGCTCGACTGCTGCTTCGAAGGCATAGCCATGCCCTTCGTGGCCAGCATAGACAAACCAGCCCAGTTCCTTTTCGGGAAAAAGCGGGCCGTGATTGATGCCGACCTCGCCGACGCAGGCTCCGGTGGCGCGTCGCTCGATCATCAGGCAGCCATGGCCGAATAACTGCCATTGGGCCACATCATTGCAGAACATGCCCCAGGCGGCGCGCCCATCAAAGGGGCCGCCCATATAGCGTGCGCGCGGCGACGCCATCAGCTCAGCGTAGGCGTGGAAGTCCGTATGTACCGGCGGGCGCAGGATCAGCCGCTCGGTCTGCAGCGTGGGGATGGGTTTCATCGCTCATCCTGGGTGCCGCGCAGGCGGTCAGTCTCGCGCCGTTCCTTTTTGGTGGGGCGACCGGCGCCTTCATCGCGCGGAGCGATGGCAGCGTCATAGGGCGACAGTTCGGCTTTGGGCAGGGGTGGCGGGGAGAGGTCTTCGTAGAGTCCCTGAGCCTCGCTGGCTGGGCCGCGACGGGTGCCGGGATCAATGATGCGCCACACCGTGATACGATTGTGCAGTGACATGGTCAGCACATCGCCGGCGCCGACCTTGTAGTCGCTGCGCTGGGTGGGTTCGGAATTGATCCGGACACTACCTGCTTCGATGAATTTCTGGGCCAAGGTGCGCGATTTTATGGCGCGCGCAAAGAACAGGAACCTGTCGAGCCGCTCCTTGCGGGCGGCGGGCTCGACAGGCCCCCCCAATTGCTACTTGGCCTTGCCGTCGCGCAGGGCGGCAAGCTTGGCGAATGGGCTGTCGGGATCGAAAGCCTTTTCGCGCTTTTCTTCACGCGGCTGCTGGAACTTGGCGCGCTCACCCTTCTGGCTGTCGGGGCGGCGATTGTCGTTGCGACCACGCCCTTCGGGCTTGGCCTTGGGATTGAGGTGCTGGGCCTTGGTCAGGTCCTGCACTTCGCCCTCAGGGCGCCGCTTGGATGGCGTGCTGCGCTGACGCTCACCCTCGGGCCGGCGACGGCTTTCATGCCGCTTATTGTCCGGACGCTTGCCGCTGGGGGACCAGATCTCATCGTATTCTGGTTCTGCTGGGGCTGTCTCGCCTGCCGTTTCGGGCGCATCCTCGACAATGGTGGTGGCGGGAATGGGCGCCGTCTCAGCCAGTGTTGCGGGGGTGGTGACTGCCTCGAGAGGGGCCTCATGGGTGGCGTCTGTCGAGGCGGGATTGTCGGTCAGAGTTTCCTCAAGCGCCGGCGCTTCTGCGCTGGCCTCGGCAGGCACCACCGGCGCCGCAACCTTTGGCGTGCGTTTGACGCGATAGCCAAGCGAGCTCAGGATCGAGGCGAAATCTTCGCCCGAGCAGCCCAGCAGCGAGGTCATTTCCACGGTGACGCGGAAGCCGTTGCCCTCGGCTGCACCAGCGGGCAGGTCGCCCTGGCTGCGGGTTGGATCAAGCGCAATGAGCGGACGGATGATGTCAGCCAGACGTTCGAGAATGTCGACCCGGACGGCGCGCTTGCCAGCAACCTTGAAGCCGGCAATCTCATACAGGCGCGTATCGACTTCGGGATCGACCACAAAGCTGGTGCGGCCCGAGAGGACGATATGGGGAATGTCGGTCACGCCAGCCTGGCGGATGCCGCCATTCTTGAGCGCAAACAGAATCAGTGCCAGCTCGCGCGGGGCGGGCTTGAGCGAAAGCGGCAGATAGATGTGATAGGCGCCGAACTTGATGCCCAGCTTACGCATCTTGCCGCGGACGTCCTGATCGAGATTCTTGACCTCGTCGGCAACCTGCGGACGCGGGATCAGGCCCAGATGCTCAAACAGCTGGAACGCGATGCCACGTGCCGTGCCATCGAGATCAGCTGGAGCCTCAAGCGCCATGACGGGTTCGAGGATGGTGTTGACGTGGTGGCGCAGCCACAGGCCGAGACGATCCTGCACACGTTCCAGATCCGGACCGGTCAGGGTTTCGTCAGCCAGGATCAGAATGCGCGGCCGATAAAGGGTCTCGCCCTCGATCAGTTCGGCGACAATGTCGCCCTTCCAGCGCAGGCGACCGTCGGTGGCCAGCACAAATTCTTCATTGGGCGCGCCAGCCAGGCGTTCGGCCCGGTGGTGTATTTCGGGCGCCACCACTTGATCGGCGGCGGCGCGCAGACCCTTGGTGTCGGCGTCGCCATCATTGCGCGCCAGGGTGAAACGGAAGCCTTCGAGCGTGCCGATGAGGTGGCCTTCCAGCCGTACTTCGCCGCGCTCATTGATCTCGGGAGATGCCATACGTTTGTCTTTCAGGTGACGAAGCAGCACGCTGGTGCGCCGATCGACGAAGCGTTGAGTAAGCCGCTCGTGCAGCGCATCACTCAGTCGGTCTTCAATGTCTCGGGTCTTTTCGCGCCAATGTGAAGGGTCTGCAAGCCAGTTTTTGCGGTTCGCGACGAAGGTCCATGTTCGGATCTGCTTGATCCGGTTGCTCAAAGTGTCGATGTCGCCGCTCGCATTGTCGCAAAAGCGGACCTGCTCGGCAATCCAATCTGCGTTGACCTTACCATGCTTGACTAAGTCAGAGTAAATACGGGTAACGATTTCACCGTGATTGCCCGGTGAAATGCCCTGATAATCAGGGATTTGGCAACATTCCCAGAGCAAACGCGCGCCGTCCAGCCCACGCGCCAGTTTGCCGGCTTCATTGCGTGAGACAAATTCGAGCGCGCGTTGATCCTTGGCGATGGGCACACGGGCCAATGTGCGGGTGTCCGACGTCGCTTCGAGACTGTTGAGCAAGGCGGGGATCGACGAATAATCCAGCCGATTGTTGCGCCATTGCAGCACTTTGACGGGCGCAAAATCGTGGGTTTCGAGCGCCACGACCATTTCTTCGTCGAATCCCTGGGTCCCGCCGGTCACGCCAAAGCTGCCATTGCGGGCGTGACGACCGGCGCGGCCGGCGATCTGGCCGAGCTCGGCGGCGGTCAGTGGGCGGCTGGTATGGCCATCAAACTTGCTGTCATCGGCAAAGGCCACGTGGTGGATATCGAGATTGAGTCCCATCCCGATGGCGTCGGTGGCGACGAGAAAATCAACATCGCCATTTTGATAGAGTTCAACCTGAGCATTACGGGTGCGCGGGCTCAGGGCGCCCATCACGACTGCTGCGCCGCCACGCTCGCGACGGATCAGTTCGGCAATGGCGTAAACCTGTCGCGCCGAAAAGGCGACAATGGCCGAGCGTGCCGGCTGGCGCGAAATCTTCTTGGAGCCCGAATAGGTCAAATGGCTGAAGCGGGGGCGGTCAATGATCTGGGCATGGGGCAACAGGCTGCGGATCACTGGCGCCATGGTGGCGGCGCCCAGCAGCAAGGTTTCGTACATGCCGCGCGCATGCAGAATGCGGTCCGTAAAGACGTGACCGCGGTCAAAATCGGTTGCGGTCTGGATTTCGTCAATCGCCAGACAATCCACACGGATATCGGTGGGCATGGCCTCGACCGTGCAAACCCAATAGCGCGGCTTGGCGGGAACGATACGTTCCTCCCCGGTAATTAGCGCCACCGATTGCTCTCCCACCCGTTCAACAACGCGCTGATAGACCTCGCGCGCCAGCAAGCGCAAAGGAAGGCCAATCATCCCGGTGGGATGGGCCAACATGCGTTCAATGGCAAAATAGGTCTTGCCGGTATTGGTGGGGCCAAGGATCGCCTTGACGGATTGGGCGGGCGCGGAGGTCATTTCGCATCAATGTAAGGGGTCGTTGCGACACTTGCGAGTGGTTCACGCAAATGTCCCAAGAAAGGACAGCATACAGGACCTTTGTGTGGCAGGTCTTAAGTCTTGGAACAAGGGGCGAACGAAACGGAACCGAATCGGCGCGAATCGGATAATCCGGCTTCGTTCACGGCTAGGGGTGGTGGGTGTGCAGCGCCAGCACACACAAGAGCCGTCGAGTTGGGCTGAAATGACACAAAGACGGCCCCGATTGTCTTCAACTTCCCTTACAGCTGGTAAAGATCGGGCTCTTAGCGGTGTTTGTGACCAGAAGCTTAACGGCACTGCGCCGGATTTTTCTGCGGCGTTTTTGCCTGTACGCCCGCCATTGCTGGGCTGGTTGCGACCATCTTCATCATAAAGCTGATTGACGTCCTGTTCCGGGACAGGCGCCTGGTGGTGCTGCAGGGGAGCGGACGCGACGAGAAGCGCTTTGCCATCTTGGTGCAGTTTGACTATGGTCCGCGCGGTTTTTCAGCCCAGAAATGGCATCATGTCAGACGATATTCGCCCCGTCCCGCAGCCCGGTATTCTTGATATCGCGGCCTATCTTCCCGGCAAGTCAGGCGCAGCGGGCAGCAATGCCGTCAAGCTGTCGGCCAATGAGTCCCCGCTTGGCGCCAGCCCCAAGGCAATTGAGGCGTTCCAGTCGGCAGCAGCGCAGCTGGAGATCTATCCCGAAGGCTCCTCCAAGATCCTGCGCACGGCACTCTCGGAAGTCCACGGCGTGGATGCGGACCGCATTGTGTGCGGCAATGGCTCGGACGATCTGCTGCATCTAATTGCCCAGTGCTATCTGGGCGAAGGCGATGAGGCGGTGATGAACCGCTATGGGTTTTCGGTCTATCCGATCATTACGCGGGCCGCCGGTGCGCGCATCGTTCTGGTCGATGAAATCAATTATACCGCCGATGTCGACGCCTTGCTGGCAGCGGTCACGGCCAAGACGAAAATCGTCTGGCTGGCCAATCCGAACAATCCCACAGGGACCTATGTCAGCGATGCAGAAGTGCGGCGGCTGCATGCCGGCCTGCGCCCCGATATCCTGCTGGTGATCGACAATGCCTATGCGGAATATGTGACTGCCGAGGATTACGACGTCGGCCAGAAGCTGGTGGCCGAGGCCAATAATGTGGTCATGGTTCGGACCTTCTCGAAGATGGGACTGGCAGCGGCCCGTATCGGCTGGCTTGTCGGTTCGCCCGAACTGGTCGATGTGCTCAACCGTGTGCGCGGGCCGTTCAATGTCAATCTGCCAGGGCAGTTGGCCGCGGCGGCAGCAACGCGCGACACTGAATTCACCGCGCGTCTGCAGGCGCACAATGCGCAGTGGCGTGACTGGATCGCCCAGGAGCTGGATTCAAACCACATGCATGTGGTGCCCAGCCAGGGCAATTTCGTGATGGTGCTGTTCCCCGACGCCGAACATGCCCGGCTGGCTTTCGACACATTGGCCGAGCGTGGGCTGATTGTGCGCGAGATCGGGCCGTCCTATGGCATTGAGGCGGGGCTGCGCATTTCCATTGGTTCAGAGCAGGCGATGCGTGGCGTTGTCGGCATTCTCAAGGCATTGGTCGAGATTTCATGAGCGTTCATTTTCGCAAGCTGGCCCTGATCGGCATTGGTCTGATCGGTTCTTCGATTGCTCTGGCCGCGCGGCGGCAGGGGCTGGTCGAGGTGATCTCCATTGCCACCCGCAAGCAGGATACGCTGGATGAGGCACGCGAATTGGGGCTGGGCGATATCTATACGCTTGATGCCGCCGAAGCCGTGCGCGGCGCCGATCTGGTCATCCTGTGCACGCCGGTGGGGGCTTATGAGAGCGTGATCAAGACGATTGCGCCTGCGCTAGAGCCGGGTGCCATCGTTTCTGATGTCGGTTCGGTAAAGGGCCATGTGATCAAGGCGCTGGCGCCGCACATCCCCGAAGGTGTCAGCCTTATTCCAGGCCATCCGCTGGCGGGCACCGAGCATTCGGGACCCGCAGCCGGGTTTGCCGAGTTGTTCACCGGGCGCTGGTGCGTGCTGACCCCGACCGAGGATGTCAATCCGGCACAGACCGAAAAGCTGGCAGCATTCTGGCGCGCCATGGGCAGCCAGGTTGAAGCCATGGACGCGGCTCACCACGACATGGTGCTGGCAATTACCAGTCATATTCCGCATCTGGTGGCCTACAATATAGTAGGCACGGTGGCCGATCTCGAAGCGGCGACGCAGTCAGAAGTGATCAAATTCTCGGCTTCGGGCTTCCGCGATTTCACCCGTATTGCCGCGTCCGACCCGGTGATGTGGCGCGACGTGTTTTTGACCAATCGCGATGCCGTGCTTGAAATGCTGGGGCGGTTCACCGAGGACTTGAGTGTGTTGCAGCGCGCCGTTCGGACAGGCGATGGCCCGGCGCTCGAAGCCATGTTCACCCGCACCCGCGCTATCCGCCGCTCGATCATTTCGGCGGGGCAGGAGACGGCTGCGCCAGACTTTGGCCGGCCGCATGAAGCGCCGCCAGCCTCGCCCCTACCGATTGTGCGCGAACATGGTGGCGGCGACGACGCCTAGGCAGGTGGAGGCCTAGTAGAGCGGGGGCAGGGCGGCGATGGGTATCAGACCCGAATAGATGCCGCCGGACCGGAAGTTGATCTGGTTGGCATAGGAGCCGTCAGGTGCCGGGGCGCCCAGTACCAGCGTGCGCCAGGGTTCTTCAAGCAGCGGACCGATACGTTCGGCCACCCCGGTCGAGGCAATGGTGATCTGACCATCGATCTGGCCCTGCGCGTCGAGTGCCAGCGCGCCCTCCGCATCCAGCGTCGAGCCGGCGTCAGTGCCGCGCACGGCGATGATCTTGAGCTGGCCATCGGCAGCCTGCAGGCTGGGCAGCAGATTGGGATCGCCCCAATTGCGCACATCGTCAGGCAGCCCGGACAGTTCGAGCTGCACTTCGGCATTGGTGTCGCTCAGGGTCAGGGCGGGATAGGCCAGATCATTGGCCAGCATGTAACCGGCCAGCGCAGCGGTCTGGCGCTGTGCGTCGTGCTGCTCGGGAATGTCAAACAGGTGCAACTCGACCAATGGGGTCGCCGCGATCTGGCTTTGGCCAAACAGCGTATCGGACCACACCACATCCCTGGCCGAAACCGATGCGCGGGCAATGCGCCAGTCGGACAGGCGCACACTGGCTTCGAGTGTCGACCAGGACACGCTATTGCGCGTGCCGGTAAAGGTGTCGCCCACCTGCAGCGGGCCAAGGGCTGAGGCCAGCATATGGGTGGGAGCATAGACGCGGACGGATGCGCGCAGGCCGGGCAGGTCGAACACCATGTCGCCGCTGACGATGCTGGCCTGGGTGCAGTCGGCGTCGAAACGGAAGGGAAAGCCACCCACATCCAGTGTCTGGCAGGTGATCTGCGGGCTGGTGATGCCGTCAGCCTGCGCCTGGGCGGCGATCTGCTGTTTGACCAGACCGGCCAGAACGAGCCAGGCAAGGCTCCAGGCCACGACGACGGCGAGCACGACACTGCCCAGAATGATGATTCGTTTCTTCATGGCTGGCACTCTTAGCGGTGGGGATGGCAAAGCGCTATCGCATCATGTGGCGCCGGGGTGGTGCAAACCGGGTCGCCCCTGAAATGCAGGGCCGCTATCGCTGGATGGCAATTGTCTTGGGCGGCAGGTTTGCCTAAGTTTCTGGTCAGGATATGGCAATGACAGAACACAGCGACGAGAACACAAACTGGGTCTTTGGCTACGGCTCCCTGATCTGGAATCCCGGCTTTCCTCATATTGGCGCGCAACAGGGGCTGCTGCGCGGCGCGCATCGCAGCCTGTCGATCGTTTCGCATCATCATCGCGGTACGGTGGAGCGTCCGGGCCTGGTGTTTGGTCTGGCGCGCGGTGGTTCATGCCGCGGCATGGCCTTTGAGGTGGCTCGGCATGACTGGGCCGATGTGCAGGCCTATCTTGAAGAGCGTGAACAGGTCACGGCGGTCTATCGTGATGTGACGCGGCCGGTGCATCTGGCCGACGGGCGGGCGATCCGGGCGCTGACCTTCGTGGTCGACGAGCGCCACGAACAGTTTGCCGGCAAGCTCAGCCTGGAGCAGCAATTGGCGATGGTGCGGGCAGGGGTTGGCCTGTCAGGGCGCAATATCGACTATGTGCTCAATACGGCGACGCATTTGCAGTCACTGGGCATAACCGACCGGCAATTGCAGGCGCTTGCAACAATGCTGCGCGAGGAAGAAGCCGCGGCGGCTTAGGCCGCCTGCGCTTCAGGGAGCGGTTCAGCGCCCTCGAGATCCCAGATTGTGGAAAGTCGTTCGGCATCGGCGCCGGGGGTCAGCAGGCGGAACACGCGATCTGCGCAATCAAGGGCCAGACGGAACCGGGAGCGGCTGAGTGGATCGTTGACCAGTTCGCTGGTCGAGCCCACCCACAGCACATGCGCCCCCTTGGCGATGATATAGAGTTCGGCATCACCCATGCAGAAATGGTCGATATTCTCGCTGGCCAGATCATAGGCGCGGCCCGAACGACCCTGCCAATGGCTGTGGCGGCCAAAATTGTGACTGACGACTTTGCTGTAGTTCCCGGCCATATCACGCCATCCTGATAGCGAGCATTGCATTAGAACAAAAATAGAACAAAATGCAATCTATGTCAAGCCCGGTGCAGGCTTGTATCTATATCTATGGTTCTGTTCGCTCCTGCCGTCAATATATAGTGCTTAGACGTCGGGTGTCGCGGCTTTCTTGAGGGCATCGAACTTGCTCCGAAGATCGGGCCCGATCGGGCGCGACAGACCTTGCGCTTCAGCCTTGAGGGCCAGTTCGTTGGACTGTGATTCGATGGCTTTTTTGAGTCGATCCATAAACACGTCGGGGGCCAGGCCCGCTTCAATGGCGGGCAGGAACTCAGCTTCGGCAGTGCCGGGCCAGATAACGGGGCTGTTGCGGCCCCAGAACAGGCCAGAATTGAGCGCTACGGGCACCACGGGCACATTGAGTTCCATATAGAGCCTGACGATTCCCTGGCGGTAGTCGGCGGGCGCCAGGGCAGCGCGGCGGGTACCCTCGGGGAAAATGACGATGCGGCAGCCGCGTTCAATGGCGGCGTGGGCCTGGCGCATCATGGAGGGGATGGCCTCGGCGCCCTTGCGGCGGTCAACCTCGATACAGTCGAGCGAGCGGGCAGCCCAGCCGAAGAAGGGAATGCGCATCAGCTCCTTCTTGACGATATAGGCCGGGCGACCGGTATAGGGGAACAGAGCAAAGACGTCCCAGTCGCTCTGGTGCTTGGCCGCGATGATGCAGCCGCCCTCGGGGATATTGTGCTGGCCGCTGACCTTGGTTTTGACGCCGGTGAGCCAGCGCAACAATTGCAGGCTGGAAGCGCACCAGTAGACCGCGATGGCCCAGCTGGCCTTGGTGCGGCCGGTGATCAGCGCAATGGTGCCCAGAATGATGGCGACGATCGCGGTTTGACCGATGAACAGCGCATAGAACACTGCGGTACGAATTGCCTGAATGACCACTCGAAAAATCTCCTTCGGCGTCCTGCCGCTGTCAGCGTCATAACGGGCAGAAGTGCTTTTGGCGAGGCGTTTGCTGGCGTTTGTGGCCAGAAGCGTCGTGGTTCAGGAGGTCTGGGCGAGGTAGCGCCGGACCGTGTGGCGCGAGGTTATGGCGGTCAGGGCAGCAATCACCGGGATGACGGCTGCAATCGAGATCATGCCATCAAGGCCCAGCGCAAAGCGCCCGAACAGCACGCCGACCTGGGTACCTGCTTCGCTGGAGAGCATATTGCCCGCAGCGGTGCCCACCAGAACGAAGAACAGCAATGCGGCGACCGCGCCAAGCAGGCCGCCCTGCAAGCCAATCGAGAGAAAACGCCCCTGAAATTCGCCAGCGATGAATTTGTTGGAGGCGCCAATATAGTGCAGCACGTCAACAATTTCACGGTTGGTCGCCATGGCGCCGCGGGTGGCAAAGATGATGGCGAGCACGGTCGCTGCGCCAATCAGCAGCAGCACCAGCAGGCCCGAGAGCACAATGGTGCCGGCCATGGTGTTGAGCTGCTGGCGCCAGACGGCGTGGGTATCGAGGCTGGCCCCGGTGACGGCTGCCAGATTGCGCTCGAGCCCGGCAATATCGGCATCCTGCGGGTCGGCGAGCTGCACCACGACAAGCCGGGGGATTTCGATCGCCGTCAGATCAAGCCCGGCGCCAAGCCAGGGCTCAAGCAGCTTTTCGCTCTCTTGCAGCGTCAGGGCGCGCGCCGAGGCGACACCTGGCGTGGCCTGCGCCAGCGAGACGGCGGTGCGCAGATTGGACTCCATCACTTCGCCCTCGACAGGACGGATCTGGATGGTCACTTCGCGACCGACATCGGCCGACCAGGCGATGGCAGATTTCTGGACCAGCACAACGCCACCCAGAGTGACCGCCGAGAGAAAGCCCATAATGGTGATCATCAGCAGCAGGGTGCGACCGGCGACGCTTTTTTCGGGGACGATGGGGGCGGCGCCGACGCGGCGTGGCAGCAGAGCCAGAATGCGCTCAATCATGAATGGCCAGCTCCCCATTGCTCAGCAGCATGCGTGGATAGTTGAACTTGTCGAGCAGCGGCAGTTCATGGGTGGCCAGAATGATGGTCATGCCCAGCGTCCGGTTGAGTTCGGCAAACAGGTGCACCAGCCGGCTCGACAGATCGGGGTCGACATTGCCGGTGGGCTCATCAGCCAGCAGCACTTTGGGCCGGGCGATCACGGCGCGTGCAATGGCGGCACGCTGTTTTTCGCCGCCCGAAAGCAGGGATGGCGGGGCGTTCATCCGTTCGCCCAGTCCCACCCATTCGAGCAGCTCGGTGACATTGGGGCGATATTCGCTCTCGGGCTGACCCAGCACGCGCAGTGGCAGCGCGACATTTTCAAATGTGGTCAGGTGATCGAGCAGGCGGAATTCCTGGAATACGATACCGATATGACGACGCATCTGCAGCAGGCGGTCCTGGCTGAGATCGCTGACGTCTTCGCCAAACATGGTGACGCGGCCGCGCGATGGCTTGAGCGAGAGCAGCAGCAGGCGCAGCAGGCTGGTCTTGCCGGCGCCCGATGGCCCGGTCAGGAAATGGAACGAGCCCGGCTCCACTGAGAAACTCAGGTCACGCAGTACCTCGGGGCCATTGCCATAGCGCAATCCCACATCGGAAAATTCGATCAAGATTGCAGGCTCCCACTTGCTCGGCTTGGTTCAGGCGAATCAGGCATTGGCCGCATCATAACAGCGGCGGTGGTCTGATGCGGCACGCGCACCTGCTTGGCCGCACCAAAGCGGCATAAATGTGGTGGATTTCGTGTGGCGGCAGCGAGGTTTGAGGAGTCTTAACACCCTGCCGCTAATTTGAACGACGTCATTCCCTTGTTCTGCGTCATCAGTCTGGCCTCATGATCATTTCCTGTCCCCATTGCCAGACCAAGTATCAGGTCACCTACGAGGCTATCGGCTCGGCTGGCCGCAAGGTGCAGTGCGCCCATTGCCAGCAGGCCTGGGACCAGGGCCCGATCCCCAAGGACGAGCCGCCGCCAGAGGTCAAAAAGGCCGAGCAGGCGATCAGTGAAGACGGTCTCGATGATGCCATGGGCGTCGAAGAAAAGGCTGCAGCGGCGCTGACGGCTGCCGCGGTTGCCGCCAAGGCTGAAAAAGAACGCGTGGCCAAGGCTGAAAAGGAAAAGGCGGCCAAGGCCGCCAAAACCAAAAAAGCCACCGATAATGAAGATTCCGCTCGCGGTCAGGCCGCGGCAGGCAAGCTTGATCCCGCCATTGTACGCAAGCGCCGCAAGGCGTTTTCGGATGGTGAGGATCGTGGTGCGGAAGAGCAGCCGCTGACCCGCTTGCGCCTGGCGCTGCGGATCGTTGGCGCTACTGCCCTGATCGGGGTTCTGGGCTTTGCCTATTTTGGCCGCGTCGAGGTGGTACAGCGCTTCCCCGCCATGGCCGGGGTTTATGACGCCGTCGGGCTGGGCATCAATGTGGTGGGGCTGGATTTTTCTGACGTCTCGACGCTGCAGACCCTGCGCAATGGCAAGGAAGTGCTGATTGTTTCCGCTCAGATCGTGGGTCGCTCGCCGACCCCGGTCAAAGTGCCCGCCGTGGTGGTGACCCTGCTGGGGCCGGATGGCGAAGGCGTTTATCAGTGGAGCGTTCAGCCTTCCGTGCGCGACCTGATGGCGGGCGAACGCTCGACATTTGATACCCAGCTCACCCTGCCGCCGGGCAATGCCTCGCGGGTCCGCCTCAGCTTCGCCGGCGGCTCAGGCGCCAAGGGCCTGTCCAGCGGCAAAGCGCCGACCCCGGCCGCTGCCAATCATGGCCCGGTTACAACTGATCCTGCTGCCGCCGATCATGGCGCGCCAGCCAATCCCGCTGCTGAAGCGTCTGCCGAAACCGATCACGGCGCCGCCGCCGCTCCTGCAAACGCCAGTTCGGAGCATCATTGATGGCCCGCATTCTTGTTGCTGAAGACGATCCCTCCGTTCGCGCCTTTGTGGTGAGCGCCCTGACCATGAAAGGCCATGAAGTCGTGGCTGAAGAGGATGGGGGGCTGGCTGCCGAGACTGCCGATGCGGAAAATGGCCGTTTCGATTTGCTGTTGAGCGATATCAAGATGCCCATCATGGATGGCATCGCCCTGGCGCTAGACGTCGCGGCCAAATATCCCGACATCATCATCGTGCTGATGACCGGTTTTGCCGATCAGCGCGAGCGGGCTCATGGGCTCGATGCGCTGATCTACGATGTGATCGTCAAGCCATTCACCCTGGCTGATCTGCTGGCCAAGATCGACGATGCCCTGGCCGGCAAACCGGTCGAGGTGCTGTCGCTGGGTCGGCAGGCGCGCGAGAGCTAGACCCAGTCGGGTACGCTATCCATGCCGATCAGTTCGTCCAGCGACTTGCGCGGGCGGATGACGTGGAACTTGTCGCCGTCCACCAGCACTTCGGGGATGAGCGGGCGCGAATTATAGGTCGAGGCCATCACGGCGCCATAGGCGCCAGCGCTCATGATGGAGAGCAGATCGCCTTCCTGAACCCCGGCAATGGTGCGCCCCTTGGCGAGGTAGTCGCCGGTTTCGCAGACCGGGCCCACAATATCGGCAGTGATCGGGGGCAGGTTCGAATAGGTCACCGGCACCACATCATGGTGGGCTTCATAGAGCGTGGGGCGCAGCAGATCGTTCATGGCCGCATCAACGATGATGAAGCTGGTGCTGCCTTCTTTGACGTATTCGACCTTGGTGACCATGATGCCGGCATTGCCCACCAGCAGGCGGCCCGGTTCGATCACCAGGGTGCAGCCGAGCTGGCCGATCTTGTCGCGGACCACCGAGGCATAGGCCTCGGGGTGCGGCGGGGCTTCCTGATCATGATGATAGGGAATGCCCAGACCGCCGCCGATATCGATGTGACGGATATTGTGACCATCAGCGCGCAGCTCGGTGACCAGTTCGGCCATCAGGCCAAAGGCATTGCCGAAGGGTTCCAGATCAGTGATCTGGCTGCCGATATGCATATCTACACCGACGGCCTCGACGCTGGGTAGCGCGGCGATGCGGGCATAGACCTCGCGGGCCCGGGCAAAGGGAATGCCGAACTTGTTCTCGGCCTTGCCGGTCGAGATCTTGGCGTGGGTGCGGGCATCGACATCTGGATTGATGCGCACCGAAACCCGGGCGGTCATGCCCATTTCCGAAGCGACCATGGAGAGGCGCTCAAGCTCGGGTTCGCTTTCGAGGTTGAAGCACTTGATGCCGGCGGTCAGGCCGCGGCGCATTTCGGTGATGGTCTTGGCGACACCGGAAAACACGATCATTTCGGGCTTGATGCCGGCCGCAAGGGCGCGTTCGAGCTCGCCCAGCGATACCACATCAGCGCCAGCGCCCTCCGAGGCCATCAGCTTGAGCACGGCCTGATTGGAATTGGCCTTCATGGCGTAGGCCAAAAGGGTGGGAATGCCCTCAAAGGCAGCTTTGACCACCCGGACATGGCGGCGCAGCGTGGCGCTGGAATAGACGTAAAAGGGCGTTCCGACCTTGTCGGCAAGTTCGCTCAGATTGACGTCTTCAGCATAAAGCGTGCCGTCACGGTGTTCGAAATGGTGGACCAAGGTGCTGCCCTCAAATGTGTCTGGTGCCCGCCATGGCCGGCGCGGCGCGCCAGGGATCATCGGGGGTGTTCAGGAAATTAGCGCCCGAGGTCTAAGGCAGACGGGCACAAAACGAAAGCAAGACTTATCGATCCGGCTCATAAGCGGCTTCGATCTGCTGGGCGACGAGCGCCTGCAACTGCCACAGATGGGGATCATGAATGCCCACATCCTCGAGATGCTTGACGGTTGAGTAGAGATACTCGGCCATCGATCCGCGATTGCCGACCGCCTTGGCGAGCACTTCGGCGATCTGTTCGGGGGACAGGCCGGTGACATAGCGACCGGAGTGGCGATCCATGCAGAAGGTCAGGGCGCGGATGGTTCGCTCGCCGGTGCGGGCATTGACCCAGCGGGGTGGAAAGGCCGAGGGCAGCCAGCCCATTTCGCGTTCCAGCAATTTGGTCATGCACTGAGCCAGCCGATCGGGTGGCAGGCGATAGAGCACGCCATTGCAGGCGCCGCCGCGATCGAGTGCCAGCATCAGACCAGGGTTCTGTTCGGAGCCGCGGAAGCGCGTGTTCCAGCCCAGACAGAAGGCGCGGTGCCAGCCATGGACCAGCGCGGTGCGCATTTCAACAAAATCGCAGGCCGGCTTCCAGATCAGCGAGCCATAGGCAAAGACCCAGACCTCGTCATTGGCGAAGGGCTCGGGTCCCAGCAACTGGGTCAGGGTCGCCGCATGGTCTTGGGGCGTTGCGCTGTGCATGCCCTGGGGCGGCGGCGGCATCTCGTCGGAAATGACGTCAGGCTGCAGATAGGCGACGTGACGCTCGGTGAGCTGCATCTGTCGCGTTCTGCCAGCCATAAGTTCGGATCCAAATCAGTCGGTTGCAGCTCAAAATATGCCGGGGCGCAGACTATGCAACCCCGCCATCACCATGGCCGCCATGCTTCTTGCGGGCGGGGGCCCGGGGTTCGTGCGGCTTGCCGGTCAGTTCGGTTTTCCAGCGCGCCGCCTGGATCAGCACATTGGCGGGCGCGGTGCCGCCATAGCTCTGGCGGGCCGCCACCGAAGCCTCGACAGTGAGCACCTTGTGGATGCGGCTATCGATGCGCTGGTCGATGGATTTGAAATCCTCAATGGTCAGCCCTTCCAGGCCGCAATCTTTCTTCTCGGCCAGTGCCACGACCTGTCCGGTAATGTGGTGGGCGTCGCGGAAGGGAATGTCGAGTTCGCGCACCAGCCAGTCGGCAATATCGGTGGCGGTCGAGAAGCCGGCAGTGGCTGAGGCGCGCATCTTGTCGCGATTGGCGATCATGTCGCCGACCATGCCGGTCATGGCAGCCAGCGACAGCGACAGGGAATCAAGGGCGTCGAAAGCGACTTCCTTGTCTTCCTGCATGTCCTTGGAATAGGCGAGCGGCAGTCCCTTCATCACGATCAGCAGCGAGTTCAGCGCGCCGACAATGCGCCCGATCTTGGCGCGCACCAGTTCGGCGGCGTCAGGATTGCGCTTCTGCGGCATGATCGAGGAGCCAGTGGTGAACTTGTCGGACAGTTTGACGAAGCCGAACTGGGCTGAGCTCCAGATCACCATTTCCTCGGCAAAGCGGCTCAGATGCATGGCGCAGATTGCGGCAGCGGCCAGCGTCTCCAGGATGAAATCTCGATCCGAAACGGCGTCCAGCGAATTGGCGGTGGGGCGATCAAAGCCGAGCTTTTGCGCGGTCATGTCGCGGTCGATCGGGTAGGGCGTGCCTGCCAGTGCCGCCGAGCCAAGCGGACTTTCATTGAGCCGCTTGCGCGCGTCGATCAGCCGGCCGGCGTCGCGGCCAAGCATTTCGACATAGGCCAGCAAATGGTGGCCAAAGGTCACGGGCTGGGCGTTCTGGAGATGGGTAAAGCCGGGCATGATGGTTTCGGCTTCGTCTTCAGCCTTGGTGGCCAGCGCCAGTTGCAGCGTCGAAATCTGGATGACCAGGGTATCGATGGTGTCACGCACATAGAGCTTGAAGTCGGTGGCGACCTGATCATTGCGTGAACGGGCCGTGTGCAGGCGACCGGCGGCATCGCCGATCTTTTCGCGCAGCCGGCTCTCGACATTCATATGAATGTCTTCGAGTGCCCGCGAGAACGTGAAGCTGCCGCCCTCGATTTCGGCGAGCACCTCGTTTAGACCGGCAATAATGCTGTCGCGGTCCTCCTGCGTCAGAATGCCCGTCTCGGCGAGCATTGTGGCATGGGCGATCGATCCGGCAATATCCTGGCGGAACAGGCGCTGATCGAAACCGATCGAAGCGTTGATTTCCTCCATGATGGCGTCGGGGCCAGTGGCGAACCGGCCGCCCCACATCTTGTTGCTCATCGAATACCTCGGAGACCTGTTATGACCGATACCCATGCGCCTCGCCCCGGAGCATCCAGCCGGGTTCGGCTGCTGGTCACGCTGGGGGTGGCGGGATTGGCGGTAGCTATAGCGACGTGGGTCTGGCTCGGCAATGCCGGGGTGGCCAAGGAATGCCCGGTGCAGCCAGAGGCGGCTGCGGCCATTGACGCGGCTGCTGTTGGTGAACTGGCAGCGCTGAATGGTACCGGCGAGGGGCGTGGCTATGCGAGCCTGAGCTTCAAGGATGCTGCGGGCGTCGATATGAGCATTGCCGACTTCAAGGGTAAGGCGCTGCTGGTCAATTTCTGGGCGAGCTGGTGCGTGCCTTGCCGCGAGGAGATGCCCGCGCTTGATGCGCTGGCGACCAAGTATAATTCGGACAGTTTCATGGTGCTGCCGATCAATCTCGATATTGGCGAGAACGGGCTGGCCAAGGCCGAAAAATTCCTGGCCGATAACGGGTTCGCCAACCTGCCGCTCTATGCCGATAACACATTTGCGGCCTTTGATCGTCTCAAGCAGCAAGCGGTCGCGGTTGGCCTGCCCGCGACGCTGGTTCTGGATGAGCAAGGGTGTGAACTGGCTGTGCTGCAGGGCCCTGCAGAATGGCATACGCCGGACGGCGAAGCAGTCGTTGAAGCGCTGCTGGCGCTGGCCAACTAGGCCAGGGCGATCAGGCCTGCTTGTCGATCTTGAGGCCCTGACCGGGTGGCGGCGGGGCCAGTGTGGCCTGTGTCAGGGTATTGAGCAGCTCGGACTGCATGTCGTGCTGCTTCTTGAACACGGCGATCTGGACGCTGTTCTGCGTCTGCGCGGTGTTCATGGCCAGCATTTGGGTCGAGAGATCGGCGTTCATACAAACCGCCTTTCATGGTTGTCCGGATACCCAGACTAGCGTTCAGGCGTAAACAAAGTTTTCGGCTGTGCTGGAAATTGCAGTGGTTTTGCTGCCCCCGCGCTTAACGCGTCCTTCACCATCCCGTCAGGATTGATCGCTGTGGGGGGAACCTTCACCCATTGCTTACATCTGCCGTTCCACAGTGCGCCAACGATTTGAAGTGGCGGGGGAGCCATGTTCGCACAAGCCATGTTCATCGCTCTGACGCAGAGCATCAGCCTGCTGGCGCTGATGGCGATTGCCTTTGGTGTGGTCGAGCGACAGGCATGGCCCCGCACCGTGAGATCGGTCGTTCAGGGCGCTATCTTTGGCATCGGCGCCGTGGCTGCGATCATGGCCCCGGCCCATATCGGCTCGGGCGTGATGGTTGATGCACGCGGCATCATTATCGGCTTTGCCGCTGCCTTTGGTGGCTGGCCGGCAGCCGTCTTGGCCATTGTGATTGGTGCGGGCTATCGGCTCTGGCTGGGTGGCATGGGCGCTGTTCCGGGCGCTGTCGGCATCGTCATGGCTGGCGTGCTGGGGCTGAGCTGGCGCTATTTCCTGCGCCCCAAGGCCAGCGTGCAGCCGCGCCATCTGGTGGTGCTGGGGCTGGTGGTGTCCTGCTATCTGCTGACCGGCATCGCCATGGGCTATGCAAGCATTTGGGGTCTGGTGAGCGTGATCGGCCCCTATATGGTGTCGACCTCGGTGGCCGGCGCGGTGCTGCTGGGCCTGTTCGTTGAACGCGAATTGCGCCAGATCAAGCGTGAGGAACAATGGAAACTGCGCGCGCTGACCGATCCGCTGACGGCGCTGCCCAACCGGCGCGGTTTTGAGCGCGGCATGAGCGGGCTGCGCACGTCCGACAAGGAAGCGGCGCTGATCGCCATCGATCTGGATCACTTCAAGCGGGTCAATGACACTTATGGCCATGCGGCGGGCGATTACGTGCTGCAGAAGGTGGCCCTGGTGCTGCGCGGCAGCCTGCGCAATCGCGACCTGCTGTCACGACTGGGCGGCGAGGAACTGGCCGTGCTGTTGCCCGAAACCGATCTGGAACTGGCGCAACTGATCAGTGAGCGGCTGCGCCGTGCCATTGAGAATGTCGAAATCCTCTGGGAAGGCACCTCCATTTCCATCACCGCCAGCTTTGGCGTAGCGGTGGCGCAAGGAACATTGCCGATGGACGAGATGTTCCAGCAGGCCGATGAGGCGCTCTATGCTGCCAAGCGGGGCGGTCGCAATCGGGTGGTGTTTGCTACCGGTGATGCGCTGGTTCTACCCGAAGCGGCAATGGTCGGGTCGGCGCCGCAAAAGCCCGCCAAGCCGTTTGTGGAACGTCGCCGCTCCAATGATGAGCCGCACGCGGCCTAGCGCCGCGCGCCTGGGCTTCAACCCTTTTTCACATCGCCATTATTGCCGGGCACCCAAAGCACGTCCTTGGTGCCATTGGCAATGGCCACGCGCGAGAGCACAAACAGCAGATCAGACAGCCGGTTGAGGTAGCGTACTGCCTCGGGATTGGTGTCGGGCTCGGCTGCGGCCAGCTCAACGGTAATGCGCTCGGCGCGGCGGGTTACGGTGCGCGCCACATGCAGCGCTGCCGACAGGGGCGAGCCGCCCGGCAGCACGAAGCTGGTCAGGGGCGTCAGGGTTTCATTGTAGATATCGATCTGCTTTTCGAGCGCCTCGGTCTGGACCGGACGAATGCGCAGCGAGGGATACTGGGCGTCCGCTTCATCGGCGCCCGGTGTTGCCAAATCGGAGCCGACATCGAACAGATCGTTCTGGACGCGGCTGAGCAGCTTGTCGATCTTGGGCTGGTTGGTCGAGTGCAGGCGGGCCATGCCGATACAGGCATTGGCCTCATCAATGGTGCCATAGGCTTCCACCCGCAGATCGTATTTGGGGCGGCGCGGGCCACGGACCAGACCGGTGGTGCCGTCATCGCCGGTCTTGGTGTAGATGCGGTTGAGCTTGACCATATCCGATTAGCCCTGTCCGCCGCCGCCAAAGAAGAACAGCGCGCCCATCAGCAGCACCAGGGCCACAGCCTGCCCCATAACCCGCAGGCGCATCAGCCGCTGGCTGGTATTGCCCGGTCCGCCCTTGAGCATGTTCCAAAGCCCCATGCCGAGCACGACGACCACAAAGATCAAGGCGAGGGCGATGGCGAGATTGAGCACGGTTTCCATGATAATCCTACTGATCAGTTTCTAGCTGTTCATATACGCAACGAGACCGTCAGCCAGAGCATCATAGATGGCACGAATTCGGTGCGAGGTGTACAGTTCCTTGTGTGTGGTAAGCCAGACGGGCAATGGCGGAATGGCCAAATCAACCGGCAGGGCGACCATTCCGGGCGTGTTGCGCACCAGATGGGCCTGGCCGAACCCTATACCGAGCCCGGACTTGATCAACTCCCACTGGTGCGGCTGATCGTCCGAACGCAGCGGAAAGTTGTCGAGCGATATCGTGTAACCGAGCCTTCTGGAATGGGCGATGATGGCGTCGGAGCTGTCAAAGCCAACGATGTCGTGCTGCCAGAAATCCTCGATTGCGGTGGGACGACCACGCCGCGCCAGATAGCGTTCATGGGCGGTTGCGATAATCGGGATATCACCCAGATGCCGGGTCACCAGTTCAAGCTGGGTGGGGCGGAACATGCGTATGGCAATGTCGGCCTCGCGCATCAGCAGGTTCTCCGAGGAATCGGAGGGAACCGTCTCGATGGCGATATGGGGATAGTGTGCGCGAATGCCGACCAGTATTTCGGGCAGCACATAATTTGAGATCATGGCGCTGGCGGTAATGCGGACTGTCCCGCGCGCCTGGGTCTGGGCGCCATCGGCTATCATGGAGGCTTCCGCCAGCGCGGTCTGGGCGCGGGTAATGGGTGCAAGAAGCTGCAATGCAGTCGCGTTGGGCTTGAGGCCGGACAGGCCGCGTTCAAACAAGGGCAGGTCGAGCTGGCCTTCGAGCGTTTCGATGTGCCGGCCAATCGTGGGCTGGCTCAGCTGCAGGGCGCGTGCGGCGCCCGAGAGCGAGCCGTGCTCGATCACTGCCGCAAAGCTGCGCCACAAGGACCAGTCTGGCTCTCTATTCATTTTTGAATATCAAATCTAGAAAAACGCCCAATCGCCATAAATAATTGTAAGGGGCATTGTCTGTTTCAGCAACCATGCAGGAGCAGAAAATGAGCAAGGGTAAAGTCACCGTTCTGGGCAGTAACGGTCATATTGGTCACGCGGCCATGCTGGCCTTTCGGGATGCGGGCTGGGATGTGACCGGGTTGGGCCGATCCAATCGCCGGCCAGTTGGCGGGACGCATTTCATTGCTGGCAATGCCGATCATCTCGGCGTTGTGCGCGATGCCATTGCGGATGCCGACGTCGTCGTGCACGCGCTGCACCTTCCCTATGATCAGTGGGGCAATGGCCGCGCCGAAGCGCAGTTGCAGGCGGTGATCAATGCGTTGGGTGATAGCGGCAAGACGCTGCTGTTTCCCGGCACGATCTATAATTACCGGGCCAATGACCGCACCGTTTCCCCCGCAACGCGGCAAAGCGCGGAAGCGCCGCGCGGCGAAATCCGAATCGCCCTGGAGGCCATGTTGCGCGCCGCCGCTGCAGAGCGCCGGTTTCAGGCGATCATTCTACGTGCCGGAGATTTTTACGGCCCGGGCAATCGGGGCGAGTGGTTCGAACAGGCCATGCTGATGAATCTGGGCAAGGGCAAGATCCATCATATGGGCGATCTGGCGCTGCGCCATAGCTGGGCCTATCTGCCCGATCTGGCACGCGCCTTCGTCGTGCTGGCAGAGCGCCGGGCAATGCTGGACGGTTTTGAAAACTTCCACTTTGCCGGGAACTGGATCTCACACGGCCAGATGATGGACGCGATTGCCCAGGCGCTGGACCGCCCGGTTACGGTGTCGCCAATGCCCTGGTGGGTGCTGCGAGCAATCGGGCTGGTCAATCCGGTGATGCGCGATATCTATCGCATGCGCTATCTCTGGCTCAACGAAATGGAACTGGTCGATCCCCGGCTCGATGCTATTGTCGGTCCCGATTTCGCAACCCCGTTCGGGGCGGCCGTTGCCGCCACAGTGGGGGAATTGATCGAGAGCCGGAAGGCTGCGTGAGGTGACGACCATGGAAAACCAGATCACCCCGTCTTTCGTCCTGTGGCAGCGTGCCGAGGGCGCGCTGGTGCTGATCGCGGCGCTGGTTGTGTTCTGGCATATCGATAGCGGCCTGGTCTGGTGGAGCGCAGTGCTGCTGTTCTTTGCGCCCGATCTGAGCTTTGCCGCCTATGGGCTGGGGCGCGGTGTCGGCGCAGCGATCTACAATCTGGTGCATGTCTATGCCTTTGGCCTGTTGCTGCTGGCCGCGGGGCAGGTGCTGGCAATGCCACTGCTGGCAGGGCTTGGGGCGCTCTGGCTTGCCCATTCAGGCTTTGACCGGGCGCTGGGCTATGGGCTGAAGTCAGCAGAGAGCTTCTCGAGCACCCATCTGGGGCGTATCGGCAGGCATCGCTGAGCGTGTTGCAGCGCTATAGCCCCAGGGCGCGGCGGACATCAGCGGGTGTCCAGCCCTGCTCACGCAGGCTCGCCAGCGATGGCGAGCCTTTTGATTTGGCCAGCTTCTTGCCGGCATCATCCAGGATCAACCGGTGGAAATTGTAGATTGGTGTGGGCAGGCCCAGCAGCATTTGCAGCAGTACATGCAGATCGGTCGCCGCTTCCATGTCGCGGCCCCGGGTGACGTGGGTAATGGCCTGGGCCGCATCGTCGACAACAACGCTGAGGTGATAGCTGGTCGGTGTGCCCTTGCGCTGCAGCACCACATCTCCCCAACGCTCGGGCTTGGCATAGCGGATTTGCGGACGATCGGTGATCAGCGGGCCAACCACCGAAAAGGTCAGCATGCCGGCACGCGCCATGGCGGCTTGACTGTCGAGCCGGAACTGGACCGGATCGCCGCGCTCAAGCCGTTCGATCTGCTCGCCCCGATCAAGGTGTCTGCAGGTGCCGGGATAAAGCGGCGCACCGTCGGGGTCGGTCTCGGTTGCGGCCTCGGCAATCTGGCTGCGTGAACAAAAACAGGGGTAGAGCAGGTCCGCATCGCGCAGAAGGTTGCCGGCGTCTGCATAGACATCCAGGCGCTCGGACTGCAGCATGACCGGCGTCGGCCAATCCAGACCCAGCCAGGCAAGGTCGGTATAGATGGCGTCGACAAATTCGGGTTTACACCGCTCGAGGTCGATGTCTTCGATCCGCAGCAAAGTGGTGCCACCCAGCGCTTCGGCGGCGCGCCAGGTCACCAGCGCCGAAAAGGCGTGACCCAGGTGCAGTCGTCCATTGGGGCTGGGGGCGAAGCGAAGAACGGGATTTTT
Organism: Devosia litorisediminis; assembly: GCF_018334155.1. Taxonomy (NCBI): domain Bacteria; kingdom Pseudomonadati; phylum Pseudomonadota; class Alphaproteobacteria; order Hyphomicrobiales; family Devosiaceae; genus Devosia; species Devosia litorisediminis. Next base: position 63,207 of record NZ_JAGXTP010000003.1, on the reverse strand, counting down.
GGATGGATGTTTCGACACAGACGCCTTCTAGCATGACGGCAATTGTCCCGTCACCGCGTCTGGATAGCGCGGCGGCGATTGCCGAGCATATCAAGCTGCTGGTTGCCATGGACCCTCGTCTGACACCGGTGTGGGAAAAGGCGGGCACCGTACAACCGCGCATCACGGCGCCGGGCTTTGCCGGCATCGCCAAGGTGATTTGCGGGCAGCAGGTGTCGGTGGCCAGCGCGCGTGCGATCTGGGCTCGGTTCGAACAATTGCCGGGCGCGCTGGAGCCACAAAGCTATCTAAGCCTGAGCGAGGAAATCGTGCGGGCCAGCGGCTTCTCGCGCAGCAAGTTTGCCACCGTGCGGGTGATTGCCGAGGCGATGGTGGCTGGCGCGCTGGATTTCGCGCATCTCGAAACCCTGCCGGCGGCCGAGGCGGTGGCCTATCTGACGGCGCACAAGGGCATCGGGCCTTGGACCGCCGAGGTTTATCTGCTGTTTTGCGCGGGGCACCCTGATGTGTTTCCAGCCGGCGATCTGGCGCTGCTCAAGGCGGTCGGCCATGGGCTCGGACTTGACGCTCGTCCGACGATCAAGGACATGATCAGCATCGCCCAGGACTGGACGCCCCACCGCTCGGCGGCGGCACTATTGTTCTGGCGCTATTTCGCTGTGCTGCGCGACCAAGAAGGAATTGCCCTGTGACCAAGCTCTCCGGCCCCATGCTGCCCCCCAAATCCGGCGGTGTGCCGACGCAGGCCGTGATCCTGCTGCACGGCTATGGCTCCAACGGCGCCGATCTGATCGGGCTGGCACCCTATTGGCAGGATATTCTGCCTGACGCCATTTTCATCGCGCCCAATGCCCCCGAGCGTATCGAGGGGCTGGCCGAGGGGTTTCAGTGGTTCGGCATCGACTTTGACGGCGATCAACTGGCCAGCCGGCAGACCGGCTGTGCCAAGGCGCGTCCGGTCCTGCTCGAATTTCTGACCGATCTGTGGGCCCAGACCGATATTGCGCCCCAACAGACACTGCTGGTCGGGTTCTCGCAGGGCACGATGATGGCGCTGCATGTGGGGCTGTCGCTGCCGCAACAATTGATGGGCATCGTCGCGTTCTCGGGCAGCTTCCTGCCGCCCGCCGAATTTGGTGCGTCTGAACTGGCCAGACCCCCGGTGTGCCTGGTGCATGGCGATGCCGATACGGTGGTTGCGCCCGAGCGCAGTGCCGAGGCCCAAACAGCGCTCAAGGCTGCTGGTGTGGCAGTGGACTATTACGTCAGCCCGAACACCGCGCATGGCATTTCCCCGGATGGGCTAGAGTTTGCCAGCAAGTTCATCGCCAGGATCGCCGGAAAATAACGACACGCTCCCCGCTTCACAGCCCTGACACAAAGGGCTTAGTATAAAGGGGATATGGACTTACTCGATTCCCTTTTCGGGAGACTCAAGTGACCATCCACGTGTCGCCTGAGGCCTGTCCCGCGCTGGTACTGAACGCCGACTTCCGGCCGCTCAGTTACTACCCCCTTTCGCTCTGGTCCTGGCAGGATGCGATCAAGGCGGTGTGCCTGGATCGGGTCAATATTGTCAGCCATTATGACACCGTGATCCACTCGCCCAGCTTTGAGATGCGCTTGCCCAGCGTGGTGTCGCTGCGCGACTACATCAAGCCGGCACGCAATCCGGCCTTTACCCGGTTCAACGTGTTCCTGCGCGATCGCTTCACCTGCCAGTACTGCGGTTCGCGCGAGGATCTGACCTTCGATCACGTGATTCCGCGCTCAAAAGGCGGGCAGACCACCTGGGAAAACGTGGTGGCCGCCTGCGCGCCGTGCAATCTGCGCAAGGCCAATCGTATGCCCAGCGAGATCAGGATGTTCCCGCATCAGGCGCCCTACCACCCCAGTGTGCACGACCTGCACAATAATGGCCGCTCATTCCCCCCCAACCATCTGCACCAGAGCTGGCTGGACTATCTCTATTGGGATATCGAGCTGGAGCCCTAGACCTTGCGGGTGTGGCGCATCTGGGCGACGATCGACACGATCAGCAGGGCCACCATGGCCAGCGAAATCAGCGCGTTGAAACCGGCCAGGGATATGCCCAGAAAGCGGAACTGCACGACGTCGCAGCCAATGACCGGGGTCATGTTGCTCAGCGCGTCGAAATCCATGGCATCGCCCACACCCGTGCAGGCGGTCGGGCCGGGCCAGAAGCCCCATTCGACGCCAGCGTGATAGCTGCCCATATAGACGCCCCAGGCAAAGATCGCGGTGACGATAGCCATGGCGACATACCACACTTTGAGCGGCAGGCGGTTCCATAGCACCAGCACGCCGAGCAGGATCGGCAGGCCAATATAGTAAGCCATGCGCTGCTCGAGGCAGAGTTCACATGGATAAAGCCCGCCAATGATCTGGCTGCCCCAGGCGCCCAGAATAGTCGCCAGACCCAGCACAAAGGCGAGCGCTGCCGATTTCTTGTCGAGCGGGTGGAGGATCGATGCAGCCATGGAACGGGTCTTTCAGGTGACGCTTGAGACCCGCGCTGATTAGCCTGCGATTGCGGCAAAGGCCAGACGGGAACGCGGTTTTGATCAATCGCCGGGCAGGCTGATGCCCAGTGCCTGCCGCAGGGCGATGGCATTGGCGGGCGCGTGCAGCTTGTCCTCATGCACGAAATAGGCAAACACGTCGCCGCCCGCTGCGGTCCAGTCGCCAATGGTGCTTGCCCAGTCGGCAATGTCGGCCGGCTGATAACCGGTCGCAGCATTGTGGGCCGGGCCCTGCAGGCGGCAATAGGCGAAATCGGCGGTTAGCGCGCGGGCCGGGCTTTGCGCGGTGTCGGTAATCACTCGTGCCACATTGTGGCGGGCCAGCAGATCATTGACGGCGGGGTCGTCAAAGCTGGCGTGGCGCAGCTCGATGGCGTGGCGCAGTTGCCCCACATTGGTCGCGTCAAGATAGGGCGCATGCTTGATCCGCTCATCAGCCTTTTTGGCAAGCGCGATATAGTCAGGGATGGTGTGGGGCAGCATGGACAGGAAATTGTCCAGCACCTGGGCATCAAAGCTCAGATTGGGGGGCAATTGCCAGATGAAGGGCCCCAGCTTGTCCCCCATGGCCAGCGGGCCGGACGCCAGGAAATTGGCTAGCTCGATCTCGCAGTTCTTGAGCCGCCTGATGTGGGTGACCAGTTGCGGGCCCTTGAGCGAAAACACGAACCCCTCGCGGGTCTGCTCGGCCCATTTGGCAAAGCTGGCCGGTTTCTGGTTGCCGCGGAAGGTGGCGTTGATCTCGATGCTGCCCAGGCGCGAACTGGCATAGGCCAGCTCGTTTTTCTGCACCAGGCCATCGGGATAGAAGGTGCCGCGCCAGGGTGCGAACACCCAGCCTGCCGTTCCGGTGCGTGCGATGCCTGTCCTGCTCATGGGTCACCCTCTTGAATTGGCTCAGGCGCCATAGTGGCTAGTCCTGCGCCTTTCTCAAGGCATATTGGCCCAGCAAGATGCTGGCCAGCACGATGATCATGCCCAGTGCCTGGGGCAGGCTGAGCATTTCGTTGAGGATCCACCAGCCCAAAACTGTGGCGCTGAACGGGCTGAGAAACCCCAGTAATGACACCGCGCTTGGGTGCAGCCGCGCAATGCCGCGGATCCAGATCAGATAGGTCAGGGCGGCGCCGATCAGCCCCAGATAGGCCAGTCCCATCAGATTGGTCGGGGTGATGGTACCCCAGTCGGTGCTGGCCAGCGGCAGGAAAGGCAACAGCAGCAGGCCGCCGGCGGTTAATTGCCAGGCGGTGAAGGTCAGGGTGGATACCGGTGGCTTCCATTTGCGGCTGAGCACGGTGCCCAAGGCCATGGACGCCGAACCGAGCAGGCCGGCGGCGACGCCGACCATGTCAAGCCGGGCGGCTGGCGTCAGGATGAGCAGGGCGACGCCGCCAATGCCGATGGTGACGGCGATGACCGATAGCGCCCGGATGGGGGTGCCGAGCAAAACGCGGGCAGCAAAGATCACGATGAAGGGCTGCAGCGCGCCCATAATGGCCGCAACGCCACCGGGCAGGCGATAGGCCGCCACAAACAGCAGGCTCCAGAACAGGGCAAAGTTGAGTGCGCCCAGCACCAGCATGCGCCCGATCCAGCGACCTTGGGGCAGGTCCCGCACTAGGAGCAAGAGCAGCAGGCCCGCGGGCAGGGCGCGCAGTACCGCAATGGTCAGCGGGTCCAGATTGGGCAGCATCTGGGTGGTGACAATATAGGTGCTGCCCCAGATCAGGGGCGCGGCTGCGGTCAGGGCGATATCGGCGAAGCGGGTCATGGTACTTCCATTTATCTTGACCTCAAGATACATGGATTAATCTTGACATCAAGATAAATTCGGGATGGCATGTAGGCATGGATGATGTCGACAAAATCAGGGCGCAATGGGCCCGCCAATGCCCAGATCTGGATACCGCGCCCATGGGGCTGATCGGCCGTCTGGCTCGGGTATCGCAGCATATGTCACAGGCCATGGCGGCCAATTTTGCCGCTCACGGTTTGAGTAGTGCGGGTTTTGATGTGCTGGCGACGCTGCTGCGGTCCGGACCGCCCCACGCGCTGTCGCCGGGGCAGTTACTCGCCACCATGATGGTGACATCAGGCACGATGACCAATCGTATTGATCAGCTGGAAAAGAACGGTCTGGTCGCCCGCCAGCGCAGCCTCGCCGACAAGCGCAGCTATGCTATTGGCCTGACCGAGCGCGGGCGCGCAGCCGTCGAGGGCGTGTTGGCGGACCATGTCAAACTGCAGGCTGATCTGGTGGCGATATTGCCCGAGGACGAGCGGGCGCAACTGGACGGTTTGTTGCGCAGCTATCTGGCGCGCATTTGAGGGCAGGGGCCGCCAGAAAAAAGGGCTGGCCGAAGCCAGCCCATAGTTGGGTGTTGTGTTGACCCGATTTGGTCGGGCACTGACTAGAACTTGTAGTTCACACCTGCACGGACGACACCGAAGCGCTGGGTGATGTCCTGATTGCCGATGGGCAGGCCGTTATAGGTCTGGGTGCCCAGATCGACGTAAAGATACTCGGCCTTGACGGTGATCTTGTCGGTGGCTTGAGCTTCCAGGCCGACGCCCAGCGTCCAGCCCACATGGGTGGCGGATTGCGAGGTCACCACATTGGCCGGATCGGTCAGACTGGCGCTGCCCCGACCAGCTGCAATACCGCCGGTGACATAGGGCAGCACGGTGCCAAAGCTCATGCCGGCACGGCCGCGCACGGTGCCATAGAAATCCACACCAGATTTGAACTTGCCGGTGGCGCCCAGATCTTCTTCATAGCCGATCGAGGCGAACTGCAGGTCGCCTTCGGCGCCCAGCACGAAGCCGCCCATATCCATATTGTAGCCAGCCTGACCGCCCAGCTGCCAGCCGCCGGTATTGCGTTCGGTGGTAGCGCCACCAGCCACGTTCTGACGCGCGCCGGTGCCCCAGCCATAGCCAGCGTTCAGGCCAGCGTAAAAGCCGTCCCAGCCCGAGGCAGGGGAGGGGGAATACAGGGGGCTGGTGCCGCTGTTCCAGCTCAGATCAGCGGCGTGCGCTGCGGGGGCGAACAGCATCAGGGCAGCAATGGAAAGAGCCTGGCGCTTCATGGAAGACCTCGTCGGAAATCGCGTGATGAAATTTCCGCTAAAATGCGACGCGATCCATTAACGTTCAGGTAAGGAACACGGTTAACGCCACAGCGCCAAAGCATGGCTGCGATCACATTTATGCGCGCCGCGCAGAGCTGACGCAAAACCGGCGACGTGACCCATCAACGGCCGGGCATCTCAGAAACAGGGGGAGAATGGTGCCCTCCGCCGGACTCGAACCGGCACGCCTCGCAGCGGAGGATTTTGAATCCTCTGCGTCTACCATTCCGCCAGGAGGGCACGGAAAACTCTCTAACCCAGGTCGGGTTGCGCTGCAACTGGCTGTGTGCGGGTTTAAGCGGCGAGCAGCAGGCGGGCGAGATAGACACACAACACGCCGGTGGCCATGGCCGCAAACAGGTTGCGGGTCACGACATAGACCAAGGCGGTCGCGGCGGCAGCGATGATTTCGGCCGGGCTGCCGGTGACAAGCGCGGGTGCTACCAGGGCAGCGAGCACGGCACCGGGGATATGCTTGAGCCAGGCAGCGGCAAAGCCGTGCTGGGGCAGGCGATTGGCGAGCAGCAGGCCGCCGGCCTTAACCGCAAAGCTGACCAGCGCCATGCCGGCAATGGCGTAAAGGGCTTCGGGGCTAGTCCACATGACGCACCTTGTCGGCGATGGCGCCGGCCAGGCTGCCAACAATGCCGCCAATCAGGATGTGCCAACTGCCATCGAGCAGTCTGGCGGTGATGATAGCCGTCAGCGCGGCAACCGCCCAGGGCAACAGGTCGGCTCTGGATTTCCACATGCCCAGCAGCAGCACCAGAAAGGTGGCGGTAAAGGCAAAGTCGAGCCCAAAGCGGGCGGGGTCGTCAATGACCGAGCCCAGGATATGGCCGGTCATGGTGGTGGCCATCCAGCAGGCATAGGCCAGCGCGCCGCCGCCGAGCAGAAAGGCGACGCTCCCGCGCCCCTTTTTCATTTCCAGTACGGTCATGGCCCAGTTTTCATCGGTCACCAGCGCCATCATCAGGGCGCCCTTGAGGCCGGAGTCCGGCTTGAACAGCGGGCGCAGCGTGGCGGTGAGCAGCAGGTAGCGCAGATTGACGATCAGCGCGGCAAGGATCAGCGCCCCGATGGGCAGGGTGGCTGGTGTTGCCGTCCACAGATCCAGCGCCACGAACTGGGCGGCACCGGCAAAGACCAGCCCGCTCATCAACATGACTTCGAGCAGGCTCAGCCCGGCACCACGCGCCAGCACGCCCCAGACCATGCCATAGGCGGCCACAGAAATGATCACGGGGATGCAGGCGCGCGCACCAGCATAAAACTGGTCGGCAAATGTCTGGTCGGTCGGGGCGATGGCGCTCATGGGCCCAGCCATAGCGTCCCGGCGCGGTTCGCGCATCGCAAAATCGTGCCGGCGGCGATGACAAGTGGTGATGGCCCCCATTGGCCAGCGTGATAGCGACATGGCGATTGACGCCTTGTGGTGGCGGGCCTAGTGACGAGGCCGGTCGGACCAGATTGACTGTTGCTGGCCGTGGTCCAAGAGCGGTTTGAAACGTATTGAGTTGGCGCCGGCCATCAGCATTGTGCCTGATGGCGTTGCAGCGTCAGGTTCCCGGAGCTTTTTCATGACAGTGCAATCTCGCCCTCTCTGGCAGCGATTTGCCGTCTTCCTTGTGCCGCTGATGGCGGCCAATATCCTGCAGGCGCTTTCGGGCACGGTGAACGCGATCTATGTCGGGCAGCTGGTGGGTGTTGATGCGCTGGCCGCGGTAGCGGTGTTTTTCCCGATCCTGTTCTTCCTGCTCAGCTTTATCATCGGGCTGTCTTCGGGCTCGACCGTATTGATTGGTCAGGCCTGGGGCGCGCGCAATCTGGTCAAGGTCAAGCAGGTGGCCGGCACGACACTGTCGGCAGCCATTGCGCTGGGGCTGGTGGTCTCGCTTGTCGGCGGGCTGTTTACCGAGCAGATCATGGCGGTGCTGGGCGCACCGGAAAACATCCGGACCCTGGCGGTGGGCTATGCGCGCATCATGCTGATCAGCATGCCGGGCTTTTTCGTTTTCATCGTGGTCACCTCGGTGCTGCGCGGGGTGGGCGATACCATCACGCCGCTGTTCTCGCTGATCCTGTCGCTGATGGTCACCATGGTGGTGACCCCGGCGCTGATCCTGGGCTGGGTGGGGCTGCCACAGCTGGGGGTCAATGCGGCCGCGGTGGCGTTTGTCTGCGGCTTCCTGACGGTGCTGAGCTTTCTGCTGATCTATATGCGCGCCCGCAAGATGCCGCTGGCGCCTGATGCGGTGCTGCTGGGCGCCATGCTCAAGCCGGACTTCAAGCTGCTCGGCCTGATCTTGCGGCTTGGCGTGCCGGCCGGGCTGCAAATGGTGGTCTCGGCGGTTTCGGGCATTGTCATTGTCGGGCTGGTCAACCGCTTCGGCTCGGAGGCCACTGCGGCCTATGGCGCGCTGGGGCAGGTGATGAGCTATGTGCAGTTTCCCGCCATGTCGATCGGCATTGCTGCATCGATTTTCGGGGCGCAGGCGATCGGGGCGGGTCAGATCGACCAGCTGGACCGGATCACCCGCACCGGCTTCGTGCTCAACCTGATCATTACCGGTACGCTGGTGCTGATGGCCTATCTGTTCAGCGAACGGCTGGTGGCGCTGTTCATCACCGATCCATCGGTGATCGCGGTCACCGAAACGCTGCTGCATGTGGTGCTGTGGAGCATTGTCGCCTTTGGGGGCAGCGTGGTGTTTTCGGGCGTGATGCGCTCGAGCGGCACGGTGCTGGCGCCCATGGCGCTGTCGATGGCCTGCATCCTGCTGATCGAGCTGCCCGGTGCGGTCTGGCTGAGCCAGACGAGTTTGGGGCTGACCGGTATCTGGGTCGCCTATGCCGCCAGTTTCCTGATGATGCTGGTGCTGCAGGCTGGCTGGTACTTCTTTGTCTGGAAGAAAAAGACCATTACTGCATTGGTTTAGACCCTTTCGCAGCACGTTCAAAAGGCCCGGCATTATCCGGGCCTTTTTTTGTGGACTTGACTCCACTGGAACCAAGTAAGATAACTTACTTAGTATTGGAGGCATGGCATGGCAGCACGGGCAAACAAGAGTGAGGCACTTTGGAAAGCGGCGTCGCAGGTTGCCTATGAGCGCGGCCTGGCTGGGCTGACGCTGGCCAATGTGGCCGAAGCGGCCAAGATGCCGCTGGGCAGCCTCTACTATTATTTCAAATCACGCGACGACATGGTCGACGCCGCGGTGGGGAGGATCCACCGACGCTTTGAGCAGTTGCGCACGGAGTGGGACGGGCTGGGCGATTCCCGGCTGGCACTGCGCGCCTTTGCCAATATGACCGCCGAGCAGACCGATAGTCTGGCGCGCCATGGCTGTCCCATCGGCACGCTGGTGGCACAACTGGGCAAGAAGCAGCAGGCCGGTACGGGCGATGTCGGGCAAGTGTTTTCCCAATTGTGCGACTGGGCCGCGGGGCATTTTGTCAATCTGGGGCTGGCGCCCGAGGCGGCCCGTTTGGCCGGGCGCAAAATGGTGCGTGATCTTGAAGGCGCCGCCATGCTCGCCCACGCCACTGGCGACACCGATCACATCAGTGAGGTGGTGTCCGAAATTTTGCTGCAGATCGATCAACACGCAGGAGGAACCAGTCATGACTGAGATCAACACGGTGCTGGTCACCGGTGCCACGGGCTTCCTGGGTGCCCATATTCTGGCGGCCCTGCGTGACAGGGGCATCACCACCATTGCGGCCTGCCGCTCCCCGGAAAAACTGCCAGACTGGTTCGATGGAGCGGTTCGCCAGGGCGATCTGACCGATCCGGGCTATCGCAAAAGTCTGGTCGAGGGTGTCGATGCCATCTGCCATGCGGGCACCTGGGGAGCCTTCTGGGGCCATGAAGATGAGGAGCGCCGGCTGTTCCTTGAACCCACCATGGATCTGATCGATCTGGCAGCGGAAGCGGGGGTGGGGCGGTTCCTGCTGGCCTCGACGCTGGTGGTGGGCCAATTGCCAGGCAAGGGGGGCGAAGTCGATGATTTCAGTCCCATGCGCAAAACCGGATTCTGGCCGCACCTGGATATGCTGATCGATATTGATCACCACATGCGGGCGCTGGCCAGCCCTGTCAGCGGCATGGTCAATATGCGGCTGGGCCATTTCATCGGACCGGGCAATCGGGTGGGCTTTGTGCCCGCAGTCATTCCGCGGCTCAAGACACGGCTGGTGCCGTGGCTGGGCAATGGTAAGGCGCGCATGGCGCTGGTGACCGGCGAGGATATGGGGCAGGCCTTTGCCCTGGCCGCAACCACGCCGGGTCTGGCGCCCTATGAGAGCTTCAATATTCATAGCGGCGCGTTGCCCAGCCTGCGCGAGGTGTTTAGCCATATCGCGGCTGTGGCCGGGGTGCCCAAGCCGCTTTATGCGGTGCCTTACTGGGCGGGCTATCTGTTCGGGGCGCTGATGGAGACGCTGCCTACCCGCACCCCGTTTCTGACCCGCTCGCTGGTGCATGTCAGCGAAGACTGGAACACCCCCATAGAGCATGCCTGCTCGGCACTGGGCTACCGGCCCAGCGGGGATTGGCGACAAGCCATCACCAGGGCGGTTGAAGAGCGTCGCAAGACTGGATTTGCCTGGCCGGCACTGACGCAGGCACTGGCCTAAGTGTGCCGCTTGGGCACGGGAGAATATTATGACGAGACTGGTTGAGGGCGCGCGCGCGCCGCATTTCGACACTGTGGACAGCTTTGGCGAGCCGATTTCGCTGGCGGCTTTGCGAGGGCGCAAGGTGATGCTGTCGTTCTATCGCTACGCGGCCTGTCCGCTCTGCAATATGCGGGTCAATGCCATGACCCGACGCCATGCCGAATGGGCTGCGCAGGGGCTTGAGGTACTGGCGGTGTTTCAGTCTTCGGCCGAGGAAATCGGGCGCTATGTCGGGCGGCAGGATGCGCCGTTCCCCATCATTCCAGATGCGCCCATGACCCATTACCGCCGTTTTGGGGTGGAGAAGAGCTGGGGTGGGTTTTTCATGGCCAGCCTCAAGCTGGACGTGGTGATCAAGGCCATCATGCGCGGTTATTTCCCGACCAGTTTTTCTGGCCCGCTTAACCGGCTGCCAGCCGATTTCCTGATCGACGAGAATGGTCGGCTGGTGCGGTGCTATTACGGCACCGATGCCGCTGATCACCTGCCATTTGAAGAGGTCGATGCCTTTGCGGCCAGACAGAGCGCCAGCAGGCTGATCGCGGTCTAGCTGACTTCAGCGTTTCCGAAAACATATGGGCACCAACCGCGTGGTTGGTGCCCATATTGCATTTTGACGCCGGCTTGTGCCCTAGGCCTGGCCTAGAACTGGCCGTGGCAGTGCTTGAACTTCTTGCCCGAGCCACAGGGGCAGGGCGCGTTGCGCGACACGCCGACCAGCAGGGCTGGATCGATGGGCTTGAGCGACGGATCGCCGCCAGTGGCACCCAGCGAATCGGCGACGGTATCGCCACCATCGGCGTCGTTTTCACCGGTCAGCGGATCGATATGGGTTTCGCGCAGGGCGCTCAGATCAGCTGTCGGCGGCGCAACCGGGCGGGGCTGCAGTTCGACATGGCTGAGCTGCGTGGTCACCAGCTCGCGCAGGTTCTCCAGCAGGCTCTGGAACAGCTCATAGGCTTCCTGCTTGTATTCGCTGAGCGGATCGCGCTGGGCGATGCCGCGCCAGCCCACCACCTTGGACAGGTGATCAAGCGTGACCAGATGCTCGCGCCACAACCCGTCAATGGACTGCAGGACGATGGATTTTTCCACCTGACGCATCACGGTTGGGTTGGACGAGCCAGCCGCTTCCATGGCGGTGATGGTGCGGGCTTCCTTGGCGGCAGCGTGTTCGTCGGCGGCAGCGAGCAGGCGCTCGGTGACGATTTCGGCGTCGATGCCTTCCTCGGCCGCCCACTCAATGACGGGTACGTCGATATTGAGATAGGTCTTGGCGGCTGCCTGCAGCTGCTCGGCCTTCCACTGCTCGGGATAGGAGCGGGCGGGGATGGCCTTGGACACGATATTGGCGACCACGTCGTGGCGCATATCGATGACGATTTCGCTGATATCTTCGGCGTCCATCATTTCGAGGCGCTGTTCGAAGATCACCTTGCGCTGATCGTTCATCACGTCGTCGTATTTCAGGATGTTCTTGCGGATATCGAAGTTGCGCGCCTCGACCTTGCCCTGGGCGCGTTCGATGGCCTTGGACACCCATGGGTGGGTGATCGATTCGCCCTGTTCCAGACCCAGCTTGCCGAGCATGGAATCCATGCTGTCGACCGGGAAGATGCGCATCAGGTCATCCTGCAGGCTCAGGAAGAAGGCGGAATGACCCGGATCGCCCTGACGGCCGGAACGGCCACGCAGCTGGTTATCGATACGGCGGCTTTCATGGCGCTCGGTGCCAATCACCATCAGACCGCCAGCGGCTAGCGCCTTGGCTTTTTCCTCGGCAATGGTGCGCTTGATCTCTTCGATCTTGGCCTCGCGTTCGGCGCCTTCAAGATCAGCGGCTTCCTTTTCGATGCGCATTTCGAGATTGCCGCCGAGCTGGATGTCGGTGCCGCGACCAGCCATGTTGGTGGCAATGGTGATGGCGCCGGGCAGACCGGCATCGGCCACGATGTGGGCTTCCTGCTCATGGTGACGCGCATTGAGCACGTTCATGGTGCCGACATTCTTCTGGCGGAGCAGTTCGGCCAGCATTTCGGACTTTTCGATCGAGGTGGTGCCTACCAGCACGGGCTGGCCGCGGTCCTGACATTCCTTGATCAGATTGGCGATGGCCTCGAATTTTTCCTCCGCGGTGCGGAAGATGGCGTCTTCGTCATCGATACGCTGCACCGGCACGTTGGTGGGGATGGTCACCACGTCGAGCTTGTAGATATCGGCGAATTCCTCGGCCTCGGTGGCGGCGGTACCGGTCATGCCGGCCAGCTTGTCATAGAGGCGGAAATAGTTCTGGAAGGTGATCGAGGCCAGGGTCTGGTTTTCTGGCTGGATCTTGACGTGTTCCTTGGCTTCAAGCGCCTGATGCAGGCCCTCGGAGTAGCGGCGGCCCGGCATCATGCGGCCGGAGAACTCGTCGATGATCACGACTTCGTCGTTGCGGACGATATAGTCCTTGTCCTTGCGGAACAGCTTGTGGGCCCGCAGCGCCGAATTGGCGTGGTGCACCAGGGCGACGTTTTCCACGTCGTACATGGAATCGGACTTCAGCAGCCCATCCTCGGCCAGCTTGGCCTCGAGCTTTTCAATGCCGGCATCGGTGAAGGTCGCCGAGCGCTGCTTTTCATCGAGCTCGAAATCGCCCTCTTCGATGATGGGCATCAGCGCGTCGATAGTGGTGTAAAGCGTAGAGCGATCCTCGGACGGACCCGAAATGATCAACGGCGTGCGCGCCTCGTCGATCAGGATGGAGTCGACCTCGTCGACGATGGCAAAGGCGTGGCCGCGCTGCACCATCTGATCGCGGGTATATTTCATGTTGTCGCGCAGATAGTCGAAGCCGAGCTCATTGTTGGTGCCGTAGGTGATGTCGGCAGCGTAAGCCTGCTTGCGCTCCATATCGGTCATGCCGTGCACAATGGTGCCGGTGGTCAGACCGAGGAAATTGTAGATCTGGCCCATCCAGGCGGCGTCGCGCTTGACCAGATAGTCGTTGACGGTGACCAGGTGAGTGCCCTTGCCGGTCAGGGCATTGAGATACATGGGCAGGGTTGCCACCAGCGTCTTGCCTTCACCGGTGCGCATTTCGGCAATGCCGCGCTCATTCATCACCATGCCGCCGATCAGCTGCACGTCGAAGTGGCGCAGGCCAAGCACGCGCTTGGAGGCTTCACGCACCGTGGCAAAAGCGGGGACGATCAAATCGTCGAGATCAGCGCCCTTTTCGAGCTGCGCCTTGAACTCGGCAGTGCGGGCCTGCAGCTGCTCGTCGCTGAGTTTTTCAAGCTCGGCTTCGAGTGCATTGATGGCAGTGACTTTGCCCTGATAGCGTTTGACGTGCCGATCCGATGTAGACCCGAAAATCCGCCGGGCGAGCGCAGCTAGTGCCATGTGTCAGGTCCTTCGATTTACTCATCGGGGGCGCGGTCGGGGGTGCGGATGGGCCCCGCCAGGCCATCGTCAGCGCGATGAGAAAGCCTTTCCGGCTTTGAATTTATGTATCCCCGCCGGGCGGCGGAAAAGCGCGTGAGATGTAAGAGCGGGCCCTTGTCTTGTCAACGTCGCCGAAATCAGCGACACCTGCCTTGGCCTGCCGGAATCCGGGCAGAAACGGGGCTCGGAGCCCTTTGGTTGCTGACGAAATGGGGCGTGGCACAATTTGGCCGCCTTAGGGTGTCAGCCAGCCAAGCAAATATTCAATGGCACAATCTGCCAGTCACCAACGCGCCGGGACGCGCTGCAACAGCGCCGGCCAAGGAGATCGACCCCATGAAATTTTCCCCCATGCGCCTCGCCTGCACCGCTGGCGTGATTGCCGCAATGATGGCTGGCACCGCGCTGACGCCGTCCATGGCGCAGGACGCGCCGGCCGCTGTCATGCCCGAAACCGTGGTGGCCACGGTTGACGGTTCGCCCATCACCGAGGCCGATCTGGGGTTTGCCGCCGAAGATCTGGCGCAGGAGTTGCAGCAAATGCCTCCAGAGCAGCGCAAGCCGTTTCTGGTGCGGGTGCTGATCGACATGAAGGTGATGGCCAAGGCTGGCGAAGCGGCGGGCATGGCTGACACCCCCCTGTTCAAGCAGCGCCTGCAATATCTGCAGGACCGTTCGCTGCGCCGCGCCTATTTCGCCGAGACCATTGCCCAGGGCGTGACCGAAGAAGCCGTGCGCGCTGAATATGACAAGCTGGTTGCCGACTTCCAGCCGAGCCCGGAAATCCGCGCCAGCCACATTCTGGTGCCGACCGAGGAAGAAGCCCAGGCCGTCAAGGCCGAGCTGGATGGCGGCGCTGACTTCGCCACGCTGGCCAAGGAAAAGTCGATTGATCCGGGCGCGGCCAATGGCGGCGATCTGGGCTTTTTCGGCAAGGGCATGATGGTCGCGCCGTTCGAGACGGCCGCATATGGACTGACCGAGATCGGTCAGGTGTCCGAGCCCGTGCAGAGCCAGTTCGGCTGGCACGTCATTCGTCTGGAAGAAAAGCGCGATTCCGCGCCGCCAGCGTTCGAGCAGGTGGCCCCGCAGCTGCAGCAGCAATTGCTGATGACCACATTTGACGACACGGTTGCCAAGCTGATGGAAGGCGTGGCGATCGATATTCCGGATGCCGAGCTGTCCGCAGCGGTGGACGCACAGACCGAAACCGAAGCACCAGCGCAGTAAAACCTGGTTCAGGTCCCGGGGGCGCTGAGCCCCCGGACCATCTGCCGGGCCACCTGCCGCAGTCTTGCCGGGTCCCGTTCGAGCCGCTCGGTGAGCAGGCGCTGCCAGATAAAGCCCGCCACCATATCGGCGGCCAGTCCCACATCAATATCGTCGGCCAGTTCGCCCCGCTCCACGCCCCGCGCGAAGATCGTGCCGGTCTGCTTGCGCCGTTCGCGGGCATATTCGGCCAGTGCCGCTGCAGCGGTGGCGTCGCGCTGGGCCTCGGCAATGACGTAGCGAAAGATCTGGCCAGCGCCGCTATCGCCCCAATGGGCAAAAATTCCGGTCAGGAAAACCAGCAGGTCCTCTTCAACTGACCCGGTGTCGCTGTGCACATTGGCGGGCTTTTGCCGATGATAGACATCAAGCAGCAGGGCTGTCTTGTTGGGCCACCACTTATAGATGGTGGGCTTGCCGGCGCGGGCGCGCTTGGCCACCGCCTCGATGGAAAACCCGGCAATGCCGGCTTCGGTCACGATGGCTTCGGCCGCCATCAGAATGGCGGCCTCGGTCTCGGGACTGCGGCGGGCGCCGATGGAACGGCGGCGGTCTTCGGGTTCGGGCTCTGGCGTGCTCATGGACACAATATCGGGCAATTCGGTACCGAAGAAAAGGACTTGAACGAAACGTGTCGTTCCGTTACATAACGAAACGTACCGTTTCAATTGGGAGATGACAGATGTCTCTTGCTGCCCGCCTTCGCCTGACCCTGATGATGACCCTGGCCGTCTATCCTGTGGTGACGCTCTATCTTTACGTTCTGATGCCTCTGACGACTGGCTGGACCATCTGGCAGCGCAGTCTGATCCTGGTGCCCATGATGTCGGCGACAATCGTGCTGGCCGTGGTGCCGTTCATCAATCGCCGCTTTGGCGCCTTCATCGCGGGGCGTCAGCCAGCCGCCTGACGACGCAGCCCTGGGCGTCAGGGCAGACGTCCCCTTCAGCTTCCGGCGCGGTGTATCTCGCGCCGTCTTGCGAATGGCGCATGTTTGGGGCACACCAAAAGCCTGTCTGCTCGCAACAAGGTTCCGCCCGATGGCCCATCCGGTTTCTCCGCTCGCTCCAAAATCCTATCCGGAACTGCCCGCCATTGATGGCGTGCGCTTTGCCACTGCCGAGGCGGGCATCAAGTACAAGAACCGCACTGATGTGCTGCTGATGGCGTTTGACGCGGGCACCACGGCGGCCGGGGTGGTCACCAAATCGAAATGCTCGTCAGCGGCGGTGGATTGGTGCAAGGCCAATCTGCCCGGCGGCCTGGCGCGCGGCCTGGTGGTCAATTCGGGCAATGCCAATGCCTTTACCGGCGCCAAGGGCGCGCAGAGCGTGGCGCTGACGGCCGAACTGGCCGCCAAGGCGCTGGGCTGCAGCACCGCTGAGATCTTCCTGGCCTCGACCGGAGTGATCGGCGAGCCGCTTGATGCCAACAAGTTCGAAGGTGTGCTCGATACCATGGCGACCCGGCTGGGCGATGGTCCGTGGATGGACCCGGCCAAGGCCATCATGACAACCGATACCTTCCCCAAGCTTTATGGCGCGATCCTTGAGATCGACGGCGTCGAGGTCAAGATCAACGGCATCGCCAAGGGCAGCGGCATGATCGCGCCCGATATGGCGACCATGCTCAGCTTTGTGGTCACCGACATGCCAATTGCCGCGCCCGTGCTGCAGGCCCTGCTGAGCCGTCACGTAGCCACCAGCTTCAATGCGGTCACCGTTGATAGCGACACCTCCACTTCCGATACGCTGCTGGCCTTTGCCACCGGCAAGGCGGCGGTCGAGCCGATCGAGAGCCTGGATGATCCGCGCGCCGAGACCTTTGGCGAAGCGCTGCGTGATGTGCTGTTTGATCTGGCCATTCAGGTGGTGCGCGACGGCGAAGGCGCCACCAAGCAGGTCTCTGTGCATGTCGAGGGAGCGGTCGACGATGCCAGCGCCTTCCGCATCGCCAAGTCGATTGCAGATTCCCCGCTGGTCAAAACTGCCATTGCCGGCGAGGACGCCAATTGGGGTCGTGTGGTGATGGCTGTGGGCAAGGCGGGTGAGCCCGCTGATCGCGACAAGCTCTCGATCCGCTTCGGTGATCTGCTGGTCGCCAAGAATGGCGAGCGCGCCCCGATCTATGACGAGGCTGCCACCAGCGCCTATATGAAGGGCGAGGATCTCGAGCTCACCGTCAGTCTGGCGCTCGGCGAGGGGCGGGCCACGGTCTATACCTGTGATCTGACCCATGGCTATATCACCATTAATGGCGACTACCGGAGCTAGGCATGGCATTGCCCAGTGCTGCGGTGTTCGAGCAGGCCGGGCTGAAGGCGTGGCCGGGGATCGAGGTTGAGTGGGATGGCGCCTGGGTGCGCCGGGCCACCAATGGCTACACCAAGCGCGCCAATTCGGTGCAGAGCCTCGACATTGCTGATGACGCCAATGCACCCGCCCGGCTGGCGGCCGCGATCGACTGGTTCGGCGCCCGTGGCCTGCCGCCGGTATTTCGCATCACGCCATTGGCGGGGCCCGGCATAATCGCGGCGCTGGATGCCCAGGGCTGGGGCAGTCTTGACGCCAGCTATCAGTACGCCATGACGCTGACCCCGGGCGCGCCCGAGCCGGGTGGCCAGACCTATGATGTGTTTGATCCGGACTATCTGGCGATCCACCAGCGGCTGGCAGGTTATTCCGAGGCCCGGCAGGCCGGTCTGAAGGGGTTGCTGGCGGTGCTGACCGTGCCGGCGCGTGGCATTGTGCTGCGCAATGATGCCGGTGTGCCGGTGGCCTCAGGGCTGATGGCGATTGCCGATGATATTGTGGTCACCGGCAATGTGGTGACCGATCCCGGCCAGCGCCGCAAAGGCCACGCCGCCGCGATGATGCGGACGGGTCATGCCTGGGCCTATGGGGCGGGCGCGCGGATTGCCGCGCTCAATGTGCAGGCCGACAATGTCGGGGCGCAGGCGCTCTATCAGGGCCTGGGCTACGCCTATCAATATGATTATCACTATCGTCTTCCGGGGGGCTTATGAGCCAGTCCATTCTGCTCGTGGTCGCCTGTGTGCTGGTTGATGCGGACCGGCGCGTACTGATTGCCCAACGCCCGCCGGGCGGCTCCATGGGCGGGCTGTGGGAGTTTCCCGGCGGCAAGGTCGAGCCGGGCGAGACGCCCGAAGCCGCGTTGATCCGCGAGCTTGAAGAAGAGTTGGGCGTGTCCACCAAGACCGCCTGTCTGGCACCGCTATCCTTCGCCAGCCACTCTTACGAGAAATTTCACCTGTTGATGCCAGTTTACGTCTGCCGAAAATGGCAGGGTACACCGGAGCCCAGGGAGCATACCGCACTTAAATGGGTGCGGCCGCAGGCCCTGCGGGACTATCCAATGCCGCCGGCCGACGAGCCGCTGATCGCCGCCCTGTGTGATCTGCTCTAGCCCGTTGTGGGGGTCACGCTTCTGGAGAGCGAGCATGCTGAAGGCGAGTATTACGGCGTTCATCGATGACGAATCGGGCGCAACGGCAATGGAATATGCCTTGCTGGCAGCGCTGATCGGGATCGCCATCGTTGGCACATTCGCCACGCTCGGCAACGGGCTGCAGGGCCTGTTCAACAATGGCGCGGCCAATTCAATCAGCAGCGGCGCCAATTCCCTGAACTAACAGTCGAGCAGACGCATTATTGCAGCGTCACGACCTTGTACTGCTCGCCGACCGTAACGGGATCGCCGGGGTAGAGGTCGTTGATGATGTAGAACAGATCGCTGCCCCGACTGAGCGCGCTCATCTGGCGGGCCAGTGAATCGGCGGTGTCGCCAGCCTTGGCCGTGACGATGCGGATTGCCACCTTGCGAATGCCCGAAATGTCGCTGGCCGTGGTGCGGCGGAAGCTTTCGAGCGTGGAGGCGGCACCCTGGGCAAAGCGGGTGCTGTCGGCCTTGGCGGCAAAGATGAAGCGATAGACCTGGCCATCCAGGCGCATTACCGAGACGCGGAAGAACCACTGATCGGTCTGGGCCAGACCGGTCGCCATCTCGATGCCGTTATGGGTCTGGCTGGAGACGCTGTCGGTCTTGAGGCCGGCGATCCAGCCCGATTTGAGATAGTCGGTCAGCGCCACGTTGGGCTGCACATCGGCGCTGTCAAAGCGCACGGCCTCGCCATCGCCCGCCACGCCGACAACCGCGCTCTGGGAGTTCTGCAGCGTATAGCCCTGCGGCACGGTGAAGGTGAATTTGGATGCCGGATGTACGAATTGGCGGCCAATGATCGAGCCCTGGGCGGGGCTGTCACCAAAGGTCAGGCCCGCGATCGAGGCCAGATAGCCGGCGCGGTCGACCTCACCCAGGCCCGGCTTGCCGAACATGGAGCGGGCGGTGTCGATGGCCTTCTGAATGCGGGCAGGGGTGGAGGGATGGGAGGACAAGAAGCCCTCATTGTCCTTGCCAGCGCCGGCCGAGAAAGTGGCAAAGCGGCTCATCACGCCCAGGAAGCGGGCGGCGGCCTGCGGGTCATAGCCGGCCTTGCCGGAAAACTTGATGCCTTCGCGATCGGCCTCGAGCTCCTGGCTCTGGCCGAAGGCGGCCAGCGACTCGCGGGTGCGGCTGGCGGTAGCGTCGGTAGAGGTGTCGCCACCGAACACGCTGGTAATGACGCGGTCGACAATGGCGGTGGTGCGGGTACGGTCGGTGCGGGCCCGGGCATGGCGCAGGGTGACGTGGGCGATTTCATGGGCCAGCACGGCTGCCAGTTCGCTGGTGTCGGAGGCCAGCGCCAGGATGCCGCGCGTTACATAGATATAGCCACCGGGCAGCGCGAAGGCATTGACCTCGGAGCTGTCCAGAATGGTCACCTGGAACTGGGCATTGGGCTGGTCGGCAGCATCGAGAAGGCGGCCGACAATGCGGGCCACCATGATTTCGGCGGGCCGGTCGGAATAGACCCCGCCATAGGCGGCGATGATGCGCGGGTGTTCGCGTCGGCCGATCACCGCGTCATCGGGATCGGTGCCTTCGGGCACCACGGTGGGCGCAGGGCGGTCGCCGGTCTGGCTGACCGCAATGTTGGAGCTGGTCAGGGTCGTGCAGGCGGCAAGCGCCAGCAGCGACACGGCCATCAGCCCGTTGCGCAAACCCTTCGCGATATGCCCCTTGCCCATCATCGTGTCGCCAGAACCTCAAGCTGTTCGGGATGGGTGATCTCGATGCGTGGACCATCCCGGTCATCCACCCATCCTCGTATGCGCACGAACGCCCCTTCGAGCACCAGCGGATCAACGCCGGCCGCCTTGAACAGTTTCAACCCGGGCGCTTCAATCACGGCGGTGAAGTCTTGCTTCCAGATCCGGCCAAAATTGAGGTAAGCCCGCCCGCCGCGATGCTCGGCGTGCAGAATTCTGCCTTCGACAAGTTCGTAATGGCCCGCCTTGGTGAGCAGGTCACCAGGCGCGTCCGCCGCACGCACGCTGTAATAGGGATCGCGCCAGATGCCAAGGCCAGACAGACGGGCGCGGCCCTCGGCAGCGAACAACAAATCGAGACATTGACGGTTGTCTGGGAAGGAATAGACGCGGGCCAGTCCCATGGCGACCATGGCGTGCTGGGCCCAGGTGGGCCCGTCCGGCGTGTCGACGAAGACATGGGCCAGCTGGCGGTCATAGCGGTCGATCTTTTCACCGCCATAACCCAGCTGCACCGTCTTGTTGAGCACCATGACCTCGAGGGCGGCCTTGGCCTCGGGACCCATTGGCCAGGTGTCAAAGCCATCGCGGCCCAGTGGCAGTTTTGGTGCCTGGGTGCCGATCATGCGCACCACCCGGCCGTCATTGAGCACGATGGTGTCGCCATCGGTCACTTCCACGACGGTGCCGCCCGCCACCATGTCCAGTGCGGGACAGGCGATGGTTGCAGTGGACACCGATGAGAGCGCCGCGAGCGTGGCAAGCTGGACAAGACTGGTATTGAGCAAATCGGGCCCCGGAAAGATTTCGTTCACCATGCACCCAAATACGGCAAAAAATCATTACCATGCGTTCATGGCTTCAAAAGCCTGTCAGCAGCGCCCCGGCTCGGTTGAGCCAGAGCGGTGGCGCTGGTAAGAGGGGCGGGTTTTCAATACCGCATTTTTCGGAGCCGTTCCGCTTTGTCGATTGTCCGCCGACTTGCCCTTGTGGCGCTGCTTGCCCTGCTCAGCCTGGGTCGTGCACACGCCAATCCGATGCTGCTGGTCGATATGGACACGCTCGAAGTGCTCTATGCGCAGGAGGCTGGCCAGCCCTGGCATCCGGCCTCGCTGACCAAGATGATGAGCGCCTATGTCACCTTCGAGGAAATTGCCAAGGGCAATATGACGCTTGATACCCCGGTGGTGCTGTCCAAAAAGGCAGCCGGTCAGGCGCCCTCCAAGACCAGCCTGCCCGCGGGCAGCGGTCTGACCCTGAAAGACGCGCTCTACATCATGGTGGTCAAATCGGCCAATGACGTTTCCATGGCGATCGCGGAAACCGTGGGTGGCAGCGAAGCGGGGTTTGTTGCCAAGATGAATGACGCGGCGGCACGCATGGGGCTGACGGCGACCCATTTCACCAATCCCAACGGGTTGCACGATCCCGACCAGTACACCTCGGCGCGTGATCTGGCGGTGCTGGCGCTCTATATCCGGCAGAGCTTTCCGCAATATCTGCCGCTGTTCGGCACCGATGTTGTGCGGCTGGGCAAGGCCAATCTGGAATCCAATAACAGCCTGCTGACCAGCTTTGCGGGCACGACGGGCATGAAGACCGGCTTTGTCTGTGCCTCGGGGCTGAACATGGTGGCCACGGTCGAGCGCAATGGCCGCAATCTGATGGCCATCGTGCTGGGCGGCTCATCTGCGCGCGAGCGCAATGAACGGGCGGCTGAACTGATCCTGCGCGGTTTTTCCGGCGCGGTGCGGTCGACCGGCCAGCAGGTGCTGACCCTGGCCAATAATCCGGGCGTGCCACCGGTCGATATGCGGGCCCAGATCTGCGGCAAGGAAGCCAAGGCCTATGTCGCGGCGCAGGAAGCGGCCTTTCCGATGGGACTGACGGGCCAGCCCAGCTATCTCAATGATGTGGTGCCGCCGCGCTCTTATGTGGCAACCGATCTGGGGCGTATCGCGGTTGGCGTCAGCCTGCCGCGCCCACGCCCGGCGCATCTGCCGCAGTTCGCTGCGCCGGTCAGCGCTGAGGCCGTTGCAGGCGATTTGCGGCCCAGCTTGGCGGCTGCCGCGACCAATGCAGCGCCGTTCCCGAGGCCGCGTCCAAACAACCTCTAGGGCTCAGCCCTTGATGATGCTGAAATTGATGGCGTCGTCCTGGGTGACGAGGCTGCACTGATGGCCGTTCTGACGGCAAAACAGCGGGATATCGATCTTCGCCATCGGGTCGGTGGCCAGAACGTTCAGCGTGGCGCCCGAGGCCATGGCCTCAAGGCGCTTTTCCATTTTCAGCACGGGCAGGGGGCATTTGAGCCCCCGTGCATCAATGATCTCAGCGGGCAATGACCAGCACCCAATGCGTGCCATAGGTCGAACTGCCGTTGAAGCTGACAGCGATACCGGCCCGCGATGCAGTGCCGGTCAGGCCTGCGGCATCAGCGGGATTATTGCGCCAGCCTGAAAAGGTCTCGGCAAAGGTGGCGTAACCCGCGCTCAGCTTCATGCCGGCCAGATCCTGCGGGGTCTGGGGCGGGGTGCCGGTGCGGGCATATTGATCGGCCAGGGCCTGCGCGGTGCCGTCCAGCCCGGTATCATGGCTGAGGGCCGCCAGGCCCTTGGTGGCGCGATAGGCGTTGATCATGTCGATGGCCTGGGCGCGGTCGAGGCTGGCGCCGGGCTGGTCCATGCGGGCCGACAGGCCCGGTGCCAGCGCGGTGGCTGAGCCGCCGCCCGCCATGCCGCCCATGGAGCAGGCCGAAATGATCAGCGCGGCAAGA
Source organism: Devosia litorisediminis (assembly GCF_018334155.1). Lineage (NCBI taxonomy): Bacteria > Pseudomonadati > Pseudomonadota > Alphaproteobacteria > Hyphomicrobiales > Devosiaceae > Devosia > Devosia litorisediminis. The sequence goes on along the minus strand of NZ_JAGXTP010000003.1, from coordinate 40,211 downwards.
AGCGCCGCAAGCGGCAAGACGGCTGGTTTGAAATTACGCAGAGCGGGCATGAAACTGTCCTGAAAGGCAAAAGTGGCTGGCAGGCCGATATAGCCGCACCAAGGCCAAATCATGGTGTGCAGCGGTGATACACCACCGCGATTGCTGAGGAATGAATGCACGACCGCAGCCAACGGTCCTAGGGCGTATGCGGCTCATCGAGCCGGGCCATCAGAATGATGTCCTCGAAACGTTCGTCGATATATCGCGCCCTGCGTTTGCGGCCTTCCTCGATAAAGCCCAGTCGGCGATAGAGGCTGATGGCTCTGGCATTGCTGGCGTGAACCTCCAGTTCAATGCGGCTCAGCCCGATCTGGCGGGCACGCGCCAGCGTCGCCAGCAGCAATTGGCCGCCATGCCCCTGACCGCGCCAGGCGGGCAGAAGACCCATCCCCATGCTGCCGACATGGCTCTCGTAGTCGCCATCACTGCGCACGATATCGCACCAGCCGATCAGCGTGTCATCGCACATTGCCACAAACTGGGGGTGGCCATGGGCAATATTGCTGCGCACAAAATGGGCGGCACCATCGGGGCTGGGGCCTGCCATGCGGCTGAGATAGCGCCGCTCTCTGGCCACCAGATCCACCGCAGCGCGAAAACCTTCAATGTCACCTTCGGTGATGGGCCGTATACTGACCTCGTGCGCCATCCTTGCTGTCTCCCCTCCTGCTGGCTGAGCACTATGCCCCAGACGCTGGCGCGGTCGAGCGCAAAAATGCAGGCGGGTGTCTGGGAGGGGTGACCGGATCGACGCCAGGCGTGACACCGCAGCAGCAGTCAGGTCAGTGGTGATCTCGGCGGGATTCGAACCCACGACCCCAGGATTAGGAATCCTGTGCTCTATCCGACTGAGCTACGAGACCACGCCTTTCCGATAGCAAATGTGCGGAAATAGCGAAACCCGTATGGTGCTGGCATCGGCAAACAAAAAGCAGCCCCGGTGGGGGCACAGTGGGTTCGGGCATGCCGCGCGAACCCACCATGGCGTCGTTGCGCCTTTCTTGCCCTAGACCGGCAGCATCAGCGTGGTGGCGCGGGTCACGCTGGCGCTCAGCGGCAGATCATCGGAAGACTGGCCCAACCGCAGGGTGAAACTGCCATTCTCGAGCAACCAGTGTTTGGACTGGGGACGGAAAAAGGCAAAGGCGCGGGCGTCCAGTCTGAGGGTGAGCTGGGTGCTCTGGCCCGCCTTGAGCCAGGCCTTGGCAAAGGCCTTGAGTTCCTTTTCCGGGCGCGGGTCGGACGCCTCATCGTCGCATACATAGAGCTGGACCACGCTGGCGCCATCGCGGGCCCCGCTATTGGTCAGGGTGACGGTCACTGTCACGGCGCCATCGGCTTCAAAGGCGGTATCGTCCACCTGCAGATCGCTCAGGGTGAAATCGGTATAGCCCAGGCCAAAGCCGAAAGGGAAAAGCGGCTTGATGCCGTGCCTGTCATAGTGGCGATAGCCGACAAAGATGCCCTCTTCATAGCGCACCTTGCCGTCGAGGCCGGGATAGATTTCGGCATCCTGGCTCTGGGTGGGGTTATCGCTCCAGCGGGCGGGGAATGTCTGGGGCAGGCGGCCGGTGGGTTCGGCCGCGCCCGTGAGCACATCGGCAATGGCATTGCCCGCTTCCTGGCCGGGATACCAGGCCTGCAGCAGGGCGGCGACCGAGCCGATCCAGTCCATTTCCACCGGGCCGCCAGTCTGCAGCACGACGATTGTGTTGGGATTGGCCCTGGCAATGGCGGCCACCAGCTCGTTCTGGCGACCGGGCAGGGTGATCGAGGGCAGGTCGCTGCCTTCGGTGTCCCACTCGCCGCTGCGGCCAATGCAGACGATGGCGGTCTCGGCGGTGGCGGCCAGCGCGGCAGCCTCGGCAATGGCCTGGTCGCCCAGCGGCAGCCCGATACCGGCGGCAAAGGCGGCCAGCCCCAGCGTGGCAAAATCCTTGGTGGCAAATTCGATCACCACCTGATGGGCGCGCCCGGCTTGCAGCTCGACTGTCCCCACCACCTCGTCGCAGCCCTCTTCAAAGAAGGTGCGGCCCTTGGTCCAGTTGGTCCAGGCATCGGCGATCAGTTCGCCATCAACAAACACCTTGGCAAAGCCCGCAGCATAGATGCCGACGCGGTGTGTACCGCTGACTTCGGGGGTGAAGCTGCCGGTGATGCGGGCAGAAAAATGCATCGGATCGACCTTGCCCTCGGCAACATGGCCAATCCAGAAAGCCTGCGCCTCTTCCTGGGTGCCGATATGGACCGGGGCGCCCTCAAGCCGCTCATTGTCGAAATACGCCACCTGCAGATCGCCGCGCAGCAATGGCTCAAAGCGGTGATTGGTGCAGCCGGGGGCGTAGCGCAGGCGCTCCTGGCCCAGTGCGTTGATCAGCCCCTGCCAGGGCGAGATGCGATAATGGGCGTTGAGCTGGGCGCTGCCGCCCCCCATGATCTGGGCGGTCTTGGCATTGGGGCCGATCACCGCAATGGTGCCATCGCCCTTGAGCGGCAGAATGCCGTTATTCTTGAGCAGCACGGCCGCCTCGGCGCCGGCACGGCGGATCAGGGCACGGTGCTCGGGTCGGTCATTGGCGTGCTCGACAAAATCACGGTGGTCATCGAGCGAGCCGACGCGCTGCATCAGGGTGAGCATATCGACGACGCGGCGGCGCAGGGTTGCCCTGCTGACCGTACCGGCATTGACCGCGTCGATCAGCTTGTTGCCACGATCGCGGGTCGGGCCGGGCATTTCCAGATCAAGGCCGGCATTGACCGTTTCGGCGGTCGAGTGCGAGCCGAACCAGTCGGACATGACGATGCCGTCATAGCCCCATTCGTCCCGCAGGACGGTGGTCAGCAACCAGTTGTGCTCGGAAGTGAAGGTGCCGTTGAGCTTGTTGTAGGAGCTCATCACGCCCCAGGTGCCCGCCTTCTTGACCGCCCATTCAAAGGGCACCAGATAGATTTCGCGCAGGCTGCGCTCATCGATCTCGCTGGAAATCGTGGTGCGCTCGATTTCCGATTCATTGCCGGCAAAATGCTTGATGGTGGCGCCGATGCCCTGGCTCTGCAGCCCGGCAATATAGGCGCTGGCCAGTTCGGCGGTCAGGATCGGGTCTTCCGAATAGCATTCGAAATTGCGGCCATTGGTGACAGAGCGGTGGATATTGACCGTGGGGGCAAGCAGCATGTGGGCGCCCTTGGACTTGACCTCATCGGCCAGCGCCACGCCGACCTGTTTGAGCAGATCGATATTCCAGGTCGCGCCCAGCGCGATGCCCACCGGGAAGCTGGCCGATTTGACGCCGCCGATCAGCGAGCCGCCGCCGCGCGCGCCATTGGGGCCGTCGGTGACGCGCAATTTGCCGATGCCGAGACGATCAATGGCGGGCACCGACCAGAAATCTTCGCCCGAGAGGATGGCGACCTGTTCGTCCAGCGTCATCTGGTCGGCTAGCTGTTCGATGCGGTCAGTCATGGCAGGCCCCTATGTGTCTGTGGTGGCCTCCACAGATCGCACTGTCCGGGGTCGTGTCAATTCGCCCGGACAGGCAGATCAGTCGAAAAGTCAGCGGGGGCTGATTGGCGCCTTTTTGGTGCGGCCCCAGACGATAAAGAGCGAAAGGGCCAGCAGGACCAGATTCATGGGCAGTACGCTGAACTCTGCACGGCTGATATGGACGCCCATGGCGAGGACCTGAATGACCGAGAAACCAACAGCGGCCAGCGGCGTCAGACGCGGCAGGATGCGGGTCAGCGCGGGCAGGATGAGGCCGATGGCGCCGAGCACTTCCACGGTACCGATAAAGCGGGTCAGCATTTCGGGGTAGTCCAGTGCGTAGCTCATGCCCATGGCGCCGAGGGCTTCCATGGACTGGGTGAGCTTGTTGAAGCCGGCAAAGCCGTACATCAGGGCCAGAAGCGCCTGGGCGACCCAGAGGCCGATATTCCATCCATTGCGGCCGGTGGCGCCGTTGGTCGTGTCCGTCATGTTGTATCCTTATGGCAGGTGCGACAACTGCGCCCTAGGCACAGAAGAGAACCATGACTATATTTGTGCCTAAGGAACGACAAGAAGGCACATTCATGTCACTGCAAGATGACGAGTTCAAATCGCTGCAAGACACCTCCAAATCATCTAACTGCACGGCCATGTCCGATGTGCTCAACCGGATTGGTGACAAGTGGAGCGTGATGGTTGTGGGCATTCTGGGTCATAACGGCACGCTGCGCTTTAACGAGCTCAAGCGCATGATCAATGGCGTCAGCCAGCGCATGCTCACCCTGACCCTGCGCAATCTGGAGCGCGATGGTCTGGTGACCCGCACCATCTATCCCGAGGTGCCGCCGCGCGTGGAATACAAGCTGACCGAACTGGGCAAGACGCTGCAGCAGCCAATCAACGCGCTGTGGAACTGGTCCTCGGAAAATCATGGCTCGATCATGGATGCCCGGGCCATCTATGATGCGCGTGAGACAGCTGTGGCCGCCGAGCCGCGCAAGGTCGCCTACGTCCGCAGCTGATCGGGCACGCCTGATCGCCACGGATTTGCCAATGCCGGACCAATGCGATCTGCTGGGTCGGTATTGGCAACGCGCCATCCTCGCCTCGGCGACCACACCAGTTGGAGACGGCGATGAAGCTGTTCGATCACCGCCTGCGCACGGCCTCTGCGCAACACGCCGCCGCCGTGCGGCATTATGAGTTGGCCCGCACGCTGGTCGAGTTTCTGGCGGCTATCGCCTTCATCGTCGGCAGCGTGCTGTTTTTCTATTCCAGCCTGCTGTTCGCCGGCACCTGGCTGTTTCTGATCGGCTCGATCCTGTTTGCGGTGCGCCCCAGCATTCGCCTGATGCTCGAACTGCATCTGATGCGCCTGCCCGTACCGGCAGAATTTCAGCCTCTGGGCATGACGCAGCAGAGCGCATCAGACAGCGCATCTGCCCGATAATGATCACGCGCCAGGCGCTGGCTGAACAACTGGCCGGGTTCGGCCTTGTGTCTGGTGATGCTGTGCTGGTGCATGCGGGGCTGCGATCCATTGGCCCCATTCTGGGCGGACCGGATAGCTTGATCGGTGCGCTGGCTGACGTCGTGGGACCGTCCGGCACAATTTTGGGCTATTGCGACTGGCAGTTCGATGATGGCGTGATCGATCGGGCCGAATTGCGCGCCCATATTGCGCCCTTTGATCCGGCCGCCTCCCGGTCGATCCGCGACAATGGCGCCTTTCCTGAACTGCTGCGCACCACGCCGGGGGCTCTTCGGAGCGCCAGCCCGGGCGCCTCATGCGCGGCGCTGGGTGGCCGTGCCGCCTGGTTCGTGGCCGATCACGCGCTCGACTATGGCTATGGGCCGCAATCGCCATTCGGCAAACTTGTTGCCGCCGGTGGCAAGACATTGCTGCTGGGGGCGCCGCTCGACACCATGACCTTGCTGCACCATGCCGAGCATCTTGCCGACATTCCCGGCAAGCGGATACGTCGCTATCAGACGCCGATCCTGGTCGATGGGCAAATAGTCTGGCGCTGGTTTGAGGAGTTCGATACCGGCATTCCGATTGTCGACGGGCTGGCCGATGACTATTTCGCGGATGTCGTGGAGGATTTCCTCGCCACCGGACAGGGCCGGCGCGGGCTTATCGGGTATGCGCCATCGGTACTGGTGGAGGCTGCCCCAATGGTGGAGTTTGCCGTTAGCTGGCTTGAACGGCGCTTCGGGCGTTCCTGAGGCCGGGATTGGGCAATGGCTGGTTTTTGACCATATCAGGGCCGCATTGTCAGGCGATCCCCGGGCTGGATCATGCTAGGGGTCTGGGACAACGGAGAGTGTTGCTGTGGCAGACGATTGGGCCGTCAAAGGCGTTTCACGAGATGACGAGCGGCTCGTGCCGGGCGACAGTGGCGCTAAACCGGCCCCGGAACCTGTGGCCGCACACCGGTCAACGGGTCTGCCCTTGAGCAATCTTGTCAGTATGGCGGTGGGCGTGATCGGTCTGGCGGCGCTGGGCGCCTCGGCCTGGGTCTATGCCGAAACCCAGCGCGACATCAGACGTGTCTCCACCGATATCGCGCAGATCCGGGTGAGCCTGGAGCTGTTCGGGCGCCAGCAGGGCGCGGGCAGCAGTGCAGCCAGCGATGATGGCGCCTTGCTTGATCTATCCAACCGGCTGGCGGTGCTTGAAGCCGAGCAGCGCATGGGCGGGGCGGCCACAGCCCTTTCGAGCTTGCCGGGCCTGCCCAGCGCTACCGCCGAGACCCCGACCATTGCAACGGGCGGCGACTGTCTGCCAGTGGGCATGCGGTTCATGGTGTCGGCAGGGGATGTCTATCCGGTATGCGGCACCAGCGGCACGGTGGGCATTGCCGCGGTCGATGATGGCTATATCACGCTGTCGGATGGCACCATTATTGCGCGCGGCGGCACGGTGGGCCTGCCCAATACCCAATGCATGCTGGGCGTTGTGCCCAGCGATGGTGGTGGGGTGAGCGACTACGCAGAAATCCGCGTCGTCTGCTGATCGATAAAACCTAGCGGGCGAGCCGGGGACGGGGCACGGGTGCGGTCTTGCCGCTCATGACCGGGGTTACCTCTTCGCCGCCAAACAGGCCGCCCAGACCACCGAACAGATTGGTGACGGCGCCATTGACTGCGCCGTTGACGGCCTCGCTGCGCTCCTTGAGCGCGGCTTCCTCGGCGATGCGCCGTTCAGTTGCCGCCAGTTCGTCGGCCACAGCTTTTTCGTCGGCCAGCAATTTTGCCTGCAGCGCAGCGCTGCGGGTCACGGCAGGGCAGGGGCCGGCCGCATTGAGCGCACCGCCACCACTGGCGTTGAAGATGTACTGGCGTTCGCACACATCCCAGGCGGGCGGCTGCTTGTTGAGCTCGAACAGGTCGTAGCCTTCCTTGATGTCCTTCCAGAAATTGAGGTGCTGGCTCTTGGCCTGCTTTGCCAGGTTGGTCGAGGTCATCTTGAAGGGGAAGATCTGCAGCTGGAAGCTGGAATTGCCGCCCTTGAAGCTCTCGCGGGCCAGCGCATAGATTTCGGCAATGCCGTGATCGGTCATGGCGTAGCAGCCGCGCGAAGAGCAGTCGCCATGCACCATCAGATCCGAGCCCGTGCGGCCATGGACGCGGTCGAACTTGTTGGGAAAGCCGGTATTGAAGGCCAGATAATAGTTGGACTTGGGATTCATCAGGCCCGGCGTGATCGTATAGAACCCCTCAGGGCTCTGCCGGTCGCCTTCCTTGATCTTGGGGCCCAGATCGCCCGAGAAGGCGCAAATCTCATAAGTGCGGAACAGCTTGAACTGGCCGGCGCTGGTGCGCTTCCAGACTTCGAGCGACTGCTCCTGCTTGAAGATGCGGATCATCATGGCTTCGCCGGGTGACGAGCCCATGGATTTGAGCGCCGAGACGACGCTCGACTGCAGCGGCTGGTTGTGCCGGTTGCTCGATGATTTGGGCAGGAAGCCACCACAGGCAGCCAGGCCGAAGACGACCCAGAGCAGAATGATCGCAGAGCAGATTTTACGAAGAACGGTGGCGGTCACGATGGCGCGGCCCAATTGCGAGAACAGTCGCTGACCTTTAGGGGCCAGTGGTTACCCAAGCATGAGAATTGCTGGTGAATGAAGTCTTACCATGGGCCAAAATCCCCAGCTAGTCGGGGCTGTTCACACAGATGTGTGGGCAGGGCCCTCGCCCGCATGGGCAAAGGCCAGCGTGCAGACAGGCTTAAAGCGCGGTGCCGATGGCCATGAATTTCTCGCGGCGGTGCTCGCGCACTTCGAGCCGGCTCTTGCCCGAAAAGTCGGCCAGGAACTTGGCAAGCGCTTCGCGGGTCGAGGCCATGACCGCCTCGGGATGACGATGGGCGCCGCCGGTGGGCTCGGGAATGATGCCGTCGATTACGCCAAAGCCGAGCAGGTCGGCCGAGGTGATCTTCATATTGGTGGCCGCATCCTGGGCCCGGGCCGCGTCACGCCACAGAATGGTGGCGCCGCCTTCGGGCGAAATGACCGAATAGATGGCGTGTTCGAGCATCAGCACGCGGCTGGCCGTGGCAATGGCAATCGCGCCGCCAGAGCCGCCTTCGCCGATGACGATGGCGATATTGGGCACGCCCAGTTCGAGCGATTTTTCGGTGGAGCGGGCAATGGCTTCGGCCTGACCGCGCTCTTCAGCGCCGATGCCGGGATAGGCGCCAGCGGTGTCGACGAACGAGATCACCGGAATATTGAACCGGTCGGCCATTTCCATGATGCGGACGGCCTTGCGATAGCCTTCAGGCCGGGCCATGCCGAAATTGTGCTTGAGGCGGCTCTCGGTGGAGTTGCCTTTTTCCTGACCCAGAACGGCGACAGGCTGACCATTGAAGCGGCCAAAGCCGGCCTGAATGGCAGAGTCTTCGGCAAACTTGCGATCGCCAGCCATGGGCTGCCATTCGGTGATCAGCGTCTTGATGTAATCGGAGAAGTGCGGCCGCTGCGGATGACGCGCGACCTGGGTCTTCTGCCAGGGCGTGAGTTTTTTGTAGATTTCCACCAGCGCCTCGTCGGCGCGGCTCGACAGGCGGTTGACCTCCTCGTCGATGCTGACGGCCTGATCGGTCGCTGCAAGAGACTTGAGCTCGGCGATCTTGCCTTCAAGATCGGCTACCGGCTTTTCGAAATCGAGATAAGACTGCATTCCACCTGCCCGTTAGGGGTCACATTTCTGGACCCATGCATCAGGGCCGCTGCTGTCGCGCCCTAAAGTGGCCGGAAAGTGACGATGGCGCAATGGCAAGTCAAGCGGAGTCACAGCGATAGGCGCTTTGTGGGGCTCGATGCTAACAGTCTGTTACCCGATTACCCCCAGATGTCATGACTGGTTGAGGGGGTGGTGGGTCTCCACCAGAGTGCGCAGCTTCTCGTCCAGAACATGGGTATAAATCTGGGTGGTCGAGATATCGGCATGGCCGAGCAGCATCTGTACCACGCGCAGATCGGCGCCGCCGGCCAGCAAATGGCTGGCAAAGGCATGGCGCAGCACATGAGGGGCGACACGGGCCGCGCTGATCCCGGCCAGCCCGGCCAATCCCTTGAGATCGCGGGCAAAAACCTGGCGCGACAGATAGCCGTCGGCACCCTTGGCGGGGAACAGGAAAGGGCCCGGCTCCAGCGTTGCCAGATAAGTCTTGATGGCATCGCGGGCGCGATCGTTGAGCGGCACGATGCGCTCCTTATTGCCCTTGCCGGTGACGGTGATGAAGCTGGTGTCGCGCATTACCGCGGCGCGGCGCAGGCTTACCAGCTCGGAAACGCGCATGCCGGTGGCATAGAGCAGTTCGAGCAGCACATAGAGCCGCAATGCCCCCGCCTGCTCAGCGGGTGAAGCCTCTGCATTGGCTTGGCTTTCTGCGGTGGTGAGCAGTTTATCCACCTCGGCCACCGAGAGCACCTTGGGCAGGGCCCGGCGGCTCTTGGGGCTGGCGACAATGCGGGTGGGGTCATCGCCGCGCAGATTATCGGCGCACAGGAACTGGTGGAACTGGCGGATGGCAGACAGGCGGCGGGCACTCGAAGAGGCCGACAAACCCTGACTATCGAGCCCGGCGAGATAGGCCATGACCGCCTCGCGGTCGCTCTTGAGCGCCGTTTGTCCCCGCCCGGCCAGAAAGGCTGCATAATCATCGAGGTCGCGGCGATAGGCATCGATGGTGTTCTTGGCCGCACCCCGTTCGGCGCTCATCATTTCAAGAAATGATGCGACCAGATGGGTGCCGCTCATTGGCCGGTGGTCTGCGGGGTAGCGGTGTCTGCGCTGGCCGGTTCGGTGCTGCCGGGCAGGGCCGGCGCGCCGCCATTGAGCAGGTCGCGGGTGGGGATGCGAATGGTCACCTGTTTGGGCTCGGGCTCGACAAAGGCCACCAGGGCGAACATGCCCACATAGACAAGGCCTGCCAGAAACAACAGCGTGATGATGAGGCGGATCAGGGTCGGCATGAGGGTCCACTAAACTGCATTTGCCGAAAATATGGCAGTAAATGGTTTCATTTCCGTAGGGATAAGGCAATGGCGCGCTAGTTCTTGACAGCGACGGCGCAGGCGGGTTGATAGCGGCCATATCAGGAGTGCCACTGCTTGACCCGACCCGATCCGGCATTGCGACAGGCCCGCGCCGAGGAGCTTGCCGAACTATTGGACGGCCGGCCGCTGGTGCTGGTCGGCATGATGGGCGCCGGCAAAACCACTGTCGGCCGCCGGCTTGCCGCGCGCCTCAACCGTCAGTTTCTCGACAGCGACGAAGAGATCGAAAAGGCCGCGCAGATGAGCGTGCCCGAGATTTTCGAACAGCGCGGCGAGCCCGAATTTAGGGCCGGCGAAACCCGGGTGATTGCCCGGGTGCTCAAGACCCGGGGCGTTGTTCTGGCGACGGGCGGCGGGGCTTTTGTCAATCAGGAGACCCGCGCGCTGGTCAAGGCGGAAGCCATTTCGGTCTGGCTCAAGGCCGAGATCGGTATCCTGTTCGATCGGGTGTCGCGGCGCTCCAACCGCCCCCTGCTCAAGACGGCCAATCCGCGTGCGACGCTGGAAAAGCTGATCGAGGAACGCTACCCCATTTATGCCGAGGCCGATGTTACCGTGACCAGCCGCGACGTGCCGCAGGAAGCGGTCGCCAGCGATGTGGTGCAGGCGGTGCTGGCCTATCTCAAACAACAGGACACCTGATGGCCAATATTGCGCACACCGTTCATGTCGGCCTGGGCGATCGGGCCTATGACATTCTGATCGGCGACCGGCTGCTCGATGATGCGGGTGCGCTGCTGGCCGAACGGTTTCCGGGGCGCCGCTATGGCATCATCACCGATGACAATGTCGCCAAGGCGCAATTGCCACGGCTGCTGGCCTCGCTCGATGCTGCAGGGTTGCAGCACAGCGAAATCGTGCTGCCAGCGGGCGAAAGCACCAAGTCATGGGATCTGCTGGGGCAGGCTGTCGAGGGCATTCTGGCCGCCCGTCTGGAGCGCGGCGATCTGATCATCGCGCTGGGGGGCGGGGTGATCGGTGATCTGGCCGGCTTTGCATCGGCGATTGCCCGGCGCGGCATGGGGTTTGTGCAGATGCCGACCTCGCTACTGGCGCAGGTCGACAGCTCGGTGGGGGGTAAGACCGGCATCAACTCTCCGCATGGCAAGAACCTGATCGGAGCGTTTCATCAGCCAAAACTGGTGCTGGCGGACCTGTCCACGCTCGACACGCTGTCGCCGCGACAGTTCGCGTCGGGCTATGCTGAAGTGGTCAAATACGGCCTGATCGACGATGAAGCGTTCTTTTTCTGGCTCGAAGAGAATCAGGCGGAAATCTTTGCTGGTGGTCCCGCGCGCGGCGAAGCCATTGCGCGCTGCTGCGCCCACAAGGCGCGCGTGGTGCTCGAGGACGAGACCGAGCTGGGCGTGCGCGCACTGCTCAATCTTGGGCACACCTTCGGCCATGCGCTGGAAAAGGACACCGGCTATTCAGATCGCTTGTTGCATGGCGAGGGCGTGGCCGTCGGCATGGTGCTGGCGCACGGCTTTTCGGCCCGGCAGGGTCTGGCACCGAGCCAGGACACCGGCCGCATCGTGGCGCATTTGAAAAAGGCGGGTCTGCCCACCACATTGGCTGAGGTGCCCGGCACGCTGGGCAGTACAGAAGCGCTCATGGCCGCGATTGCCCAGGACAAGAAAGTCAGCCGCGGCGCGCTGACCTTCATCCTGACGCGCGGCATCGGTCGGGCGTTCATCGAAAAAAATGTCGACCCCAAAGCGGTCTCGAGCTTTCTTGACGATATGCGCGGCTAGTCTTTGTCTGCTACAGGGTATGGCCCTGCCGATGGCAGGACTTCGATGGCGAGAGCGTGGACGCGTTCCTTGAGTTCGTCATCAAGCGTTTCCATGATCGCGCGGTGTTGCGCGACGCGGCTGAGCCCGTCAAAATGGGCGGTCGCGATTCTGACACGAAAGTGGGTTTCACCCCCTTCACGCCAGCCGGCATGACCATGATGGAGCATCGACTCGTCGATCACATCGAGGAAGGCAGGAGTAAACCTGCTGGAGAGCTTGGCGGTAATGGTGTCTTTAGCGGACATCGGGCGGGCACTTTCTAACTGATCCAAGGCAAGTAACTAGGCGCAATGAAATCCCAATCCAAGCTCTTCGATAACATTCGCATCCGTCCGCGCCGGGAAGAAAAGCCCGCGCCCATTGAACATGTGTGTGAATGGGAAGGTTGTGAAAAGGCCGGCGAGTACAAGGCCCCCAAGGGCAATCGTACCGAAGGCAAGCGCAGCGAAGCCGAGTATCACCGGTTCTGCCTTGAGCATGTGCGCCACTACAATACGGCGTTCAACTTCTTTGCCGGCATGGAAAAGGACGAGCTCAACGAGGCGCTGACCAAGCCGCCCAAGGCCGAAAGTCGCTCCAGCTTTGCCACCGGCAATCCCAGCGTGCGGCCTCGCGCCGCTGCCACGGCCGGCATGCGGCCGGGCGATCGCTATGGCGATCCGTTCGGCGTGTTCGCCAAGTATCGTCACCGTCAGGCGCAAAAGCCTGCCGAAGAACGGGTCAAGGCGCTCAATGAAAACGATCGTCGTGCGCTTGAAACGCTTGGCATTCTGGGCCAGGCCAAGGCTGATGAGATCAAGAGCGCCTACAAGACCCTGGTCAAGATTCATCACCCCGACGCCAATGGCGGCGACAAATCGTCCGAGGAACGTCTTCGGACTATCATCGCGGCCTATAGCCATTTGAAAAAAATGGGCTTTGTCGGCAACTAGGCCTGCCGGTTCGGTGGCTACCGTCCCTGCGACATTGCTGCTATAGAGCGCCCAAGTTTTTCTGTCCCTCCTGTCTCGATTTCGCCAAGAGCTTTGCCATGACTGACTACACCAATCTGCCCGACACCGAATACTCGGCTCGGGAGCTGTTCGGCATCGACACCGACATGAAGGTGATGGGTTACAAGGAAGCCAATAGCCATGTGCCGCCGATCGATCCGGACTATCTGTTCGATCGCAACACCACATTGGCAATTCTGGCCGGCTTTGCCTTCAATCGCCGCGTCATGGTGCAAGGCTATCACGGCACCGGCAAATCGACCCATATCGAGCAGGTTGCCGCGCGGCTGAACTGGCCGCTGGTCCGCGTCAATCTCGATAGCCATGTCAGCCGTATCGACCTGGTCGGCAAGGACGCGATCGTGCTCAAGGACGGCAAGCAGATCACCGAATTCCGTGACGGTATCCTGCCATGGGCCGTGCAGAACAATGTTGCGCTGGTGTTTGACGAATATGATGCGGGTCGCCCCGATGTGATGTTCGTGATCCAGCGTGTGCTCGAAGTGGCGGGTCGTCTGACCCTGCTCGACCAGAACCGCGTGATCGTACCGCATCCCGCGTTCCGTCTGTTCTCCACCACCAATACGATTGGTCTGGGCGATACATCGGGCCTCTATCACGGCACCCAGCAGATCAACCAGGGCCAGATGGACCGCTGGAGCCTGGTCACCACGCTGAACTACCTGCCCCATGACAAGGAAGTCGGCATCGTTCTGGCCAAGAACAAGGCCTATGCGGCGACCGAAGCGGGCAAGAAGCTGGTGGGCAATATGGTGCGCCTGGCGGACCTGACGCGCTCGGCCTTTATGAATGGCGATCTGTCCACCGTGATGAGCCCGCGCGCTGTCATCACCTGGGCCGAAAATACCGAGATTTTTGGTGGCGATGTCGGCTTTGCCTTCCGCCTGACGTTCCTGAACAAATGCGACGAACTTGAACGCCCTGTCGTGGCCGAGTTCTACCAGCGCGTCTTCGGCGAAGATCTGCCTGAATCATCAGCCAATCTGGCTGTGACGGTCTAAGACAAGAAGGCCCCCTCACCCGGCCCGCTCGGGCCGACCTCTCCCCCAAGGGGGAGGTGCAGGGGGTCCGGCATTTCTCACTTCTCCCTTGGGGGAGCGGTCGCCGCATTCGTGGCGGGTGAGGGGGCCTTCCCCCAACCGACGAGCATTTTTCATGGCCAACCCACCGCGCAACAAAGCCAACAAGCCCGACCAGACGCAGATTTTCAAATCGGCGATGGGGGCAACAGTGCGCGCCATCGGCGCCAAGCCTGATCTGGAGGTGACATTCACCTCGGATCGGCCCCTGCTGACCTCGGACAAGGCACGTCTGGCCAATCTGCCCCGGCTGCCGACCCGGCGCGATATCGCCATTGCCCGCGGGCAGGGCGACGCCATGGCGATGCGGCTGGCCAGCCACGACCCCGAATCACATCGCAAGCGCTCGCCGATGGATCCCACGGCCCGTGCGGCGTTTGATGCGCTCGAGCAGGCCCGCGTCGAGGCGCTGGGCTGCGTGCGCATGCCCGGCATGGCCGGCAATATTGCCGAAATGCTGGAAGACCGCCTGTTCCGCGGCAATTTCGCCGAAGTCGACGACAAGGGCGATGCGCCCATTGCCGAGGCGCTGGGCCTGCTGCTGCGTGAAAAGCTTGCAGGTGTGCCGGTGCCGCCATCGGGCCATGCGCTGGTTGATCTGTGGCGCAAGGAGATCGAAGACAAGGGCGGCAAGTCGCTCGATGATCTGCTGACGCGCTACGAAAATCAGGAAGAGTTCTCCAAGGTGGCCAAGATGCTGCTGCGTGATCTCAATCTGGTGCCCGAAAGCGAACTCGAGGATCCCGCCGATTCCGACGAGAACGATGGGGATGATCAGGAGCCTGATCAGGGCGAGAATTCCGAGCAGGCGCCCGAGCAGGGCGAAGGCGAGAACGACAGCCAGGATAGCGATCAGGACGAACAGACCGGCGACAGCGAAGAAGCTGGCGATGTGGACGGTATTGAATCGGATATGGCCGATACCGATGAGGACGCGGCTGCCGATGCCGGCGAAGACGCCCCCATGCCGCCCCCCGGCAAGGAGGGCAGCAATGAGCTCTCCAACCAGTTCAACTACAAGGTGTTCACCAACAAGTTCGACGAGATCGTCAAGGCGGCCGAGCTGTGTCCACCCGATGAGCTCGATCAGTTGCGCGCCTTGCTCGAGAAGCAGCTGGAGAGCCTAGCCGGCGCTGTTGCGCGGCTGGCCAACAAGCTGCAGCGCCGGCTGATGGCCAAGCAGAACCGCAGCTGGCAGTTCGATCTTGAAGAAGGCCTGCTTGATACGGCGCGCCTGACCCGTGTGGTCACCGATCCGATGCAGGCACTCAGCTTTAAGGTCGAGAACGATACCGATTTCCGCGACACCGTGGTGACGTTGCTGATCGACAATTCGGGGTCGATGCGCGGTCGGCCGATCACCATTGCGGCGATCTGCGGTGATATTCTGGCGCGCACGCTGGAGCGCTGCGGCGTCAAGGTCGAGATTTTGGGCTTTACCACCCGTGCCTGGAAGGGCGGCAAGAGCCGTGAGGCCTGGCTTGAAGCAGGGCGTCCGGCCAATCCGGGGCGCGTCAATGATGTGCGCCACATCATCTACAAGGCTGCCGATGAGCCATGGCGCCATGCCCGGCGCAATCTGGGCCTGATGATGCGTGAGGGCCTGCTCAAGGAAAACATCGATGGCGAGGCGCTCGAATGGGCGCGCAAGCGCCTGATGGCGCGCCCCGAAGCGCGGCGGATCATGATGGTGATTTCCGATGGTGCGCCGGTCGATGACAGCACCCAGTCGGTCAATGCCGGCAATTATCTCGAGGCCCATCTGCGTCAGGTGATCGAAGACATCGAGACCCGTTCGCCCATTCAGCTGGTGGCTGTTGGTATTGGCCATGACGTGACGCGCTATTATCGCCGCGCCGTGACCCTGCTTGATGCCGAAGAGCTTGCTGGGGCGCTGACCGACGAGCTGGCAGCGCTGTTCGATGAAGAATTGCCGCCACAGTCACGTCGCCGCGGACGGTGATGCAACGGACCCTGGCCACCATCGCTGTCGCGCTGCTGGCGGGGTTGTCGCCCCTTGAGGCAGCGGAGGTTGCGGTCAGCGCGACCCAGATCACCAGCTTTGGTGACACCGGGCTGGATGGTCGTGTGGGCCGTCTGGCGTTTCGCGGTGGTCTGGCGCTGGTGGCGCAGGATGATACGTTTGGCGGGCTATCCGGCCTGACCACTACCGGTCCTGACCAGCATGTCAGCTTCGTTACTGACCGGGGCAGCTTTGTGGCTGGACAGCTGGCCTATGACGATACCGATCGCCTGTTCGGGCTGATCGGGGTCACGGTCGAGCCGATCCGCAATTCCAAGGGCGATCCGCTGCCGCGGCAATATGCCAAGGACGCCGAGAGTATCGACACCATCTATCGCAGCGGCATTCCGGTAGGGGTGCGGGTGGGGTTTGAGCATTTGACGCGGGTAGCAGATTTTGCGCTGACCGACGGGGTGCCGGGTGGCGCGGCGCGCGAAGTGGAATTGCCCGGCTGGCTCGATGATCTACGCACCAATGGTTCGCTGGAATCGGTGTGCATTGCCCCCCCAAGCTCCCCCATCGCCGGCTCGACCCTGCTGCTGACCGAAGATCATGAAGACGGCGCGGGCAATCATGCCGGCTGGCTGCTGGGGCAGAACGACAAGGGGCCGATCAGCTATGCGGTCAGCCCGGTGGTGTTTCCGACCGATTGCGCCTTTTTGCCCAATGGCGATCTGCTGGTGCTGGAGCGGGGCGTGTCGATGCTGACGTTTTCGATGGCGCTGCGGCGCGTCGCGGCGGCCGATGTGCGCCCGGGCAGTGTCATGACAGGCGAGCTTTTACTGGCTGTCAGCGGCAGTGCCATCGACAATATGGAAGCGCTGGCGGTGCATCAGGCACCCGATGGCGAGACGCGGATTCTGATCGGCTCGGATAATAATTTCAATGACTGGCAGCGCAGCCTGCTGCTGGAATTTGCGCTGCTCGACTAGTGTGTTTTGGCGGTCGGCCAGAGTGCGGTTCTGGCGAAACACGACTGCCATAGTGGCGAATAGGCCACTGATTCGTAGTTTTTGATTTTGCTGATTTTTTGTGCTATGGTGAGCCCATATGCAGTTCAGCTCGTCACCCAACCCGTGCCTTCAGGCACGATTTTTTTGACAACATCGTAGGATGCGTGCGCTCCGGAACAAGCGGGTCCGGTGTGCGTGGGGTTGTGCTGCGCGCGGCGTTCCGTTTGGACGCCAATAAGTAATGATGGACGGTCCTTTCCGCGAGGAACTGTCCGTTGGGGCGTCAACAAGGAGTTCCATGAATATGGTAGCCAAGAAGTCACAGCAGCGACTTGGGTTCAAGACGGGCGAGTTTGTCGTCTATCCGGCGCATGGCGTCGGCGTCATCGTCTCCATCGAGGAACAGGAAGTCGCCGGTTTGGTTCTCGAGCTGTTCGTGATCAGCTTTGAACAGGACAAGCTCACCCTGCGCGTCCCCGTCGCCAAGATCAAGTCCGTTGGCATGCGCAAGCTGGCCGACGAGGATATGGTCGCTCAGGCGCTGACCACCGTGACCGGCCGTGCCCGCGTCAAGCGCACCATGTGGTCGCGTCGGGCCCAGGAATATGAAGCCAAGATCAATTCGGGCGATCTGATCGCCATCTCCGAGGTCGTGCGCGATCTGTATCGCTCCGAAGAGCAGCCAGAGCAGTCCTATTCGGAACGCCAGCTGTTTGAACAGGCGATGGATCGGATGAGCCGCGAAATCGGTTCGGTCAACAAGTTGACGCTGACCGAAGCTGTGCAGCTGATCGAAAAGAACCTCGCCAAGTCACCTAAGCGGACCAAGGACGCTGCGGCTGAAGGCGACGAGGAAGCTGCCGCCTAAGCGCGCAGATATCGACTGAAATAATCAGAAGGCCGGTGGAAACACCGGCCTTTTTTGGTGGTCTGTCAGACCTTGCCCAGTACATCGCCCAGGCGCGACGTGGCGCTGCCGGGCTTGAGCGGTTGCTGCTGGCTTTCATGCGGCGCCCAGCCCGAGAGCCAGACGATTTCGAGCGTGGCACGGATACGGCCATCGGGGTCGGCATCGCGCTCGGCATAGGCCTGGGCGGCTGCGGCCAGCAGGGCCGGGCTGGCCAGCCGGCGTGAGCGATCCACCAGTGGATTGGCCGCACCGAGCGCCTTGAGTTCGGCCATCAGCGCGAAGGGGGTGGGGTAGCGCACGACATGGGTTTCCACATCGGCCACAGGCAGCGCCAGTCCGGCGCGCTGCAACAGCCCGCCACCATCGCGCACCTGCAGCATGGGGGCGACACGCGCCGAGGCGCCGCCAAATATCTGGGCATCGGCGGCCAGAAAGGCCTCGCGCAATTCGGTCAGGGTTTCCCCGCCCAGTGCGGCGATCATGATCAGGCCATCGGGGGCAAGCCTGGCCCGCAGGCGCGCCAGATAGCCGGGCACATCATTGACCGCCTGCAGGTGCAGGATCGAGACGATCAGATTGAAATCCTCGCCCTCAAGCACCGGCACGTCGTCCTGGCCGCCAAAGGCGGCGTGACGCTGATAGCTGAACCGGGCGCTGGCGGTCTGGCCAAAGGCGGGGAGCTTGTCGACGTCGGGTCCAATAATGGCGGCCTTGGGGAAGTCGCGGATCAGCGCCACCAGCCGGTCTTCAAGATCGGCCAGCACCAGATCGGTGACGAAATCGCCCGGTGCGCTGCGGCGCGCCAGATGCTGGGCAATCAGGGCTGAATCGAAAATCGCGGGGGTCTGAATCATGTGACTTGCGGCCGTTTCAGGACATGGCACTATGGAAAGCGTTATGGAGAGCGCCGACGAGCTTGTCAAAAGCGGGGCATGGCGCCGTCACCTGAGGCAGGGTGTGCGGTGGCTGGGCCGTGGTCTGCTTGATCTGGTCTATCCCCCGGCATGTCTGAATTGCGAGGCGCCCATGGCGTCGCCAGATACGTTGTGCCCACAGTGTTTTGCCCGGTTGCGCCCGATCACGGCGCCACTCTGCCCGCGGCTCGGGCTGCCCTTTGAGGTCTCGCTGGGCCCCGATGCCCTGTCGGCCGAGGCCCTGGCTGATCCGCCACCCTTTGGGCGGGCACGCGCTGCGGTGATCTATGATGACATCGCTGGAACGATCGTGTCGCGGCTAAAATACGGTGATCGACCCGAGCTGGCGCGGTTCTGTGCGCGGCTGATGGCAGGTGCCGGGCGTGAGCTGTGGCAATCAGATCCCGTTTTGGTGCCGGTGCCATTGCATCGCGCCCGACACCTGTCGCGGCGCTATAACCAGTCGGCGGAATTGGCGCTGCATCTTGGACAACTCACCGGACTGCGTGTCGATACCGCTCTGGTGCGGCGCACGCGCAAGACCCGGCAGCAGGTTGGGTTGAGCGGAGACGGACGACAGCGGAACGTTGCCGGCGCCTTTGCCGTTGATCCCGAGGCGATGGTGCGGGCCACCGACCGGTCTATTGTGCTGGTCGATGATGTCTATACCACCGGCGCCACCACCAAGGCGGTTACCCGCGCTTTGTTCAAGGGCGGTGCCGGCTCTGTCGATGTCGTGACTTTCGCTCGCGTTGTCATTGGTGCGGAGTTACCCATATAAGAGCAAGCACCCGTATTCATGGGAGAATTTTGAATTGGCTACCATCGAAATCTATACGACGCCGACCTGCCCGTTTTGCCATGCAGCCAAATCGCTGCTGGCTGAAAAAGGCGCAGACTATACAGAGATCAACGTGCTGGACCCGTCCCTGCGCGAAGCCATGATGCAGCGCGCCCATGGTCGCCGCACGGTGCCACAGATCTTTATCGATGATGCCCATATCGGCGGCTATGACGATATGGCGGCGCTTGATCGGCGCGGTGGCCTTGATCCGCTGCTGACTCGCTAGGGATTGCCCGGGTGAAGATAGCGGCGATTCAGATGCGCTCGGGTGCGGACCCGTCGGCCAATATGGCGGCGCTTGAGCCCCTGCTGGCCGAGGCCACGCAGGCGGGCGCGCGCTATGTGTTGACGCCCGAAGTGACGATGGCCTTCGGGGAAAACCGCGCTGGCCTTGCTGCCGTGGCATCGCCTTTTGAAGATGACCCGCAATTGGCGCGTGTGGGGGAACTGGCCCGGCACCATGGTATCCACATTCATATCGGTTCGCTGGCCGTGCCGCTCGATGATGGCCGGTTCGCGAACCGGTCGGTGCTGTTCGGGCCCGATGGTCAAATCGCGGCGCAGTATGACAAGATCCACCTGTTCGATGCCACCATTGCCGGGCTCAATGCCTATCGTGAAAGCGATACCTATCGTGGCGGCGAGACGGCGGTAACGGCGCCAGTGGGCGATTTTACGCTCGGCATGGCGATCTGCTACGACATGCGTTTTCCCAAGCTGTTCAATGCCCTGGCCAATGCGGGCGCCTCGCTGATGGCGGTGCCAGCGGCGTTTACGGTGCCAACCGGGCAGGCGCACTGGCATGTGCTGCTGCGCGCCCGGGCGATCGAGACAGGCTCTTATGTGATTGCTGCGGCGCAGGGCGGACAGCACGCCAATGGCCGGGCTACTTATGGCCATTCCATCATTATCGACCCCTGGGGTCGGGTTGTGGGCGAGCTTGATCATGACCAGCCCGGCGTGCTGGTGGCCGAGATTACGCCGGAGTTGGTCGCGGATGCGCGAGGGCGGATTCCCGCTCTTGCCAATGAAAAAACCTTCGCCACGCCGGCCGCGTTGCCGCGCTAGGTCAAAACCAGCTATTCTGCTACAGCCGCGCCATAGAGGCGCTCGAGAAGTTTTGCCGTGATCCAGTATTCCCTCCAATGCTCACAAGGCCACCAGTTCGACGTCTGGTTCAGGAACGCTGCAGCGTTTGATGAGCAGAAGACGCGCGGTCTGGTGACCTGCGCGGTGTGCGGCGATGGCGATGTTGAGAAGGCGCTGATGGCGCCCGCCGTGGCCCGTAGTGACGGCGACAAGGTTGTGGTCAGCGCCGGTCACCCCGAGGCCGCCAAGATCCGCGAAATGCTGCGGGCCTATCGCGACAAGGTCACCAGCGAAGCCGATTATGTCGGTGACAAATTTGCCGAAGAGGCGCGCAAGATCCATTTCGAAGAGGTCGAGGCGCGCGGCATTTATGGCGAGGCGACGCATGACGAGGTCGCCGGGCTGGCAGAGGACGGCATCGAGTTTCTGCCGCTGCCGGACCTGCCTGACGAACACAACTAGTTCCGAGCGCCATTCCTGGCGCGACCATGCGGAGAATTCAATATGACAGTTCTGGACGCAGCCCTTGCGGGCACGTTTTCCATTGGCGGTGATCTGACGATCAATCGCCTCGGCTTTGGCGCGATGCGGATCACCGGCCCGGGTATCTGGGGGCCTCCGGACGATGTCGAGGGCGCCAAGGCGGTGCTGCGGCGACTGCCGGAACTCAATGTCAATTTTGTTGATACCGCCGAGAGCTATGGCCCTTTCGTTAGCGAAGAGCTGATTGCGCAGGCACTGGCACCCTATGGCAAGGGGACGATCGTGGGCACCAAGGGTGGACTGACCCGCACCGGGCCCGGCGAATGGCACCATGTGGGGCGCCCTGAATTTCTGCGACAGGGCGCGGTGCTGAGCCGCCAACGGCTCAAGGTGGATGTGATTGATCTGTGGCAATTGCACCGGATCGACAAGCAGACGCCACGCCAGGCGCAGTTCGAGGCGGTCGCGCAGCTCAAGATGGACGGGATTATCCGCCATGCCGGCCTGAGCAATGTCAGTGTGGACGACATCAAGGAAGCGCAAAAATACTTCGACGTCACCACCGTGCAGAACCTCTACAACTTTGCCAATCGCGACAGTGAAGATGTGCTGGAATACTGCGCCGCCAATGGCATTGGCTTCATTCCGTGGTTTCCGCTGGCCGGTGGTGAACTGGTTGAAGGCCATGCGGATGCGCGCGCCATCACCGAAAAGCACAAGGCCTCGCCAAGCCAGATTGCCCTGGCCTGGTTGCTCAAGCGCTCGCCGGTCATTCTGCCCATTCCGGGTACCAGCAAGGTGAAGCACCTTGAGGACAATGTGGCGGCAGCCGGCATCGAACTCAGCGACGCGGATTTCGCGACACTGGATCAGATCGGCAAGAAAGGTTGAGGGGTTTTAGGTCGGTCCGATAGGGAGGGTGGAATCCCCGCTATCGAACCTAACCAGCCGGCAATCTTGGCAGACCGCCTTCGGCTGAGCGTGCCTCTAGCACGCGATAACAGGTGTGTCACGAAAATGTAGCAGGGGCCCGCGGATTGATCCGCGGGCCCCTAGTTTTACTTGTCCAGATCACCGAGATCGCGCACGGCGCCGCGCGCGGCAGAGGTGGCAAAGGCCGCATAGGCCCGCAGTGCCTGAGTCACATTGCGCTTGCGCGGCTGGGCGGGCTTCCAGCCCAGCTGATCCTGATCGTGACGGCGCTGGGCCAGCTCATCTTCGCCAACCAGCAGGGTGATGGAGCGATTGGGGATATCGATCTCGATGGTGTCGCCTTCACGCACCAGACCGATGGTGCCGCCTTCGGCCGCTTCTGGCGAAACGTGACCGATGGACAGACCCGAGGTGCCGCCCGAGAACCGGCCATCGGTGAGCAGGGCGCAGGCCTTGCCCATGCCCTTGGACTTCAGATAGCTCGTTGGGTAGAGCATTTCCTGCATGCCGGGGCCGCCGCGCGGGCCTTCATAGCGGATGACGAGCACGTCGCCTGCTTTGATCTGGTTGGTCAGGATGGCCTTGACGGTATCGTCCTGGCTCTCGAAGACGCGGGCTGGTCCGGTGAATTTGAGGATCGATTCATCAACGCCAGCGGTCTTGACGATGCAACCATCGATGGCGATGTTGCCCTTGAGCACGGCGAGGCCGCCATCCTTGGAATAGGCGGCATCGGCCGAGCGAATGACGCCGCCCTGGCGATCCAGATCCAGCTCGGCCCACCGGTTGGACTGGCTGAAGGCCTGGGTGGTGCGCACGCCGCCAGGGGCGGCCATGAAGAAATTGCGCACGCTTTCGGAATTGGTGCGGGAGATGTCCCACTTGTCGAGCGCATCGCCAATGGTCGGCATGTGAATGGTGGGCTCGTTGCGGTTGATCAGGCCGGCGCGGTCGAGCTGGCCCAGAATCGCCATGATGCCGCCGGCACGGTGCACGTCTTCCATATGGATGTCGGCGATGGCGGGCGCGACCTTGGCCAGCACGGGGACACGGCGGCTGAGCGCATCGATATCGTCCATGGTGAAATCGACACCGCCCTCATGGGCGGCCGCTAGAATGTGCAGCACGGTATTGGTCGAGCCGCCCATGGCGATGTCGAGCGTCATGGCATTTTCAAACGCAGCCTTGGTCGCAATCGAGCGCGGCAGCACCGACGCGTCGTCCTGCTCGTACCAACGCTTGGCAATGTCCACGATCACGCGCCCGGCTTCTTCAAACAGGTGCTTGCGATCGGAATGGGTGGCCAGCGTCGAGCCATTGCCCGGCAGGCTGAGGCCGAGTGCCTCGGTCAGGCAGTTCATCGAATTGGCGGTGAACATGCCCGAGCATGACCCGCAGGTGGGGCAGGCCGCTTCTTCGACAGCCTGGACCTCTTCGTCGCTATAGGCGTCGTCGGCGGCCATCACCATGGCGTCGACCAGATCGAGCGACTGCAGCTTGCCCTTGAGCATGGCCTTGCCGGCTTCCATCGGGCCACCCGACACGAACACCACGGGGATGTTGATGCGCATGGCGGCATTGAGCATGCCGGGAGTGATCTTGTCGCAATTGGAGATGCAGACCATGGCGTCGGCGCAGTGCGCGTTGACCATGTATTCCACCGAATCCGCGATCAGGTCGCGGCTGGGCAGGGAATACAGCATGCCGTCATGACCCATGGCGATGCCGTCATCGACCGCAATGGTGTTGAATTCCTTGGCGACGCCGCCAGCCGCCTCAATCTCGCGGGCCACCAATTGACCCAAATCCTTGAGATGGACATGGCCGGGCACGAACTGGGTGAAGGAATTGACCACGGCGATGATGGGCTTGCCGAAATCGCCATCCTTCATCCCGGTGGCGCGCCAGAGGCCACGCGCGCCAGCCATATTGCGGCCATGGGTGGTGGTACGGGAACGATATGCGGGCATTGCGGGGTCCTCGAAATTCAGTGCACCCAAAACGGGCTAAGGCGCGGTTGATGCTGTTTAAACCCATTCCAGCATTGGATCAATCGAAAACCGTACCGTACCGTACGGTACGGCTGACATTGCCGTGATGATCGCGACGTGATCAGGTGGGGCGCTGACATGGCCCTTTTGGCGCTCATATAGGCCCTCACTGCATCGAAATCGCGGTCCGGGCGTTAGTCAGCCAAACACACAGGAGAGCTCTGATGAACGACGCGCATAGGAGTTTCCGGCAGGTGCCCGTTGGCGCCACAGTGCCGCAGGCGGTTACCGTGGGGATTGAGAGCGATGGCGGTGCTGGCCACAAGGCTGCGGTCTGGTGGGATGCGGTGGCCGATGTGGACGCCGATGAAGCCGAGTTTATCGATGTCGCTGCTGCACTGGACGCTGCCGAGGGTGCACGGGCGCTGCACGGATTTTCCGAAGTTGTTGTTACCCTGCAGGACGGCGTGAAATGGCAGGCCGGCTGGGGCGAACTGCGCCCCCTGCACACGGGCAATGAACCGGTTGGCGATATCAGCGGTGTTGGCCTGAGCGAGGAAGAGAGCTTCGAATTGGCCGCCGATATCGAGGCTGAGTGCGACGCCTAGTTATTGATGGAGAGGATGCCCCATTGCGTCTGGGTGCAGCTGTCGTCGAGACAGACAAGGGTCATCCACAGGGCGCCATTGCCAAAGCCGACGCCTTCGCTGGTCACGATCAGGTCGGCATAGTCCTGCGCTGACAGCGCCTCGATGGTTTGAGGGGTCAGCAGGCTATCGAAATTGTCGACCAGATCCTGCGCCTCAAGCACATCATAGACCTCGCCATTGGCGCGAACCGTGAGCGGATAGAGACCCAGATCGGCAATGGTTGTGGGGTCCCCGAACAGAAAAGCGTCCTGCAGCAGGCCAAAGGCCTCGCCAAACGCTGTCGCCTCGCCGTGCAAATCCTCGATCCGCGCCATCACCTCTTCTTCGCTTTGCGCGAAGACGGGGGTGATCAACGCGACGCTGATGATCAGGGCAGTGACAAGGAGTGTGTGGCGCATCATGGCTCCGGGCAAAGTTGCACCGCCATCATAGCGCATCAGCGGCTGGAATATAGCGTCCAAATCTTGCCGGATCAGGCGGCGGGGCGCTGGGCCATCACCATGTAATTGATCGCCATGTCGCGCGATTTGCGCCACTCATCGGCCAGCGGGTGAAATACGACACCGGTTTCCGCGGTGACCTCAAGCCCGTTACGGGTGATCAGCGCCTTGACCTCGTCGGGGGTGAGGAACTTGTTCCAGTCATGGGTGCCCACGGGCAACCAGCGCAGCACGCGTTCAGCGCCAATAATGGCCAGCGCATAGGCGCGGGCGGTGCGGTTGAGCGTGGCTGTCAGCATCAACCCGCCGGGTTTGACCAGATCGGCGCAGCTCTTCATGTAGAGCGGCACATTGTCGACATGCTCGACCACTTCCATGTTGAGCACCATGTCAAAGGTCTTGCCTTGGGCGGCCAGGGCTTCGCTGGTGGTGGCCTGATAATCGATATCGAGGCCCGACTTTTCGGCATGCAGCCTGGCGATGACGATATTGCGTTCGGCGGCATCAATGCCGGTAGCGGTGGCGCCGAGCCGGGCCAGCGGTTCACAGAGCAGGCCGCCACCACATCCGACATCAAGAATGCTCAGTCCCTCAAAGGGCCGCATGGCGGCGCCATCGAGCTTGAAGTGGTTCAGCAGGTGCTCGCGAATATAGCTCATGCGCACGGGATTGAACTTGTGCAGCGGCTTGAACTTGCCCTTGGGGTCCCACCATTCCTCGGCCATCGCGGTGAATTTGGCGATTTCGGCGTCATTGATGGTGGTGGCGGTCATGGCAGGCTCCTTGATGGGGCCATATGACCCGCTCAGTATGGCTCAGGCAAGGTACGTGGCGTCGCGGGCAACGGATCATAGTTGATCGCGCCCCGCCTTTGTGGCATTGCAGCGCCCAACAATGAGCGTACCGGCGGGTTCGGCCGGAGGAACGGGGTAGGGTCGTGGCCCGGATAGTCGTCAAGTTCGGTGGCACGTCAGTAGCCACTGTCGAGCGTATTCGTCAGGCTGCGCTGCATGTGAAGCGCGAAGTCGATGCGGGCAATGAAGTTGCCGTGGTTGTCTCGGCCATGTCCGGCAAGACCAATGAACTGGTCGGCTGGGTCAATGAAGCCAGCCCACTGCATGATGCGCGCGAATATGATGCCGTGGTGGCGTCGGGCGAGCAGGTGACAGCCGGACTGATGGCCATCGTGCTGAGCGAAATGGGTATTCAGTCGCGCTCGTTTGCCGGCTGGCAGGTGCCCATCCATACCGATGATGCGCATGGCGCGGCCCGCATAACCGAAATTGACCCGAGCGAACTCGACAAGCGTCTGAGCGATGGCTGGGTGCCAGTGATCACCGGTTTCCAGGGGGTCTCGCCGCATGGCCGGGTGACCACGCTGGGTCGCGGTGGTTCGGATACCTCGGCGGTTGCCGTGGCTGCGGCGGTCAAGGCAGATCGCTGCGATATCTACACCGATGTTGACGGCGTTTACACAACGGATCCGCGCATCGTGCCCAAGGCGCAGCGGCTGACCAAGATTTCCTTTGAGGAAATGCTCGAAATGGCCTCGCTTGGCGCCAAGGTGCTGATGATCCGCTCGGTCGAAATGGCCATGGCCTACAAGGTGCGGCTGTTGGTGCGATCCAGTTTTGATGACCCCAATGCGCTCCAGGTGGCGCCGGATGGTTCGCCGGGCGTTCCCGGCACGCTCGTATGCGATGAGGATGAGATCATGGAAAAGCAGATCGTTTCGGGCGTGACGCTCGCCAAGGCCGAGGCCAAGATCACCCTGCGCGACGTCAAGGACAATCCTGGCGTGGCCGCGGCAGTGTTTGGCACACTGGCCGATCAGGGCATCATTGTGGATATGATTGTGCAGAACGTTGCCGATGACGGGGCCACTACCGACATCACCTTCACTGTCCCCGACAGTGAATATGACAAGGCAATCAAGACCATCAAGGATGCCAGCGACCGCATCGAATATGCCCGCATTTCGGGCTCCAAGGGCGGGGCTAAGGTGTCGGTGGTGGGTGTTGGCATGCGCAGTCATGCCGGTGTTGCATCCTCGATGTTCAAGGCTCTGGCGGACAAGGGCATCAACATCCAGCTGATCACCACTTCGGAAATCAAGACCTCGGTATTGATCGATGAACAATATGCCGAGCTTGCGGTTCGCGCCCTGCATACTTATTACGGGTTGGACAAGAAGGACGCATAAGCTCCGTCGAGGGGGTTGAGCCGCGTCCGTTATAGGGGGGCGGCTTTGCGGGTCGCCTAAGGGTAGATGGTCACGAGTACTGGCGGCCCTCGCGTGCTGCTTCGGCAGCTGCGCGAGACGATGGCGGAGCAGCTGGCTTCGCAAGAGCGGCTCGACAAGATCGTTGGCTTGATCGCCGACAACATGCACGCCGATGTCTGTTCGTTTTACGTGCTGCGTGATGACGGTGCGCTGGAGCTGTTTGCCTCCAAGGGCCTGGCAGCTGAAGCGGTGCATATGACCACGCTGCGGCTGGGGGAGGGTCTGGTCGGTCTGATCGCGGCCGAAGCCGAACCGCTCAATCTGGACGACGCCACCAGCCACCCCTCCTTTGCCTATCGCCCGGAAACCGGGGAAGAGCGCTATAACGCCTTTTTGGGCGTGCCGGTGCTGCGCGCGGGCCAGACGCTGGGCGTTCTGGTGGTGCAGAATGTCGAGCGCCGCCGCTATGGCGAAGACGAATCCGAGGCGATGCTGACTACGGCCACAATTCTGGCCGAGATGATTGCGACCTCCGATTTTGACAATCTGATCAAGCCGGGGTCCGATATCGATCTCAGGCGGCCTCGCATGTATACCGGCGTCAGCTTTACCGACGGCATCGCGCTGGGCACTGTCGTGCTGCATGACCCGCGTGTGGTGGTCACCAATTTCATCGCCGAAGATACCGACGCCGAAAAGCTGCGACTCGAAGCGGCGCTGGAAAAAATGCGCGTATCGATCGATGCCATGCTCGATCATGGCGATATGGCCGGCGCCACCGATCACCGCGAAATTCTTGAAACCTATCGCATGTTCGCCAACGACCGGGGCTGGGTGCACCGGCTGGCCGAGGCGATCGATAACGGCTTGTCGGCCGAGGCGGCGGTGGAGCGGGTGCAGAACGACACCCGCGCCCGCATGCTGCGCCAGACGGACCCCTATATTCGCGACCGGCTGCATGATCTGGACGATCTGGCCAACCGGCTGTTGCGCGTGCTGACGGGCGATGGTCAGGCGCTGGCGCGCAAGGCGCTGCCCGATAATGCCATTCTGGTGGCCCGCAATATGGGCCCCGCTGAACTGCTTGAGTATGACCGCACCAAACTGCGCGGCATCGTCCTCGAAGAGGGCGGCACCACGGCCCATGTGGCTATCGTTGCCCGGTCGCTCGGCATGGTGGCGGTGGGGCAGGCGCAGTCGATTGTCTCGATGTGCGAAACCGGCGATGACATCATTCTTGATGGCGGCGCGGGCATTGTGCATTTGCGGCCCACGCCCGATATCGAGCAGGCCTATATCGACAAGGTAAAGGTCACGGCCAAGCGCCGGGCCCACTATGCCGCGCTCAAGGACAAGCCATCGATAACCAAGGATGGTGTGGCGATTACGCTGCTGCACAATTCGGGTCTGGTGGCCGATCTGCCCATGCTCGACGATACCGGCGCGGCCGGGGTCGGGCTGTTCCGCACTGAACTGCAGTTCATGATTGCCAGCAAGCTGCCGCGGCTGAGCGAGCAGACCGAGCTTTATGCCGAAGCCATGGCGATTGCCGGGGAGCGCCCGGTGGTGTTCCGCCTGCTCGATATTGGTGGCGACAAGGTGCTGCCCTATCAGCGCTCGATGGCCGAGGAAAACCCGGCCATGGGTTTCCGCTCGATCCGGCTGGGACTGCAGCGTCCGGGCCTGCTGCGCACGCAGATACGCGCCCTGCTGCTGGCCGCCAATGGTCGTCCGCTCAAGATCCTAGTGCCCATGGTCACCGAGACCTTTGAGTTCGTGCAGACCCGCCTGGTGGTGGACAAGGAAGTGGATCGCCTGCGCCGCGCCGGCAAGCCGGTCCCCAGCCGTCTGGAACTGGGCGTGATGGTGGAAGTGCCGTCGCTCCTGTTCGAACTCGATCAATTGCTGCCACAGGCCGATTTCGTCTCGATCGGTTCAAACGATCTGGTGCAGTTTTTGACTGCGTCCGATCGCGCCAATCCACGTGTGGCCAAGCATTACGACCCCATCGGCATGCCGCGCCTGCGCGCCATCCGTCTGGTGGTCGATGCCGCCCGTCGCTACAATATTCCCATCACCATGTGTGGTGAGCTTGCGGGAAAGCCGCTTGAGGCACTCGCGCTGATGGCGGTGGGCATGACCCGGCTGTCGATGGGCCCCGCCTCGATCGGACCGATCAAGGAACTGGTGCTCAATCTTGATCTGGAGCCGATCCGGCAATCGGTCGGCGCGGCGCTCAGCGATGGCGCGGATGGGGTGACCATTCGCCAATTGCTGCAGGAATGGATCGAGAAGCAGAACCTGCCCGTTTGACGTCGGCGCAAGAGC
Organism: Devosia litorisediminis; assembly: GCF_018334155.1. Classification (NCBI taxonomy): domain Bacteria; kingdom Pseudomonadati; phylum Pseudomonadota; class Alphaproteobacteria; order Hyphomicrobiales; family Devosiaceae; genus Devosia; species Devosia litorisediminis. The sequence goes on along the minus strand of NZ_JAGXTP010000003.1, from coordinate 10,440 downwards.
CTTCTACACGCTCTGGATTACCCCGGCCGGTGCGCTTGGGGTGATGACAGGATTTGCGTGACGCGGGGTTGTTGCCCGCACAGGATGAACGATTCATGGCCTCTCTTCCTCAGGACAAGCTCGACGCTCTCGAGACCCGGTTTCAGTATATTGAAGCGGCGCTGTCAGGCGGGGCCGGGCCCGATGAATTTGTCAAGTTCAGCAAGGAACATGCCGAGCTGGCGCCCATCGTCGAGCAGATCCGCGCCTATTCCAAGGCGCTGAAGGACCGCAAGGAAGCCGAAGCGCTGCTCAAGAGTGGCGACAAGGAAATGGCCGAAATGGCCGAGGCCGAGATTGAAGAGCTCGACGAAAAGATCGAAGAGCTGTTCCAGTCGGTTCGCGTGCTGCTGCTGCCCAAGGATGAGGCCGACGAAAAATCGGTCATTCTGGAAATCCGGGGGGGCACGGGTGGTGACGAAGCGGCGCTGTTCGCCGGTGATCTGTTCCGCATGTACGAGCGCTACGCGTCCAGTCATGGCTGGAAGGTCACGGTCATGGAAGAGAGCCCCGGCGAAATGGGCGGCTTCCGCGAAATCATCGCCAATATCTCGGGTAAGGGCGTTTACGCCCGCATGAAGTTCGAAAGCGGCGTGCACCGCGTGCAGCGTGTGCCGGCAACCGAAGCATCGGGGCGCATTCACACTTCGGCGGCAACTGTGGCTGTGCTGCCCGAGGTCGAAGACATCGACATCGAAATTCGCAGCGAAGACATTCGCATCGACACCATGCGCGCTTCGGGCGCTGGTGGTCAGCACGTCAACACCACCGACTCGGCGGTGCGCATCACCCATATCCCAACGGGGCTGGTGGTGACCTCGGCGATGAAGAGCCAGCATCAGAACCGCGCGCAGGCCATGGTTGTGCTGCGCTCGCGGCTCTATGAAATGCAGCGCGAAGAGCGCGACAGCGCCCGCTCGGCCGAGCGCAAGGGGCAGGTCGGTTCCGGCGATCGTTCCGAACGTATCCGCACCTATAATTTCCCGCAGGGGCGTGTCACCGATCACCGCATCAATCTGACGCTGTACAAGCTCGACAAGGTGATCACCGGTGAAGCGCTGGACGAGCTGATCGAAGCGCTGATCACCGAAAATCAGGCTGCGCAGCTGGCCGATATGGAGCATTCCAACTGAGTCAGGCGCCCACCATTGGTGCGCTGTGGCGCGGCTGGCGCGATGTATTGAGCCGGCTGGGTTTTACCACTGCAGCGCTCGATGCAAAGCTCTTGGCCCAGCATGGGCTGGGTCTGAACGCGCTGGAGCTGGCAACCCGCGAGAACGATGTGGCTGACGAGGCGTCCGCCGCCCAGCTCGCGACATTGATGCAGCGCCGCATGACCGGGGAATCGGTGGCGCGGATCATCGGTGAACGCGAGTTTTACGGGCTGGCATTCGGCCTGAACGCGGCGACGCTGGAGCCGCGCCCCGATACCGAATTGCTGGTCGATCTGGCGCTGGGCGCCATGCCGGCCGAGGGGCGTGTGCTCGATCTGGGCACGGGCACGGGCTGCATCCCGATTGCCATGCTGGCCAATATGGCTGGCATTTCGGGCGTTGCAGTCGATCTGAGCGCCTTGGCGCTGCAGGCGGCCCAGGCCAATGCGGCGCGGCACGATGTGGCCGGGCGGCTGAGCCTTCATGCGGGCAGCTGGTTTGAGCCGGTGCCAGCGCAGCGCTTTGACCTGATCGTGTCCAACCCGCCCTATATCGCCACCGATGTGGTGGAAACCCTGGCGGGTGAAGTACGCGATTTCGATCCTCGCCTGGCACTGGATGGCGGGCCTGACGGGCTGGCGCCGTACCGCATCATTGCCCGTCAGGCGGATGGTTGGCTGGTCGAAAAAGGTCATGTTCTGGTCGAGATCGGGCATGATCAGGCGGCTTCGGTGAGTGCCCTGTTTCTCGAAGCCGGCTTTGAAAATGTCAGCGTGCACAAGGATCTGGCGGGGCTTGATCGGGTGGTGTGGGCACACCACCTGTAGTGTGCCGTTAAGCCTGACGGGGATAAGCCCGCAATTAGGGCTGGCAAATCAAGTGCGAACACTATAGTTTGGCCTTGCTGTCAACGGTGCTTCATGAGCGCCACGGCGACATGCCACCCGACACTTCCGGATGCTGCAAGCGGCAGCGCGGTTCCAGCAGAGCCTGGAATGACGCAGGACAGGTTCGGAGCGCCGGCAGACGGTTTCGGTCTTCATGAAGCCAATTTAGAGCCCTACGACACAAGACTTCGGTCTTTGCGGGGAAGCTGCCCGATCAGGCATGATGCCGATCCGCCAGCAGTGTGACGCTTATTTTTCTAGAGTTAGATAAAGCGACCAGATGAGACCCAATAATCAGAATAAAAACCGGCAGCGCGGTCGGAACGGCGGACGCAAGCACGTTAATCCGCTGTCCCGCAATTTCGAGAGCAATGGTCCGGATGTGAAGGTGCGCGGCAACGCGGCCCATATCGCCGAGAAATATTTGCAACTCGCCCGCGACGCCCAGTCGAGCGGTGACTCGGTGATGGCGGAGAATTATCTCCAGCATGCCGAGCATTATTTCCGTATCGTTTCGAGCGCCCAGCAGGCCCAGAGTGGCGTGCGGCCCGAGGGCCAGGACGATAGCGATTTCGATGATGATATGCCCGAGATGAACTCGCGCTTCTCTTCGCCCCAGCCGCAGCAGGCGCCGCAGCAGAATGAGGGTGACGAACAGAACGAGGGCGGCGAGCAACGCGCTCAGCAGGGCGAACAGCGTCCGCCGCGCAATGAGCGCAGCCGTCAGCGTCCCGATCGGGAACGGCCTGATCGTGAGCGTCCTGCCGCAGCTGCAGCCAATGAAGGCGAAACGTCCAGCGACGAGCAGCCCGCAGTGGCCAACGAAGCTGCACCGGCCGCAGACGCCGCCGCTGATGCAGGCGAGACCCGCAAGCCCCGTGAGCGTCGGCCCCGTCGGCGTCGCCCTGCCGGTGGTGACGCTGGCGCAGATCCCGCCAGTTCCGAGCAGCCAGAAGTTGGTGAATTGCCAGCGTTTCTGACAGCAGGCTCGGGTACAGCCGCCGAATAGGCAAAAAAGCGAATTCGAAAGGGCCGGGCAGTGATGTCCGGCCTTTTTGTTTGTGAAAACGCTCCCATATAAGCTGTGAGGATGGAGCAGCGCTGCCTGGCAGGCGTTCCATCAATCGACGCTTCCGCCGTGTGTTCAGGTGCCTTCGGGGCCGGGCGACGGGCGAGATCAGGAGAGTTGTATGAATATCGAAAAATATACCGAACGGGCCCGTGGGTTCATTCAGAGCGCCCAGACCATCGCGTTGGGCAAGGGCCACCAGCAATTCGCGCCCATCCATCTGCTCAAGGTGCTGCTCGACGACGATCAGGGCATGGCCAATGGGTTGATCGAGCGCGCCGGTGGCGATCCCAAGGCGGCCCGCGCTGCCGTGGAAGCCGAAACGGCGAAGATCCCCAGCGTCTCCGGTGATGGTTCTCAGCTCTATCTGAGCCGTGAGCTGGCCCGGGTGTTCGACACCGCCGAAAGCGCCGCGCAAAAGGCCGGCGACAGCTTTGTCACGGTTGAGCGCCTGCTGCTGGCACTGGTGGTCGAAAAAGATACCGATGCGGGCAAGATTCTGGCGTCTGCCGGGGTCAACCCGCAGGGGCTCAATACCGCCATCGAAGAGATCCGCAAGGGCCGCACGGCTGACTCCGCCTCGGCCGAGAACAGCTATGATGCGCTCAAGAAATATGCGCGCGATCTGACTGCCGATGTGCGCGAGGGCAAGCTTGATCCGGTTATCGGCCGGGACGAGGAAATTCGCCGTACCATTCAGGTGCTGAGCCGTCGTACCAAGAATAATCCGGTGCTGATCGGTGAACCCGGCGTGGGCAAGACGGCGATCGCCGAAGGTCTGGCGATCCGTATCGTCAATGGCGACGTACCCGAATCGCTGAAGAACAAGTCACTGCTCTCGCTGGACATGGGCGCGCTGATCGCCGGCGCGAAATATCGCGGTGAGTTCGAGGAACGCCTCAAGGCAGTGCTGAGCGAGGTCACCTCGTCGGATGGCCAGATCATTCTGTTCATCGACGAAATGCACACGCTGGTTGGCGCGGGCAAGAGCGATGGCGCCATGGATGCGTCCAATCTGCTCAAGCCTGCCCTGGCGCGCGGCGAACTGCATTGCGTGGGCGCCACGACGCTGGATGAATACCGCAAGCATGTCGAAAAGGACCCGGCGCTGGCGCGACGTTTCCAGCCGGTGTTTGTCGACGAGCCCACGGTGGAAGACACCATCTCGATCCTGCGTGGCCTGAAGGAAAAATACGAGCTGCACCACGGCATTCGGATTTCGGATTCGGCGCTGGTGAGTGCGGCCACGCTGTCGAACCGCTACATCACCGACCGCTTCCTGCCCGACAAGGCCATCGATCTGATGGACGAGGCAGCGGCGCGTTTGCGCATGGCCGTGGACAGCAAGCCCGAGGCGCTGGACGAACTTGATCGCCGCATCATGCAGCTCAAGATCGAGCGAGAGGCGCTGCGCAAGGAAGATGATGACGGCTCGCGCATTCGGCTTGAGCGGCTGGAAAGCGAACTGGCGGGTCTGGAAGAACAGGCCCAGGGCCTGTCGGCCAAGTGGCTGGCGGAAAAAGAACGTCTGCAGGGGAGCCAGAAGCTCAAGGAAGAGCTCGATGCGGCCCGCAGCCAGCTCGAGATCGCGCAGCGTCAGGGTGACCTGGCAAAAGCCGGTGAGCTGGCCTATGGCGTCATTCCCGATCTCGAAAAGCGCATTGCCAATGCCGAGGATGCCGATGGTGACGGCAAGGCCGATCCGCAGATGGCGGCTGAGGTGGTGACACCCACCGACATTGCCCAGGTGGTGAGCCGCTGGACCGGTATTCCGGTTGACCGGATGCTTGAAGCCGAGCGTGAAAAGCTGCTGCATATGGAAGATTCGATTGGCGCCCGCGTCATCGGTCAGTCCGAAGCGGTAACCGCTGTCGCCAAGGCCGTGCGCCGTTCGCGCGCCGGGCTGCAGGATCCGAACCGGCCGATCGGCTCGTTCATGTTCCTGGGGCCAACCGGGGTGGGCAAGACCGAGCTGACCAAGAGCCTGGCGCAGTTCCTGTTCGATGACGAGACCGCCATGGTGCGGCTCGACATGAGCGAGTTCATGGAGAAGCACTCGGTGGCCCGGCTGATCGGGGCTCCTCCGGGCTATGTCGGCTACGAAGAGGGCGGTGTGCTGACCGAAGCGGTCCGGCGTCGGCCCTATCAGGTCGTGCTGTTCGACGAGATCGAAAAGGCGCATCCGGACGTGTTCAACGTTCTGCTGCAGGTGCTCGATGACGGCCGGCTGACCGACGGGCAGGGGCGTACGGTTGATTTCCGCAATACGGTGATCATCCTGACCTCCAATCTGGGCTCGGAATATCTGGTCGATCTCAAGGATGGGGAATCGGTGGAACTGGTGCGCGGCAAGGTGCTCGACATGGTCAAGGCATCTTTCCGGCCCGAATTCCTCAACCGGATCGACGAGATCCTGCTGTTCCATCGCCTGGGTCGCGAGCATATGGGCGCCATTGTCGATGTGCAGTTCGGCCGGTTGCAGAACCTGCTCAAGGAGCGTGACATCACGCTTGATCTCACCCCGGCAGCCCGCGACTGGCTGGCCAATGAGGGCTATGATCCCGCCTATGGGGCACGGCCGCTCAAGCGCGCAATCCAGCGCGCCGTGCAGGATGGTCTGGCCGACGAGATCCTGGCCGGTCGGGTCAGCGATGGCAGTACGGTTGTGGTCGATGCCAATGATGAGGGCATCGTGCTGCATCCCGATGATCTGGCGGACGCTGCCGCATAACTTTGAAAAGGCCGGTCAACTGACCGGCCTTTTTGTCTTTGGTGGGAATCGGTTTAAGAACAAAAACGGAACGACGGAGGGGCTGATGACAGACAAGATCGACTATGTGGAGTTTCCATCGCGGGACCGTGCGGCGACCAGCGCATTCTTTAACGCGGCCTTTGGCTGGGGGATAACCAGCTATGGGCCGGACTATGATGGGCTGGAGGGTGCCGGGATCGATGGTGGCATTGATCAGGGGGCGGGCAGGGTGGCCGCAACCATGGCCATTGTGCGCACCCAGGATCTGGATGACGCAGAGCGCCGGGTGATCGCAGCGGGCGGGGTTATTACCCAGGCGCAGTTCGATTTTCCGGGTGGGCGCCGGTTCCATTTTCGCGAACCGGGCGGCAATGAGTTGGCGATCTGGGTCGCACGCGACTAGTCTGTCGCCGATCTTTGGGGGATTGGGACATGGCAGAGGCCGGGGCGCAGACAGTTGAGCCAACATTTTGCCCGCAATCGCGGCGGATCTATGTGCTGGTGGCTGCTATTCTGGCCTCGAGCATGGCGTTTATCGATGGCTCTGTGCTGTCGATTGCCATTCCATCGCTGCGCGCCGATCTGGGGGCCACGCTGGCCGATGCCCAATGGGTCTCCAATGGCTATCTGCTGTTTCTGGGCTCACTGCTGCTACTGGGTGGCGCAGCCGGTGACCGGTTCGGGTTGCGGCTGGTGTTCGGCCTGGGGATCGGGGTGTTCGTCGCCGCCTCGATGGTTTGCGCGCTGGCGCCACAGGTAGGGGTGCTGATCGTGGCGCGTGCCGTTCAGGGGATTGGGGCGGCGCTGATGATCCCGGGCAGTCTGGCGATCATCGCCAAGGCCTATCCCAAAGCGGAACGCGGCCGCGCCATCGGTACCTGGGCGGCGGCGTCATCGCTGACCACCATTATGGGGCCGGTGCTGGGCGGGTTCGTGCTGACGGCGCTGGGCGACTGGAGCTGGCGGCTGGTGTTTGCCATCAATCTGCCGCTGGGCGGCATCGCGCTGGCCCTGCTGATTCTGCGCGTGCCCGTCGATGGGGCCCGCGCGCGGCGCAAGCTCGATATTGTCGGGGCGGTGCTGGCCAGCCTGGGGCTGATGCTGCTGGCTTTCGGGCTGACGGGCAGTGGCAGCGAGAGCGTGCCGCCGCTATCCCATATCGTGATCTACTGCTGTGCGGGTCTGTTGTCGCTGGCCTGGTTCGTGTGGTGGGAATTGTGGACCGAGCATCCCATGCTGCCGCTGCGGCTGTTCACCATCCGGCAGTTCTCGGGTGCCAATGCGCTGACCTTCATCCTGTATTTTGCCCTGACCGGGACCACGTTCTATCTGCCCATGACGCTGATCGGTGGCTGGGGCGCTTCGCCGGCCGAAGTGTCCATGGTCATGCTGCCCTTTGGCGTCGCCATAGCGCTGCTGTCTGGGCTCAGCGGGCGGTGGGCAGACCGGTTCGGCGCCGGGCCGCCGATCACCGTTGGAGCAGTCTGGGTCGGGCTGGCTTTTGCCGGGCTGGCAGTCACCGCGCCGCTGCAGCAGATCTGGCAGGCTGTGTTGCCATTGATGTGCATGGCTGGGGTGGGCATGGCGCTGGTGGTCTCACCGCTTTCGACGGCAGTGATGACCGCGGTTGATGACGACGATACCGGCATCGCCTCGGGCACCAATAATGCGGTGTCCCGGGTAGCCGGGCTGGTGGCGGTGGCGGCGATGGGCATGCTGGCCGCGCTGGTGTTCGAGCGGGCTTTGGGCGGTGCAGCAGAGCTGCCGGTCTATTTTGGCCTGGCGGCAGACGGGCTGAGCCCGCAGGATGAGGCGATGCGCCAACTGGCCACCAACGCCGCCTTTTCCACTATTGCCTATTTCAATGCCGGGCTGTGCCTGGCCTCGGCGGTGGTGGCGTGGCTGACGCTGGAGCGTAAAGGCTAGTTGGCCTGCGCGACGCTGACTGGGGCTGGCTGACGCTCCATCAGATCATCGATCTGGGCCATGGTCCGGGCAAATTCGCTCTGGTATTGCTGGGCCAGAACATTGTCCTTGGGCAGCTTGACGCTGAGCGGATCGACCAGATTGCCGTTGATCTTGATCTCGAAATGCAGATGCGGACCGGTCGACTGACCGGTGGAGCCGACATAGCCGATGATCTGTCCCTGGCGGACGCGACTGCCGACGGAAAGCCCGTCTGCATAGCGCGACATGTGGCCATAGGCGGTCTCATAGCCGTTAACGTGCTGCAGCTCGACCTTGTTGCCGTAGCCCGACTGCCATTTGTAATACTTGATCACGCCATCGCCGGCGGCATAGATCGGGGTGCCCGAGCGGGCTGCCAGATCCACGCCGGTATGCAACCGCCGCGTCTTGAAGATGGGGTGGATGCGATAGCCAAAGCGCGAGCGCAGCGTGCCGCCACCCTCGAGCGGCCGGCGGGTCAGGAAGCGCTTGCCGGTCTCCCCGTCCGGATCATAGAAATCCACCACGCCATCATCGGTGCCGAAGCGGTAGAGCTTGCGGGTGGTTGAGCCCAGGGTCAGCGCCACATAGAGCAGTTCGCCACGACCTTCGGCATCCGGCACGGTTTCGAGAATCTCGATACCGTCACCGGCGCTGATCTTTTTGGTCATGTCCACGTCATAGGCATACATGCCGATGATGCGCTCAATGGTGGCGTCATCCAGATCGTGCTTGCGACCGGTTTCCCAGATCGAGCGATAAACGCTTGGCAGGTTGGCGACGTTGATTTCTTCGGTGTCTTCTTCGGGGAATTCAACGAAGTCCGGCTCGATGCCGAGCACATACTGGCCCGTATCGGTCAGGGCCACGGTCGCCTGATAGGCATAGCTGCCGTCAGCCAGCGGCTCATACAGGCTCAGACGGTAGGGCACCAGGCTGGTCGCTTCGCGGCTGAGCGGGCCATAAAGAATACGCAGCCGGGTGGATGCGGGCAGGTTGGTGTCGCGCAGCACATTGCGCAGGGCGTCGATCACCAGGGCGGACTGGTTGGCCGAAAAGCCGTTCTTGCCCAGTACGTCGGGCAGGGCGGCGGCTTCGCGCAGTGTCAGGAAGCGTTCGGAACGACCCAGCCCGGCTTCGGCTGCGATGGTGGTCTTGGGCACGACCGTGACGTTCTCGGCAATGCCGCCAATGGTGCTGCCATCGCCGATACGACCCAGATCGCGCACGCTGGGGCCCAACGCGGCATAGGCCAGCGTGGCCGCGCCACCGACAATCGACGTATTGGATTCGATCAGGCCCCGCACAAAGGCGGCGGCGGACTGATCGGAAATGGCGCGAGGCGGCACAAAGGTCATGGGCATGTCGGCCAGACGGACGGCGACCTCGCCTTCAACTTCGGCGCCATAGACATCGGTATTCACGTCAATGCCGTCAGCGGCGACTTCAATGGGCTGGGTGGCGTTGAGGATGGCCACCGGGTCGTATTCGGGAATGCCGTCGGACAAAGATGTCGCCGCGGTAGCCAGCGTGGCGCGAATGCGCATGAAGGGCTGGTTGCGGATCATGTCGCGGCCATCGACATTGGCGCGGATCGAGGCTTCGATGATTTCAAGATCAGAGCGGGTCGCGGAGACCGGTCGCACGCGCGAGGATTTGGCCGACATGTCGGTGACGGCCTGGGTCTCGACCTTGGGGCGCGCGATTTGCAGCGCTTCATAGGCGGTCGAGAAAGTGTCCTGGCCCTGGAACGACACGTAGAGCGCGGCACCCATCAGCATCACGCTGGTCAGGCCCGTCATCACAGTACCGGTCAACCAGGCAAAGCTGAGCTCGCGGCCGTGGGGGATTTCGCCATCGGTGGACTGGACGGTCAGGGCGGGGCTGTCTTCAAAGCCCGTCGCCTTGAGCAAGGCGGCGTGGCGATTTCTCTGCGCTGCGTTCAACGCCCAATCCTTTGGTCTGTCATGGCAGATCCCCTACCGGTCTTGTGCCGGCTCATTAGCCCTCTGGCGCCTCGTGCGCTCACGTGTGTGCGCGGAGTCTATATCAATCACCGCGTTCATATCTAAGGAAAATGCGGCGAAACTGCGTGTGTGGCCTGCCAGAGGGGGGATTGGCGCCGCTTCGAGCGCTGCGCAGGGAGGGCGCAGCCTTGCCATTGCATGTGATGGAAAAAATCCCATATGTGCCGTGTAACAGGCAAAAACGCCGTATTCCCTCGTGGTTCAGTCGTGTTTTCCACATGGTCAGACGGCCAGTGAATCAGAAAATGACGGTTTTGTCGTTTTGGGGGGTTTACAGCCAAAAGGGTCCCCCCTATAACCCGCCCATCGCTGAAGAGCGCGGCGCCAAACGGCGGCGGGCACGGAAGCAAGCCTCTGAAATCACTAAGAAATTAGCGATCACGAGGTTTCAGAATTCAGACCGATCTGAGGCAACTCAAACTGGTAAGAAAACTGAAAAGGGTGTTGACAGTCTTACGAGACGTGCTTACAACCCGCCGCACTGGACGACGTTGAACCCTGGTGGTTCCCACTGTTTGGTGTTTCTGGCAGAGACGATCTGGGTTCCGGGCAACCGGCGATGGAT